>DATEDZ010000048.1:0-26634 GCA_035281385.1 Polyangiaceae bacterium
GTCGTCCTCGCGCTTGGGCGTGGAGGCGGGCTTCGCCTTGCTCGGCTCTTTTTCGTCCTCGTCGTCCTCGTCGTCCTCGTCGTCCTCGTCCTCGCCTGGGTCGGCCCCGCGCGCCCGCTCGTCACCCGGCTCCTCCCAGCCCGCGGGCTCCCGCCGCTTGTACGCGCGCCACAGGCCGAACAAGCCGAGGAGCAGCCCGGGGAAGCTCAGGTACTGCCCCATCGTGCTGAGGGAGTTGGCCGGCAGCGCCTCGATCTCCTTGTAGCGTTCGGTGAACAGGCGTCCGCCGAAGTAGAGCACGAAGAACCACGAGATCAGCGCGCCGCGCGGCCGCTTCTCGTAACCCATGGCCCGGTCAGCGATCAAAAGCCCGATGAACACGAACGTACCCAGCAGAATCTCGTAGATCTGGCTGGGGTAGCGCAGCGGCACCTCGGCCACGTTGTGATCGTGCCGCGGGAAACGCATGCCCCACGACTGATCCGGCACGACGCGCCCGACGATCTCCGAGTTCATCAGGTTGCCGATACGCACCACCGTGGCGCCCAGGGTGGCGGAGAAGGCGAAGCGGTCCGAGCCTTCTAGGAAAGGTACGCCGCGCCTCTTGCAGAACACGTACATCGCGATGATCAGCCCGACCACCGCGCCGTGACTGGCAAGGCCGCCCGTCCAGATCTTGAACACCCACCACGGGTCCTTGAGCGCCTGATCCAGATCGTAAAAAAGCACGTGGCCGAGGCGCGCGCCCACCAGCACGCCCAGCACGCCGTAAACGATGAAGTCGCTGGCGACCTCGGGGCTGCCGCCACCGCGCTTGACCTGCCAGTTCAAGAGCGCGTGGCCGCCCAGGAACACCACCACGAACAGCAGGCTGTAGTAGCGGAGCGAGACCGTGTCGCCCAAGAAGATCATCAGTACCGCGGCCATCACCAGGAACAACAAGCCGGTCGTGGTCTGGTCGTTGATCTTGCGTTTGAGCCCCATCAAAAGCGAGATCACGCCAAACGCCGCGATCAAGGCGACCACCGGCCCCTTGGGCGGCTCCCACATCACGGGGTCGACGTTCCATTCCCATTTGGGAAGCAGGGCATTTGCGACGAGCAGCATTGGGCGGCGGCAGCTTAGACGGGTTTTTCGGAATCGGCCCGGCTAAAAGCGCCGGCGGGCCCGGCTAATTCAGGACTTTCCTAGTGGGTCGGCGGGGCCCCAACCCCGCCTCTTACTTTTCCGGTAGCAGGGCGGCGAGGCCATGGTCGGCTAGCTCCTTTTCCACGAGCTCGGCCCAGCCGCGATTGGCTTTGGGGCTGGCCGGGCTGGGGTGCGAGATGGTGGCGATGACGCCCGCAAACCCCGGCAGCGCCAACTTGGCCCTGGCGGTCGCGAAGCCGCCGACGCCGATCACGAAGCTCGGCGTAAGCTCCGCAACGATTTGCGCGAGCGCCGCGTCGCAGGCGGCGAACAGCGGCTGCTGTTCGCTCTTGGGCAGCTTGTCGGGCGTGCGGTTGGCGGCGCTCTCCTCCATGAAGGCGAGCGGGCAATAGTTCACCACGAAGAAGTGCTCGAAGAAACGCTCGGGTGATCCGAAACGGTCTTGCGCGAAGCCCCAGAGTCGCCGGCCGCTGACTTCGCTGCGCGGACATTCAAAACCTTGGATGGGCCGCTTCGGGTGCTCGCTCGGGGGCCTTCCGACGTCGCCCGTCACGCGCAAGAAGTCGCGAACCAGTGCCACGTCACCGAACGGCACACCGGTCTGCGCCATGCCGAACGGCCCCGGATTCATGCCCAGCAGCAGCGCGCGCTTGGGCGGCTTGCCCCACAGGCTCAAGTAGCGCTCGTGCGGCACGCGCGCGTATTCGAGCGGACTATAAACGTGGCTGACCGGCGCGGCGAAGCGCAGCTCGGACACCCGGCGCGAGAGCTCACGGCTGATGCTGGCGAGCGACATGCCGTACGCTTTAAGGCCGGTTTCGAGCCGGGCTCAAGCCAGGATGGACAGCTCACCGCAGTAGTGCTCCGTGGCCGTTGACACCCTGCTACCTTTCGGTCCGAAGCGATCGTAAACTTTTGCGGACTCGGCGCTCTAGCCGGGTCGCGCACTCGACTTACATTTTGAATCCAAGAGCCCGGCCGGAAAGTGCCTCAGGGCTAACATCGCGCCTTGGGCGTTGCTTGTTGGATTACAAATGAAAGTCGAATTGGAGGGCGGAGGAGGTGGTCATTCGACGCTTTGGTCGATGGATTCCCAGAAGGTCTTCACAATGGGCGACTTGAGTTTCTTCTTTTCGGTGCAGACCCCGACTCGGAACGGCTGCAGGCGGGGTTCCACGTCGAGCACGTTGAGCGAGCTCTTCAAGGGGCTCTGGTCAGCCACGAGACGCGGCACGATGCCCACGCCGCAACCCAGGCTGATCAGTGACAAGATGGCCTCGCTGCCGGCGACTTCGCCGTAGATACGAGGAGTCACGCGCTTCTTGCGAAACCAGCGATCCACGTAGTCGCGCGCCAGGCCTGCCGAGGGCAAGACCATCGGCAGCTCGCCCCACGGGACTGGTTCGCGCGACAGTAGCTCACCAATCGACGCCGTCTCGGCGGGTGCCACGAACACGAGCGGAATCTTCACCACCACGCGCGCCGCCAAGGTCGGTGGAATAGCGTCCGGCAGCGCCGCGACCGCCACGTCGACCGAGCCGCTGCGCAGCATGGCCAGAGCATCCAGCGCGTAGCCGGTCTCCAGTCGGATCTGCACTTCGGGGTGCGCGCGCCGGAACTGCGCTAGCAGTGGCGGCAAGAAGCTCTGACACGCCGTCACCGACGCAAAAATGGAGACGCTGCCCTGCAGGCGATCCTGACTGCGCGTCAGCCGTTGCTCCAGCGCCTCGTAGCGTGTGAGCGTGTCGTGAGCGAAGCCTTGCAGCAGCCGCCCCTCGTCGGTGAGCGCCACGGAACGGCGATCGCGCACCAACAGCGTCGCCCCCGCCTCGTCCTCCAGGCGCTGAATGCTGCGCGAGAGCGCTGACGGGCTGACATGGCACTCGCGGCTCGTGCGCCCGAAGTGCAGGCTGCGGCTCAGGTGTAGGAAAAGCCGTAAAGCTTCGAGATCCATCCTGAATCCAGGCTTACGCCTGTGTTGCATTTTTCGCAACTAACTATGCCGAACAATGCATTTTACGCAACGCGAATCCAAAGCTACCTTTCCGGCCATGGCCACCTCGCTCGACTTCAGCTCCAAGGTTTTTCAAATAGACACCCTCGACCTCGGTAGCGGTAAGACCGAGAAGATCGTCAAGGGCGGACGCAACTTGCTGCCGCTGCTGCCCAAGGCCTTCGCCGGCATCAAGCAGATTGGCGTCATCGGCTGGGGCTCGCAGGGTCCGGCGCAGGCTCAGAATCTGCGCGACTCGCTGGAGGGCACCAGCATCAAGGTCAAGGTCGGGCTGCGCGCCGGTTCGGCTTCCTTCGCGGAGGCCAAGAAGGCTGGCTTCAGTGAGGACCAGGGCACGCTCGGCGACATGTTCGACACCATCAAGGAGAGCGACCTCGTTCTGCTCCTCATCTCGGACGGTGCGCAAAGCGAGCTGTTCAGCAAGGTGTTCGAGCTGCTCAAGCCCGGTGCGACGCTGGGTTTGTCGCACGGCTTCTTGCTCGGTCATCTAAAGAATGTCGGCGCCAAGTTCCCCTCGAACGTGAACGTGATCGCGGTGTGCCCCAAGGGCATGGGCCCCAGCGTGCGCCGCTTGTACGTGCAGGGTAAGGAAATGAACGGCGCCGGCATCAACGCCAGCTTCGCCGTGGAGCAGGACATCGACGGACGCGCCACGGATCTGGCGCTCGGTTGGTCGGTGGCGCTCGGCTCGCCCTACACGTTCCAGACCACGCTCGAGTCCGAGTACAAGAGCGACATCTATGGCGAGCGCGGCATCTTGCTCGGCGCGGTGTGGGGCATCGTCGAGAGCCTGTACCGCCGCTACATCGGTCAGGGGATGAGCCACGAAGACGCCTTCCGCAACACCGCCGAATCGGTGACCGGCCCGATCTCCAAGACCATCTCGAAGCGCGGCATTCTGGCGCTTTATGACGGGCTCGACGCCGCCGGCAAGAAGACCTTCGAGCAGGCTTACTCGGCCGCCTACCCGGCCACGCGCGAAGTGCTGCAGGAGATCTACGACGAGGTCAGCAGCGGCAACGAGATCCGCAGCGTGAACCTGGCCGGCGAGCGCCTGAAGAAGCGCTCGATGGGCAAGATCGACGGCACCGAGATGTGGCAGACCGGTGTCAAGGTCCGTAAGTCGAGGGACGAAGCCAAGATCCCTCTCAACCCGTTCACGGCCGGTATTTTCACCGCCTGCATGATGGCGCAGATCGACATCCTGCTCGAGGCCGGCCACCCCTATTCCGAGGCGGCAAACGAGAGCGTGATCGAGGCCGTCGACTCGCTCAACCCCTACATGCACTCGCGCGGTGTGGCCTACATGGTCGACAACTGCTCGATCACCGCGCGCCTCGGCACCCGCAAGTGGGGTCCGCGGTTCGACTACAACCTGCAGACGCAGGCCTACGTCGACGTGGACAACGACGCGCCGGTCGATGCCAAGCTGATCGAGGCCTTCAAGCAGAACCCGATCCATGCCGCCCTGGCCGCCTGCGCCAAGGTTCGCCCCTCGGTCGACATTTTCGTCGAGTAGGCCCGACTAGGTTCCTTGAGAGCCGTCTTCTGTGACAGATGAGTCAAGTTTTGCTGAGCTGTCGGGTCCGAGCAGGTTTTCAGGTAGGCCATGCGACCCTTGCAACCTGACCTCGAACGTTCGCCGGCCTCGCCGGTTCTTGGTCTCGTGGGTGGCTCCTACTCTCGCCGATCGTGATCTTTCCTTCCAAGACTCACATGTCTCGTCGGGCTGGGGGCCCTGCCCCAGCTAGAAAGACCCTCGCAGCTCGAGGCAGCCGCCCAGGCAAGCGCCCCCAGGCTTGAACGCTAGCGTGACGTCGCCACGACGCTGCGTGTAGTGCAGCAGTGTCGGCACCGCATAACCGACGCCGAACCCGACCGCGAAACCTGCGACCACGTCGGTGGTGTAGTGCCGATCCGCCAGGATCCTGGAGACACCTGTCCAGACCGCGCCGGAAGTGGCCAGCACGCAAGCGCCGGCGTCGGCGACCGGGTGTCCCCAGAGCGCCAAGTAGCGGTGGTTGGCGCATACCAGGCCGGCCGACGCGGACGCGATCGACGTGTGGCCGCTCCAGAACGCCTCGGTGTCGATCTCGCAGTCGCTGTCGTCGGTATGCGTGCGCCGGCACTCGGTCGAATCCGGGCGCTCGCGCACCGAGAGGCGCGTGGATATGAACGAAAGCAGGCCCGCATAGGCGAAGCCCTCGAGCGCCGTAAACTCCAGGTTGAACGCCGCCTTGGAGTCGTCGCGCACCAGCCAGGCAACCAGCAGCGGGTCCACGAGGAGCGGCAGGACCGGAGCTGCGTAGTAGGGCAGATCGCCCCAGGCCCGGACCTGCTTTCGCGCGTTGGCCGATTCGAGCCGCCCGTGGCGGCGTATCGAGTCGTCGAACAGGATGCCGCCCTCCCAGCGGGGGTCCGAGGGCGGCTCGAGCAGATACAGGACTCCGGTGCCCACGCCCGCCGAAACCGTGGCCACCGCTTCCCAGCCCCCGAAGGTGGGCCACTCGCGTCGCCACATCGAGGGCGCGGGTTCAGCCCGAGAGCTCGGGGGAGGCGCATCGTCCGCGCGACTCTCGCGAGTCAGTGACAAAGCCAGGAAGGTCAAGGCGACCGCATACGGGCGGCGACTCAACGGCGAGCCAACCGGTGCAGCGTGAGAGCACTCATGCTGATCAGTGTCAGCGTGGCGCCGACACGCGTGTCCGGGACAAGACCGTGATAGAGGTGCAAATCCGACCCACAGATTGCAGTGCGGGTCACCCGCAGCACGACATCGTCGGCGTGCTCGATCCGCGGCACCGGCTTGTCGACGACCTGCATCTGACCAGGGCCTTGGTAAGTGACGGCTTTCATGCCCTTGGCACGCTGCAATCAGCGGGCCTCACGGCCGCGCTGCCTTGCTGGGTCCGAGGCACGCTTGCTGCACGAGCGCAGACCGCAACCCGTATACCCAAGGGAGCCATTCATGCCTCGCCTCGTCGTGCCGACGGCCAGCGATCAGACGCTGATCGATGGGCTGAAGAAGATGTGCGCTACGGTCGAGTCGCACCTGACCGAAGCCAAGGCTATCCAGGCGCAGCTGGCCAGACCGGATGCCCCACGCGCCGACGCGCGCTGAATGCTGATCCGGGACAAGATCCTGGGACGCGCGAACCCCTACGCCGAGCTATTCGCCGCCGACCGCGTCAAGGTCCTGGCGTCACTGCCACACTTGATTAGCGAGAACGCCGACACGGTCCTGCACTTGGTCGGTGATCGCCTGCGCGGTGTTTCCGATGAGCGGCTCGAAAACCGGCCGAGCGAGTCGTAGGGTCGTCCTGCTGCGCGGCTGCGGGAAGGGCGGAGACAAGGTTACAGTCGGCCACGAGGCTTGCGAGCAAGCGTGGGAGCCGCATTTCACTCGCCGTCCTCGTCGGCGCCACTGGCCACGTCCTGCTCGACTTGCGTCTTGGCGTCAGGTTCCGTGGGCGATCGTTTCTTCGGGACCAGATCGAATAACCCAGCAATGGTTTGGGGCAAGCGCATCACGCCGGACTCTCGCACGACCGGACGAGACAATGTACTGGCAATCATCACCAGCATGCGCAAGACCACGCGCTTGCCGACCGCTTTTTCGTCGATACTACCGCTCAAACCGAGGCGGCTCATGCTGACGGTGAACGCCGCATCGATCGCCGGGTCGATGGGCGAGGGCAAAATGCGTTCGAGCTCATTGCCGAGCTCGAGTAACGCGGTCGGGCTCAGCTGTGAGGCCTGCACAGCGGCTTCCAGCCGTTCGAAGATCGTCGCGCCCGGATCGGAGTAGTAGGCGCCCGGCACCAAGCGACCGCGCTCGCCACAGTGCGGGCACACCGGGCTCGCAGAAGGCGCTTGCATGGTGCTGACGAGCCAGAGCCGCCGGCAGTCCGAGCAGCAAGCGGGAAAGTGACGCATCGGCTTAGCGATGAGCATAGCTTCAGACTGGCCCGTGTGGTGTACGAGCGTGTGGGCATGGACAAACGCGCTCAAGTCGGAATTCTGCGCGGGAGGCGCGTAGTTTCACCCGCGTAGGCCACGGCACGAGAAGTGACCGGGACGCCTCGCGCACGGCACGGAGCTCGACGAGCTTACGCTCGGCGGCGCGGAGGGCGAGTACAAGCTCTCGAGCGGCATCTCGGCCGATCAGCACGCGATTTTCTTTGGGACGAGGCGACCGTCATTCCATGGCGCTCTTCCGCTCGCGTTCGGGTGCGCCTTTTTTACGATCCGGTGGATCTGGGTGAGCGCGAAGGCATAGCGCCGAACGAGAGTTGTAGCCGCATGGACTCGCCCGTCGCAGGCTCCCTGGTTTTTCAGGCGATCGAGTAGCGCGGCCCGCTGGCCGTGTGCTAGGCTCGGCGCGTCGCTCGGGGCGCGGTCCTCGGACCGCTGAGAAGCACCCGTTGAACCTGATCCGGTTTGCACCGGCGTAGGGAAGCGTCGCCAGAGCCCCATCGGCGGCGTTCCCTCGAAAATGAGAGAGACAGTCGATGGCACAAAGAACCCTTCCCCTGCGCGGCGCCTTCAATCCTTCGAGCGCCCGCGAAGGCACCAACCCCGGCTCGTTCGCCAACCCCGCGGCCATCGGTGGCCCGCTCAGCTTTTCGTCGCCGGATACGCCCGGCATGCCGTTGCCCAGTGACAAGACGGCGTGGGACTTCTTACCGGCCGGCTGGGCGCGGCAGGGCGCGCGCGTGCAAGCTCCGGCGGGGTTCGTGCCGGTGACGCAGCTCGAGTCAGCTCGACTGGGCATCGTCACGCCCCAAATGCGTCGCGTCGCGGAGCGCGAGCCGCACTTGAGCGCGGAGCAGGTTTTGGCGGAGGTGGCGGCTGGCCGCCTGATCATCCCTGCCAACAAGGTGCACCTGGGATTTCAGCTGGATGCGATGGCGATCGGGCGCGCCACCCAAACCAAGATCAACGCCAACATGGGCGCCTCGCCGGTCTCGTCCTCCACGACCGAGGAAGTGGAGAAGCTGCACTGGTCGGTGCGCTGGGGCGCCGATACGGTGATGGACCTTTCGACCGGCGGCAACCTCGACGAGTGTCGCGAGGCCATCGTTCGGAATTCCAAGGTGCCGATCGGTACGGTGCCGATCTACTCGATGATCATCGGTCGCAAGATCGAGGACCTGACCGAGTCGGAGATCATGAAGGGCCTCCTGCACCAGGCCAAGCAGGGCGTCGATTACTTCACGATTCACGCTGGGGTGCTGCGTGAGCACCTGCCGTTCGTGCAGAGGCGGCTGATCGGCATCGTGAGCCGTGGCGGCTCGCTGCTCGCCAAGTGGATGCTCGTCCACGAGAAGCAGAACCCGATGTACGGCCATTTCGACGAGATCTGCGACATCATGCGCGAGTACGACGTATCGTTCTCGCTAGGAGATGGGCTGCGACCTGGCGGCCTGGCCGACGCCAGTGATCAGGCGCAGCTCGCCGAGCTCGACACGCTGGGTGAGCTCACCGAAAAAGCTTGGAAAAAAGGCTGTCAGGTGATGGTCGAGGGTCCCGGTCACGTGCCGTTCGACCAGATCGAATACAACATGAAGCTGCAGCGCACGGTTTGCCATGGCGCGCCGTTCTATGTGCTGGGGCCGCTCGTGACCGACGTGTTTCCGGGCTACGACCACATCACCAGCTGCATCGGTGCGACCGCCGCGGCCTACCACGGCGCGGCCATGCTTTGCTACGTGACGCCCAAGGAGCACGTGGGTCTGCCCAAGAAGGACGACGTCAAGCAGGGCTGCATCGCGTACAAGATCGCGGCGCACGCCGCGGACGTCGCGCTCGGCATACCCGGCAGCCGCGACTGGGACGACGCGCTGACCAAGGCGCGCGCTGCGCTGAACTGGGAGAAGCACTTCGAGCTGGCGTTCGACGCCGACACCGCGCGCGCCTTTCATGACGAGGATCTGGACGTCGATACCGACTTCTGTGCAATGTGCGGCCACGATTGGTGCTCGGTACGCATTTCCAAGGAGATCAACGAATTTACCTCGGGCAAGGCCGAGGGCTTCGAGCGCGAGCGCGTCATGAAGTCGCCGGCGCTCACACCCGAGCAGCGAGAAATTCTGGAAAAGCGCGGTGTCTTGCCGCCCGAGGAGCTGCACCGGCTTGCCGGCAAGACCGCCTCGGCAGTGGGTGCCTCGAAAGGCAGCAAGGCCTCCTGCCACTCCGACGTGGCAGACGATTCGCGCGCTCAGCAGATCCAGGAGAGGCTCGTGCAGCTGCGCGTGAAGGGAGCCGCGACGGCTGCCGAAGACTGAGAAGGCGCCCGTCTCACGAGCTTCGGTCGTGCGGAGTGGCCACAGGCCAAAGGCCGGCTATGCTGCCGCCCGTGACTCGCCTTCCGCTCGTCCCGAGCATCGCCCCCCAGCCGCTCAGGGCGAGGCGGACGGCTGCTTTCGGGCTGCTGCCTGCACAGCTCTCGCGGCTGGGCGTCGCAGCGGCTGACGCAAGCTTCGAGAGCCTGCAGCGCCCGTGGCTCTGGCAAGCGGGGCAGCCGCGCCTCGGCAAGGCCGCGCGCGCGGTCATCGGCTCGGAGGCGCTCGAGCTACCACGGCTCGTCGAGCGCTCGGCTTCGAGAGACGGCTCGACCAAGGTCCTGCTCGAGCTCGCGAGTGATCGCATCGAGGCGGTGCACATGCCGCGCGCGGTCGGGCCGGGTCGCGTGACGCTGTGCATCTCGAGCCAGGTTGGCTGCGCCATGGGTTGCACGTTCTGCGCTACGGCCAGCATGGGGTTCGGTCGTCATTTGAGCGCCGGCGAGATCGTGGGGCAGGTCTTGTGTGTAATTTCGAGCTTGGGTCCGAGGCACCCGAGTGAGCTCAGCTTGGTCTTCATGGGCATGGGGGAGCCGCTGCACAACCTCGCCGAGGTAGCGCGCGCCATCGCGGTGCTGTGCGATGCGCGCGGACTAGGGCTCTCTCCGCGCCGTATCACGCTCTCGACCTCCGGGCTGGTGCCCGAGCTTTTGGAGCTGGCCCAGCTCGAGGCGCGCCCGCTCCTCGCCCTGAGCTTGAACGCGACCACCGACCAGGTAAGAAGCGAGATCATGCCAATCGGCCGCCGCTACCTGCTCGAGCAGTTGAAGGCAGCGCTGCTAGCCTACCCACTGCGCCCGCGTGAGCGCATCACGGTCGAATATGTGCTGCTCGCGGGCGTCAACGACACCCCCGAAGACGCCCAGCGGTTGGCCGACTTTTGCGCTGATTTCCCGCACAACATCAACCTCATCCCCTTCAACGAACACCCGTGCTCGAGCTTTCGCGCTCCGAGCGACGCCAGCCTGAACGCCTTTGCACGCGCGCTTTTGGCGCGGCGTCCGTCGCTCGTGACCGTGCGGCGTTCGCGCGGTCGTGACGTACAGGCAGCGTGCGGTCAGCTGCTCCACGACCTGAGACTCTGATTACGAGCCAGCGCGGAGCAAGACTGATTTGCTATCGAAGATCCTACTAGCGCTCCTCGTCATCGTGCTGGTGGTGAGGTTCGGGCTGCTGACGCGACTGCGCCATCTCAAGCCGCGTCTCGATCGCGCGGTGAATCTGATCATCATCGGACTAGTAGTCATCTATGTGGGTCATCTGATCTGGTGGCTGACGCAGTCGTCCGGCGCGCGCTGAGACAAAAAGCCTCGCCGGTGGGTCGAATGACCCGTTTTCAACATCTCTCTCAGGGGTGATTACACGCAACTACCTTGGGTGTTTTGTTAAAACCGCGCCAAAAGAACGTTTCCCATTCGATCGGGGGTGTCGCGAAAAACATATTCTTGCGACGCTGACATCAAGACGACGCCCGAGAGCAATCAGCTCGCAAGCGCTTGTCGGGGCGTGGAAAAAACTATGTCGGTAAGGCGCGGAGTCAGCGATCCCGCAGCGGATCGATCAGTTGCGGGGTATGGATCTCAGACTCGACTGCGCGCTATGCCCAATCTGCAAGCGCTGCAAGAGGTGGTGATCACGGGCATCGGAGTCATCCTGCCCAATTGCGACAGTCGCGAGCAGCTCTGGCAGCAGCTGCGAGATGGCGAAACGCAGATGACGATCGAGCCGGATCCGGCGGACGGCATCCCGTGTGCCATCGGTCGAGTGCGCGACTTCGAATGCGCGCGCTACTTGACCGGCGTTCCGGAGCGGCTGTTTCGCTCCTGTTATCGGGAGCAGCAGCTGTACCTGGTGTCGGTGGTGATGGCGGCTCGCGATGCTGGCTTCGAGCTCAAAGACATCGCTTCAACGCGCGTGGGTATGTTCGACGGCACTTCGCGCGGCAACTTCGCCCATTGGTACGAGCTGATCCATCACAAGCTGCACGAAGCGGGAAGCCGCTTCACGCCGCGTGATCTGAACTTTACCATGCCGGGGCAGGCGGTCGGTCTGGCCGCCGCGATCCTGGGCGTGCAGGGTCCGACCTATACCTACAACAACTCTTGCGCGTCGGGCGTCGTCGCGATCGGCAACGCGTTTCGCGACCTGCAGGCGGGCCGCATCGAGGTGGCGTTTGGCACTGGCCACGACGCGGCGCTGATCGCGCCGCTGTATCAGATGTACCGGGACGCAGGTCTGATCAGCAGCGAACGCGAGCGACCGGAGCTTGCGATTCGACCCTACGCCGGCAGCTCTGCCAATGCCTTCGGCGAGGGGGCCGTGACGGTGGTGCTCGAAACGCGCCGGCACGCCGAAGCACGCAATGCCGGGGTGCTGGCGCAGGTGCTCGCGTTTCGACACGGCAACGGCGGCGAGCACCCGACCGACGTCGACTTCACGGGCGCACGCCCGGCCGACCTGATCCAGAAAAATCTCGCCGAGGCTCGCTTATCGCCCAGTCAGGTCGACTTCGTGCTCGGTCATGGCAACGGCGTGCAGGCTAGCGACATCTCCGAGCTCAACTACATGAAGCGCGTGTTCGGAAAGCGCACACGCGATGTGCCGCTGATTTCCTCCAAACCGATCTATGGCCACACCTTGGGCGCCTCCAGCGCGCTGAACACGGCGGCCGCCGCGCTGATGCTGCATCACGACTTCGTGGTGCCCACGGTCAAGCTCGACGAGAAGCGCATCGTGCACGGTTTCAATCACCAGGCCAATCGCGGCGAGGCGCGCAGGCTGCGAAACGGCCTGGTGGTGGCCTACGGCATCGGTGGGCAGAACGCGTCCCTGCTGCTCAAGAAGGTCGAGCAATGACCGGTAACGCGCGGCGAGGCAGCAGCTACGCGAGCGAGATCGCGGCCACGCTGCACGCGTATCCGAACGACCTGGTCGACAACGATGAGTATTGGCGGCGCTGCCGCTTCACGCCCGTAGGCTCGCGTACGGAGCTCGAAAGCGAGACGCGAATGCGCACGCGGCGCTGGTGTCTCGAGCACGAAAACACCGCCACGTTGGCGCGCGCGGCCGTGGCCGATCTGGCCCTGCGCCGGCCGGAGCTGGTGGACGAGATCGATGCAGTGCTGGTTGCGTCCGGCACCAGCATGCCGCACTACCATCCGACCGATCCGAACAATCGCGCTTTTGCCGACCTGGCGCCGCTCGTCCTGCAGCAGCTGGGGCGCACGCGCTCGCTGGGGCTCGACATCAAGGCTTGCTACTGCAGCGGTTTCCTACGCGGGCTGCAGGTGGCGGACGGCCTACTCGCCAATCCCAACTACCGCTCGGTGCTGCTGCTCGCGGTCGAGCAAGGCAGCCGCTTTTCGATCGCCGACAGCAATCGTTCGTCGTTCTGCTTCATCGCCGGCGATGCAGCGGGTGGCGTGGTGCTGCGCCGCGCTGCGCCGCGCCCGGGCGCCGGGCTTTTGGACTACTGCGGCTACACCGACGTGGACAAGCTGTCTTGGGTTGGGATTGGCGAGGACGCAGCCTCGATCATCATGCTCGGCTCGCGCGCGGGCGCGGCCACTCAGGAGATGCTGCTCGACTGCGGCCGCACTCTGCTCAGCCGCAACGGTTTGGGCCCAGCCGACGTCGACTGGTTGATCCCGATCCAGACGCACGCCGGGCTGCTCGAGGTGGTGCGTTCGGAGCTCGGTTTCCCCGCTCACAAGCTGCTGTGGGTGGGGGGCGAGCGCGGCTTTTCGGGCAGCGCCAGCATCCCGGCCTGCCTTTCGGAGCAGCAGGCTTCTGGCCGAGTCGAGCCCGGTCAGCTGGTGTTGTCCTTGGCAGTCGGCGCAGGCATGAACTGCGCGGGAGCGCTGTACCATGCTTGAGCGCCAGGTTGCCTCGAGCAAGCTCTTGCCACTGTCCGACGCCATCGCGCGCTTCGTGGAGCCGGGCATGCAGCTTTGCTTCGCCTCGACCCCCAGTCGCTCGAACGCCGCAATCCGGGAGCTAGCGCGGCGCTTTCGCGGCCAGCGTCCCGCCTTCGTCTTGATGGCGACGGGCTTTCACTCGCTTTTGCATTGGCTGGGAGCGTTGCGTTTGGGTCGGCGCTACGTCAGCTGCTTCTTCGGTGACAACTACCCCACGCCGCGCAAAAATGGGCTGTACGCCCAGCTGCTGAAGGAGGGCTACGAGCTCGAGCATTGGTCGCTGTGGAGCTACGTCTCCGCCCTGGCGGCGGGCGCCTTCGGCCATCCCTACGCGATCACGCGCTCGCTGCCCGGCACATCCATCGGCCAAGCGTTGTCGGCGCAAGGCAAACTGGTCGAGGTTACCGATCCGGCCAACGCTGGGCGACGCCTCGCGCTGGTTCAGGCACTTTCGCCGGACATCACGCTGCTGCACGCCCCGCTCGGCGATGCCCAAGGCAACGTGGCGTTTTCACCGCCTTTCGGTGAAGGATTCTATGGCGCGCTCGCGGCCAAGACTGGCGTCATCGTGACGGTCGAGCGCATCGTACCGGCAGAGGTGCTGCGTAGCCTACCGCACCTGGTTCCCCTGCCGGCGCACCGGTTGCTAGCAGTTTGCGAAGAGCCGTTCGGCGCGCATCCACAGCCGCTACACGTGGCACCGCGCGAGCTGCACGAGCAGGAGCCGGGCTATGCCGACGACTTCGCGGCCTACCGGCAGTGGCGCGCTCTGGCTGAAGATCGCGCGGCGCTCGCGGCGCTCGACGAGCAGGTGCTGCAGGCTGCCGACTCTGGTGTCGCGTACCGCAACCTGGTCGGTGCCAAGCGCCTGGACGGGCTGCGCGAGGTGGCGGGCGGCCTGCCGGTCCACGCGGGCGCGTTTCCGGCCGAGCCGGCGCCGCTGCCGACTGATCTGGATTCTGGTGACGAGCTCGTTCTGCTGGCCGGGCGGGCCCTGGCCCGGCGTGTCAGCGAGGGCGGCTATCGCGCGTTGCTGGCGGGAATCGGGCAGTCGTTCGCGGCATGCCGGCTGGCCAAGCTGCTGCTCGGCGAGCGCGGTCTAGACGTCGAGCTGATGGTGGAGACCGGCTTCTCCGGCATCGACATCGAGCACGCGGATCCGTTTTTGCTCAGCCGTAGCAACGTGGCGAGCGCGGCGCGCCTCACATCCATCGAGAGCGTGCTCGGTGCGCTGTGCTGCGGTGGCAATAGCGCCTGCATCGGGGTGATTGGCGCTGCCGAGGTGGACGTCGAGGGCAACGTCAACAGCACTTCGCTCGGCGGCGAGCTGCTGGTCGGTGGCGGGGGCGCGCCCGACATCGCGGCTTGTGCTCGCGAGGTGATGGTGCTGACGCGCGCCGACCCCAAGCGGCTGGTACGCAAGGTCGAGTACTGCACGAGCCGCGGCCAGAATGTGCGCACGATCGTGACCGAGGCTTGCGTGTTCGAGCGCAGCGGTCCCGGCGAGCCCTGGATCGTGCGGGAAATCATGGCCTCGCGCACCGAGAGCTTGAAGCAGCTGCTCCAGTCGAGCGAGTTTCGCTTCGCCATTCCGGGACCGCCGCCGCTGGCGCCGGCCGCGGACGCGCGCGAGCTCGCGCTGCTGGCGCAGCTGCGCCGGGCCGCTGTATGACGCGCATCACGAGCCTTCAGGGTCGGCAGGCGCTGGTGACGGGCGTCACGAGCGGCATTGGAGCCGCCGTGGTGCGCTCGCTGCTCGCCAGCGAAGCGCTGGTGATGGGTGTCGGTCGGGACGCCGCGCGCCTCGAGGCTGCGACGCATGACTTTGGGCCCGGCTTTCGTCCGCTGCTCGCGGATCTGGCCGTGCCAGAGGACCGACGCCGCCTGATCACCGAGCTTGCCGCAGCGCGTGCTCCGGAAATCTTCGTCAGCAACGCGGCCGAATGCCTGTACCAGAGCCCGCTCGAGGTTCCGGCAGCAAGGCTGGCGCGACTGTTCGAGATCAACGTAACCGCCGCGCTCGAGCTCACGCAGGCCCTGGTGCCCCGCATGACCGCCGGGGCTCATATCGTACAGATTTCGACGGTCGTGGCGCGTCATCTGCCTGCCGCCAAGTTCGCGCCGTACGCGGCCAGCAAAACCGCGCTCGATTGCCTGAGCGAAGCTCTGCGACTCGAGCTACATCAGCGCGGCATCCACGTCAGCACGCTGACGCCGGGTCTGGTCGATACGCCAATCTACGACAAGGTAGAGGGCTTCGAGCGAGCCCGCGAAAAGATCCGCGAGCAGGTTCCGAACTGGCTCAGCGCGCAGGACGTCGCAGACGCCTTGATCTGGATGCTTTCACGGCCAGGGCACGTGGTGGTCGCCGACCTCGTGCTGCTACCCAGCGCACAGGCGCGTTGAGGATCTCATGAGCAAGCCCCCGCACATCGCAGACACCGAAAGCTATGTGGAGTCGCTCTTCGGACCCGGCACCGGGGTGGCGCACGTGCGCTTTCTGGATCGCATTCAGAACGAGGCGCTCCGCGAAATGATTCACCGCTACCACTCGCTCGAGGCCGACACCTCCCAGCTTTCCGTCCAGGAAAACTATTTGATCGGTATGTGCGTGCTGTGCAGCCAGCGCGACTACCTGGCGGCCGGGCTGTTTGCCAAAACACTGCTGCACTTGGGCGTGCCCAAGGAAAAGCTGCTCGAGGCCGCGGCACGGCTTGCCATGTGGATCGGCGGTTTACCCGCGGTCGATGCCAGCTTCGCGATCCAAAAGGCAATTCGCGAGTACGAGCAGGAGGGGCTCGCCTCGCTGGGCCTGTGGTTCCCCGAGGAGAAGCCGCCATGAACAGCCCCGCGCTGGAGCTTCCGGCGCTGCTCGTGGGTCGGCGCGGCCTGGTGCTGGGCGGCTCGACCGAGAACAGCGTCGGCTTCCAGATCGCTCGGCAGCTTCAGGCGCTGGGTGCGGAGGTTGCGGTATCGGTGCGACCCAGCCGCAGTCAGCTCCTGCCACGACTCGGCGAGCTCGGTCTGCTCGGACTGGAGCTCGAGGCGCGCGACGAAAGCTCCATGGAGCGCTTGGCGGCGCGTCTTGCCGAGCACTTCGGTCAGCTCGACTTCCTGGTGCACACGTTGGTTCACGTGCCGGACGGCGCGCTGTCGCGACCAGTGCTGGAGCTTTCGGAACGCGAGCTCGGGGACGTGATGGAGGTGGGAGTGCGCTCGCTGCTGGTGGCGGCTCGTCACTTTCGGCCGCTATTGGTCAAGTCGGACGCGGCTCGCATCGTGACGCTGCTGTCGGGCGGCGCGGACTTTGCCATGCCCAACTATCACGCGGTCGGCATGGCCAAAGCCGCGCTCGGCGCTGCGCTGCGCTACCTGGCTGCGGAGTTGGGACCGGAGCGCATTCTCTGCAACGCCGTCAATTTCTCGATTCTCGAGAGCGACGCAGCCAAGCGTGTGATCGGTGAGGAGCGTACGCTGCAGACCAGGGCACACCTCAGCAAGCGCTCGATGACGCGCGTGCCGCTCGAATACGCCGACGTGACGCGCGCCGTGGCCTTCTTGTGCAGTCCGCTGTGCAGCAATCTGACCGGTGAGGTGCTGACCATCGATGCAGGATTTTCCAGGAGCTACTTCTGACGTGGACCTTCAAACCCAAAGGAGACACCATGCTGGGCAGATGGCAATCGTGGATCGTGATGCTGGCGAGTTGCTTGCTGCTGTGGGCCGCGCCCGCGGACGCGCACGTCAAGATCAAGAAGTTTACCGGTCGATTCACATCGTCTCAGGTGCTGCCCTGCGACACGCTGTGCACCGGGGGACCACTGACCGGCGGCCTCGCCGGCACGCTGTCGTGGCACATGGACCTCATGGAGCCCACCGATGATCCGAACGTGGTGAAGCTCACGGGCGTGAACACCATCACGACTGCCAGCGGATCGTTTCAAGGTACCGACTACATTCTGTGGAACTTAGCTACGGGCGACTTCGTCGACGTGACCGTGGTCAGCAGCGGCACAGGTGCGTTCGCAGGCGCCAAGGGCACCCTGGTGATTCAGGGCTTCTTCGATCCCGCAGCGGGGCAAGGCATCAGCAAGTACGTCGCTATCCTGAAGCTCCAGAACTGAGCGCGGCGCTGAAAGCACTCGGCCCCGAAGCCGTCCCGTTGCGCCACGTCTCTGGCTTGATTTCAGGCTTGCCGGCCCATCGTAAGAGATGCCCCTTGCCGCCGGCCGGACACTGTCCCACAACGCCCTACATGAGCCGTGCTCACGCACCTGAAAGCCACGCCCCAGAAGAGACGAGCCCTGATTCTGGCAACCTGCACGTGAGCACCAAGACGGCGCACGAGAGCGGCATTCCGCCGGCGCGCGACCGACTCGCGCGGACGGCCGACACCAACGCAGCGCTCGAGCAGCTCGATGCCGTCTTGGTCCAGAGCACGCGCGGCGAGGCCAATGTGAGCTTGCTTTTGCGCGGATTGCAGCACCTGACGAGCGGCGCCAACGCGGCGCGTGAGGCGCATGCGCTGCTCTTGCACGAGCTGGACGTGTTGCGTACGCGCGTATTTAGGGTTTATGAGCAAGAGAAGGTGCTGCTCCAGCGAGTGCGCACCCTGGAGAACGCGCTCGAGACTGCGGCTCGTGAGCGCGACTCCTGGCTCTTGCAGGAGGACGCGTTCCTGGTCGAGCTGCTCGACGAACAGGAGCAGAAGCTGCTCGTGGCCCAGCGCGCGCACGATCGCCGCCTGGCCGAGCTCGATCAAGCGCTCGACGAGCTACAGAAACAGCGCGACCTCGCACGCACCGAGGTCACGCGTCTGCTATATGAGCGGGACGCCGCGGTGGCGCTGCTGAACGAGCCGGTCGCTTCTACCGAACGCGCTCCCAGCCCGCCGCCCTCGTCCGTCACGCTGCGCAGCCCGCTCGGTTCGGACAAGTTGCCGGTCCTCAAGTCCAAGCCCGTGGCCAGCTCGCGCCCGCTCGTCGGCTACTCGGTGGTCCACGAGGACGTGACGCAGGATTGGCCGGATGACGTCAAGCGCACGCCGCGTCCATCGCAGACGTAGATTTTCATCGCGTTGGCAAAGGTCGCGGGTCAAAAGTACGCCGCCAACCCTCCAGAAGCGCTAGCTTTGGGCCTGTTTGCTTGCCAGGATGAGGTGCTGAATGGATCTGCCCGACGACCGTACGCTGCGTGAGCTGGTCCAGCGTTACGCCTCGATCATCGAGCGCTTCGGGGCCGACATCGGTCAGCGTCCGATGGTGCTACCGAACGGTGAGTTCTTCCCGGACGTGTTCCGCGGCGACCTGCCGTCGATCGGGCGTCTGCTGCGCCGCATGCAATTGCACGCCGGCATGGCCGACATCCCGATCGAGATCGGGGTGGTGGATCCCGACGCAAGCGCGGAGGCCTGCCGTAGCGGCGCTTGCGGTAGTTGCGCGACGCCAGGTCCGGCGCCGGAGGTCGTGGCGGCGCGCCTGGTCGACCTGGGCGACGGCTGGCGCGTGAACATCGCACCGACCGAAGCACGTAACCCGGTGGTGCTCACCGCGGCCCTGGCTCGTGCGCTCGGCCATGTCTTCCTGCTCGAGGAGACGAGCAACCAGCGCCCGATCGAAGAGCCGCTGGAGGTCTCGGTCGAGCTCACCACGGTAGCGCTGGGGCTGGGCACGCTGCTCCTCTCCGGTGCCTACCTGTATCAGAAGAGCTGCGGCGGCCCGAACGTGTCGTGCCTCACCGCGCTCGGCCTGGGTGAGCTGGCGGTGGCGTTCACGCTATTTGCGAAGCACCAGGGGCACAGCTTGCGCCGCGCTCACGCGGAGCTCGAGGTGACACAGCGCGATCAACTGAGTGAAGCGCAGACCTGGCTGCTGTCGAACCCGCAGCTGAGCAAGCTCCTGAGCCGCGATCCGTTGCGGCTGGCGCTCGGTGATTTCGAGCTGTCCGCACCCAAATCCTGGGTCATGCGTGTGCTGGTCGGGCTGGCGCCGTCGGCGCGCGTTTCCAGCGCTTCTTAGCCGGCATGACTGGCCCCGCCAAACGCCGTTAGACGAAATCGCCTCAGCGCAGCGCGCGCTCCAGCTCGCCACGTCGTGGCAAGTTCGCCGAGGCCTTGCACCAGCGGGCGTGGCGCAGAGTCGCAATTTGGTGGGTCGCCCGCTCGGCGCAGCGTCGGGTCTGGAGCTTGCAGATGACGCCAGCGCTGGAGCAAGAGGAGCCCTGCGATGCGATCAATCCGGTATTTTACGCTTGCCTGCCTACTTGGTGGTTGTGGGGACGGCGGCGCCGCCGAGGGCTTTTTCGAGAGCGACGAGCCGAGCGGCGGCGGAGCGCCTTCGGATGCGGAGCCACCGGGCGCGGTGCCCCAGAGTGGCCCCGAGCAGCAGCTGGTCTCGGGTCAGCCCGCGCTCGTGGGGGTCACCCGCGATGGCTGGGCGGTGTACCGAGACGAGTCAGGGCTGCGCGCCGTCACGTTGTCCGCGGAGCCCGAGGCACGCGGTATCAGTGACACCCCCGGCAGCGTGCTGATCCGTGACAGCGTCGTGTTCAACTGGGCCAACATGGACTGGACCATGAACGTCGGAGACCTCTCGGTATGGACGGCCGAGGCCGGGGCTCAGAGCATCGGTGCCACGCCCTATGCCGAGGGTCTGGTTGCCACCAGCGCGGGCTCGACCATCGCGTACACCTCCAACCATCAGGCCGAGACGGCCGACTTGATGGTGGCTTCGGCCGACATGGCCTCTCCCGCAGTGCTGATCGAGTCGATGGGTCTCGGGTCCGAGTCGACCTGCGGCGCTCGGATCGGCTTCGTCGGTGAAAGCCTGTTCGTCGGCTGGTGTGAGGCGGGTAGCCGCGCCGCCCGTATCGAGCGCTACGACCGTTCGGGTGAAACGTGGGAAGCAACGCTCATAGCCGACGATGCGCTGCCCGCCTGGTCCGCCGCTGAGAGCGGCAAGCGCGTCTTCTTTCAGTCCAGCCAGTATGCCGCTTACTTCAGCGAAGGCGGTCAGAGCACGCTCATCGATGCGAGTGTGGCTCAAGGCCAGATCGTGCCCGACGGCAGCGCGGCCTTCTACACCGTTGGCGACCAGCTGCGGCGCTCGGAGCTGCCCGAGGTCGAGCCAGTACCCATCGTTACCACCGGGTACCGACAGCCGGTGGGTTTCAGCCCGCGCTTCGACATGGCGCTCTACTCCACCACCGTGACCTACGAGAGCGGTACGCAGCGCGATCTGCTGATGGTCTCGACCGAAGGCTTCAATCCCGAGCCGATCGTGCTCGTCGAGGATCCCGTGGCGATGCTGGCGCGCTCGACGATGACCAGTGACGGACGCTTCGTGCTCTATTTGACCGACGTCACTCCGCGCGGTGGCACGCTGCACGTCGCCGACCGTGACGGCTCCGAGCCGCTACGCTTCGAGAACGTGCTCGAAGTGGTGGCGCTCGAGGGCAGCACCGTGCTCTTGACCGACAACGCCAGCGACCCCGAGCAGTATCCGTTCGTGGCGGACCTGAAGCTCATGGATCTCGCGGTCGAGAAGGAACCGCGCCTGGTCGAAGAGAAAGTTCTCGAGCCCCGAACTTTTCAAGTTTCGGCCGAGAAGACCGACGTAATCTACGTCCGCTCGGGCATCGACCGCGACCCGGCCGACGCCGACAGCAGCGGCCTGTTCTGGCGAAGCATCGAGTAGCTGCCGTCATGGCGCTCGCTCGGCGCCGGCGAGGCGCAGCGCGCGCCTGAGCCATTCGTTGCTGTCGCCCTTGCGATGAGCCGCGGTCACCGCGAACTCGGCCCGCGCGCCCGTGGCCCGAATGACCTTCACATCGCGCAGCTTGGGGCCACGCGGGTCCGCCCACGGCACCAGCGAGTAACACAGCCCCGACTCCACGAAGCCCAGAATGCCGCTGACCGAGGAAGCGTTGATGATCATCGACGGCGTGCAGCCCGCGCTGCGCAGCGCATCGAGCTGCAGCGCGTAGGGCACGGTTCCGGGCAGAAAGCTCGCGAACGGCGCGTGCTTCAGCTGCCGGAGCTGCGGACGCCGTAGCCTGGCGGGGAGCAGCTCACGCGGAACGACCAGAAACGAATAGTAGGTGCCGACGCGCGTCGTCGCCACATCGGCTGGAGGCGAGGGATGATACTCGACGATCAGATCGGTTTTTCCGGAGCGCAATCGACCATAGTCCGGCTCTGGGATCTCCTCGACCACCAGCTTTAGCCCGGGCAGCTCACGGCTCAGCCGCTTGATCCAAGTCGGCAGCACCTGGCTGATCTCGAGCGCGGCGGCATCGATGCGCAGCTGCCCCGCCAGGCGTCCCTGCTCGATGGCTTGCACGATCGGCGGGAGTCCCTCGAAGAAGGGAGCGCAGAATTCGAACAACAGCCGGCCCGCGTCGGTCAGCAGCATGCGATCTTTGCCCAGACGCGAGAAGAGCGGCGCGCCCAGATCCTGCTCCAGCTTTCGAACCTGCTGGTGCACGCCAGGTTGCGTGATCGGGTACGGAAAGGCGCGCGCGGCGCGCGCGTAGCCGCCGGTGCGCGCCACCCAGTAAAAACCCTCCAAGCGCGATAGTTGAATCATGTAGTATTACTTATCAATTCGATTAGAATTAATAAATATGAGAATGAGCTGCGCCGTGGCACCTTGAGCTCATGAGGCGAGGTAAGGTGCCCAGCGGGATGACAGCGGTGCTCGGGGCGTTGGGGGTGTTTCTTGCGGCGGGTCCGGCGCGGGCCGAGCCGCCGCCCGCGCTGCGCTGGGCGGCGACCATCTACGCCGCCAACGCAGCGGTAGCGCTGACCGCGGATCGGCAGTGCCTGGGCCCGCGCTGCTCGGAGCGCTACTTTTCACTCGTCCCCGTGCTTGGGGGCTTGGCTCAGCTGTCCCACGGGGGGCTACGCTTTCACGACGACCATCACGGCCAGCTGTGTGCGCCTCTGACCGTGGCTGCCGTGGGAGGGCAGATGATAGGCATTGCGGCGCAGCTGGCGGGTCTGGACCTCGAGCTGCGCACGCGGGCGGGTGGGCGCCTGCAGCTGAGCATCGTTCCGTATCAGGACCGCACGACCTCCGCGGGTTTGGGTCTGGCCTGGATTCAATAGCCCAGGCGTGACTAGAATCGGGCTCCGTGACTAGAATCGGGCTCATGGCGATGACCACGACCCCGAGCGGACTTTCGTACGAGGACACCCAGGCCGGCGGCGGCGCGACGCCCCAAAAGGGGCAAACCTGCGTGATGCACTACACGGGTTGGCTCTGGGTCGACGGCGCCAAGGGCTCGAAGTTCGACAGCTCGGTGGACCGCGGTCGGCCGTTTTCGTTTCCAATCGGGCAAGGGCGCGTCATCAAGGGCTGGGACGAGGGCGTGGCCTCGATGCAGCAGGGCGGACAGCGCACGCTGCTGATTCCGCCGAACCTGGGCTATGGCGCGGCGGGCGCGGGTGGCCTGATCCCGCCGAACGCGACGCTGCTGTTCGAGGTCGAGCTGCTCGAGATCAAGTAGCGCAGGTTCAGGAGGGCGCCATGCGCCTCGTCTCGAGCTCTTCCCAACGCGCGGTCAGGCGTTCGGCCTCGGTGCGTGCTGCCTCGAGCTCACGATTCAGGGTCGCGATGTCGCTGCCGTCGCTGTAGGTGGCTGCATCCCCGAGCCGGGCGGTCAGCGCCGCCGCCAGCTGCTCGGTCTGATCGATGCGATCCGGAAGGCCGGCGAGCTCGCGCTCTTCGGGTGTGCTGAGCGCTTTCTTCTTCGTCGCGGGACGGGCCTTGGCTGGCGTGGTCGCGGTTTGCTGCTGGGCCTCGGCCTTGCGCGCTTCACGAGCTTCGGCGCGCAAACGCCGGAAGGTGTCGTAGTTGCCGGGATAGTGCACGACGCGCGCGTTCGCTTCGAAGGCCAGAATCGAGGTGGCCACGCGATCGAGGAAATAGCGGTCGTGCGTGACGATGAGCGCCGTGACGCCAAAATCGAGCAGCATGCCCTCGACCGCGCTCAACGTCGCGACGTCCAAGTCGTTGGTCGGCTCATCGAACAGCACCAGGTTCGCGCTCTGCCGTAAGAGCCGCGCCAGCGCGACGCGCGCCCGTTCCCCGCCCGAGAGCGACCCCACCGGCTGGCGCTGCTTGTGACTGTCGAAGGCGAAGCGCTCGAGGTAGCTGCGCGCCTCGATCACTTCACCGCCCAGCTCGATGCGCGATTGATCACCGGTCACGTTGTCCCAGATCGATTTCGAGTCGTCGAGGCCGCTGCGCGCCTGATCGAAATAGGCGACCTTGGTGTTCTTGCCGACGCTGATGCTGCCGCTCGCGAGCGGATGCTGCTCCAAAATGGCTCGCAGCAGTGTGGTCTTGCCGGCGCCGTTCGGACCCACCACCCCGATGCGATCGCCCTGCATCACGAACAGGCTCAGCTGCTCGATCAGGCTGCGCCCCTCGACCGCCAGGCTGACGTCACGCAGCTCGAGCAGCGTCTTGCCGGCGCGCGTCACGTCCAGCTCGAGCGAGACCTGTTGCTCCTGCTTGGGTTTGGGCGCCTTGAGCGCGGCCTCGGCCCGCTGTACGCGCGCCTGCTGTTTGGTGGCGCGGGCCTTGGGCATGCGGCGCAGCCACTCCAGCTCACGGCGCAGGAAGTTCTGACGGTTCTGTTCGGTGCGCGCGGCGTGAGCTAGCCGCTCGGCCTTCTGCTCCAGATAGCGCTCGTAGCCGCCATCGTAGCTGAAGGCCTCGCCGTCCGCGACCTCGACCGTACGGGTGGCCACGTGGTCGAGCAGGTAGCGATCGTGCGTGATGAGCAGCACCGCCCCCGGAAACTCCTCGATCAGGTGCTGCTCGAGCCACTCCACGGTTTCGGCGTCCAGGTGGTTGGTCGGCTCATCTAGGATTGCCAGCTCCGGGCGCGCCACCAAAAGGCGCGCCAGCGCGACGCGGCGTTGCTCGCCTCCGCTCAGCTCACCGACCCGCGCTCGAGGCCGCGCGATGCCCAGGTGCCCCAGCACTGCGAAGATGCGATGCTGCTGGTCCCAGCCACCGAGCAGCTCGACGTCTTCGGCTGCTCGGGCCTGCTGTTCGAGCAGTGTGGTCGCGTTGCGCTGGCCCTCGGCGAGCGCCGTGCTGATCGCGGCGTGGCGCGCTACCGCCTCGCTCCAGGCCGTCAGGCCTTGTGTCACGACTTGCTCGGCGGTGAGCACCGCGTCCAGGTGCGGCACCTGCTCCAGGTATTCGATGCGCGCGCCGCGCCGCCGCGCGATGTTGCCCCCATCCGGCAGTTCCACGCCGGCCAGCAACTTGCCCAGCGTGCTCTTGCCCGCGCCGTTCAAACCCACCACGCCGACGCGCTCGCCGGGCTCGATGATCAGATCGGCCGAGCGCAGCACGACGTGATTGCCGTAGCCTTTCTGCAGGCCGTGGGCGGCGACGATGGACAAGACGGCCGAGCCTAGCGCGGCTACTGGGGGCTTTGCAGGCTCTCACGCAGCTCGGCCAGGGTGCGGGCCACCCGGGACTTCACCGTGCCGATGGCCAGCTGCTCGTGCGCCGCGATTTCGGCCGACGACATGCCGCCGAAGTAGCCGAGCTCCAGCAGAACGCGAAGCTCTGGGGCCAACCGGGCCAGGGCTCGTCGCATGCTGATCACTTCGGCGGGTGAGGGTGGCAGCGGCGCTTCGACGGGCAATGCGCCGGCCGGCAGCGCCCGAGCCCGACCCAGCGCGCGCAGGCGATCCAACCCCCGCGAGCGCGCGCGTGTGACCAGCCAGGCGCGCACGCTGCCGCGCTCGGGATCGTAGTCGGCCGCGCGCTGCCAAACTTCCAGGAAGACCTCGTGCAGCACGTCCTCGGCTTCCTGAGCGTCGCCCAGGATGCGCGTCAAAACTCCGAGCAGCAGCCCCGCGTGCCGGTCGTACAGCAGACCCAAGCAAGCCTGCTTGCCGCGCGCGATCTCTGCAATCAGCTCTGAGTCGGCCATGCTAAGCGGCACCGGGTGCCGCCTCCGGACTACGGGGCACCCCCCCGAACGGATCGCTCGCTCGAGCATCGACGTCAGCTGTGATCCGAAGCGTCGGTTCACACGTATAGACGGCTGGTCAGGCGTGGAGCCCCGCCAACCCGCCTCCGTGCGCCCGCGATGCAGGGTGGACTCTGGCGGAGCGCGACGGCGTCTGCAGATTCGCACCCATCCGCGTGGCCCCGTCGTTTTCGAGGTGCGAATCTGCAGACATCCATGGCTCTTTCGTGACGAGCCCGCCGAGCCCGCCGAGGCGGGCGTAGCGTCACGCTTTCGCGATGACGTGGAGGCGCGCGTCGCCGACGAATGGGGCGCCGGCGTAGCTGCCGTACAGCGACACCTCACTAAAGCCCGCGTCGAAGAGCATCCTGCGCAGCTCGGCTGCGCTGTACACCCAATGCGCGATGGTAAAGGTTTCGTAACGACCGTCCTCCATCACGTACCAACTGGTCTCGATGCGTTCCCAACCCGGTAGGACATGCCGGCGTTCGAGCATCAGCCTTCCGTCCGGTGCTTCGGTGCACGACTCCGGTAAGAAGATCCGCGCCAGGCGCTCCTTGTTGATCAAGTCCATGGCCAGTTTGCCCCCGGGCCGCAGGCTGCGACGCACGTTTTTCAGCACGCGCGCGTTGTCTTTGGCGGCTTCGAAGTAACCGAACGATGTGAACAGGCTCAGCGCCAGGTCGTAGCTCTCGGGGCGCACGAAATCCCGCATGTCGGAGCTGACCCACTCCACATCGACGGCCGCCGCAGTAGCGCGCGCTCGCGCCTTTTCCAGCATGAAGGCGCTGCGATCCACGCCGGTCACACGCGCACCTCGGCACGCCAGCTCGACCGACGCCCGACCCGGACCACAGCACAGATCGAGCACGTCGCTCGGCGACTCACCGATCAGCGCGAGCAGATCCGTCATCTCGGCGGCCGTGCCGTCGATGCGAGCATCGGGGAACATGAACGGATAAGTCTTTTCCCAGAACCGATCGTTTTCATACCAATTGGACATGTGGATACACTCCTCCCGACTCCGCGTTGAACGAACGCGAGCTCGAAATGAAAAAAGCCGCTGAGGCTAGTCTCGAGTTGGGCGCTTTTCTAGAGGGGGTAGTGGATGCCCACCCCGCGCCATGCTCGGCGGCTGCGCCGCCTGCGCGTGCCGCCGCCCCTCCCAAGTGTCGCGCTTCGCGCGCCACGGGAGGGGCCGTCGCTGCGC
>DATEDZ010000049.1:0-5172 GCA_035281385.1 Polyangiaceae bacterium
CCCGCTCGACCGAACAACGCTCCCGCTCCCGGCGTTTGCGAATTTGCGCTCGGCCGAACCCGAGCCCCATTCCGACCCCACTCCCGCTCCCGATCAGCCGCTCCCGAGCCCGAACCCGGCCCGATCACCAATCATGGCTGGAGCAAGACCTCGCCCTGGAGCAGCCAGTCCACTTGCACCAGGCTATTGGGCTCCGGGGTGCGGCCATTGATCAGGAGCGCGCGTTTGGCCAAGAACTCGCGCGCCTCGCGCTTGCTTTTCACGATCGCGCTATCCACCTTCCGTTTGCAGCATGGGGACGTAAAGGTTGCAGTACACCGGTCGATGCACTCGAGCTCCAGGGTCACGTGCTCATCGAGAACTTCGGCAACGCTTTGTGCTACAGTCATGGCGGGCTCCGGTCGTCCACGGCCCTCGTGGCCACCCACCGCTCTGTGGCCAATATCGGAAGCGACATTGTCGCATCCCAAGGCTCGACCGGGGCCCAGCTTTTCCGTCTCGACCCAACGCTCGTACCCCCCTGAGGCCGCCGCGGCCGACTTGGGGGGACCGGCGGCCCGCAGCGCGTATCCTGACCTACAGGCCTCGTTGGTCTGAGGGCGCAGCCCTCGTTAGTGCTTGGCGGTGCTACGCTGAGGCGGTGGTCCTGCGGAGCCTGACGCGAATGGAGCTGGGAGTCTGGGCGGTGTTCGTGATCGTGGTGGCGATCCATTTGCTAAGCTTCTTGCCGTTCATCGACTTGCGGCTGGGAGACGCGCTCGTGCCGGTGATCTTCCTTCCGATCATCACCTTCGTACTCGCAATGATGCGCACGTTTCAGGCGAGCTGGAGCCTCTACGTTCTAATCGATTCCGGACCGCGCTGGTTGGGGCGCGGTTTCTACCTCAGCGGCGCCTACTCTTTGGTGACCTTTGTGATCGGAGCAGAGAACTATCACGGGCAGCCCACGGTCACGCCCTCAGGTTTCGCCCTCATGGAGGACGGGCGCGTCTTGAGAACCATCAGCGAGTCCGAATACTGGCAAGCGGCTCGCGCCGATGTCGCCTCACTTTTTGGATTCCTGGTCCTCTTCGCGTACTGGGGTGCGGCTGGGTACACGCTGGCGTCCAGGCGCATCGCAGCTGAGCCGCCCCCGGCGGAGCCCCTGAGCTGTTATGCGGTGCCGGCGGTCAAGGCCGGTGGTGAGGGTCAAAGCGGTGAAGCTGGTCAAGTCACGGCAGGCGGCCAAGGTGGCCAGGGCGGCGGGTAGATAGGGTTGTCGGGGGAAGCAGATGTGGCAGGCTCGGAGGGTGGTGACGCGGTCGCGCTGGCTTTGGCTTGGCTTGGGCTCGGGCTTGCTGCTCGGGCTGGGCGGTTTTGCGCTGTTGCGGCTGGAGATGGCCGAGCGGGTGGAGCAAGAAGAGCGGCTGCTGCGCGAGCGGGAGCTGCGCAGTAAGCAGGAGGCCGAGCGACACGAAGAGCGGCTGCGCGCGCTGCAACTCGAGGAGCGGCTGCGCGCGCCCGGGCAGCGGCCCGCGCGCACTGCGCCGTATTACTTCGACCACGCTGGCTATCGGAACGACATGGTGGGGCCGCGCATCATGAGGGAGCGCAAGCTCCCGGGTGAGTCGAGCACTTCAGGTCCGCTCGAAGCACCTCGCTGGGATCGCCGGGAACGCTAATAGTCGCGCTAATGAGCGTGCGCACGAGATCTGAGGGGCTTTGGATCAGGATGTTTGCGGGACGCGCTGCGTCATAGCGGTGACGAGGTGCGGCTGGCCAGGGTTTCAGAAGGGGTCGGAGTCGTCGCGTAGCGGGACGAGGCCGTCGACGACAGCATTTCTATAGCGGACAATGGCGCAGCGGAAGCGGTGAGCGGCAGAGGCGTGAATGATCATCGAGGATGCCGAGCAGCACGGGCCGTTGCCTCTCGCCGCTCGGCAAGACGACGCTGCGTCGGGCCACGTGGAAGTCGAAGTGCCAGAGCGCATGCACGTGCGCCACTTCGAAAGACCGCCGCTCACGCGGCACGAAGCCTTCCTCGAGCTCATGGCGACGTAGCCGGCGGCGCTTGGCCAGGCCGTGGTGCTTCATGTAACGGCAAACCGAGGCGTAGCCGGGCAGCTTGCCGAGAGCGGGGTTTGCCGCCCGAGCGCGACCAGGTTGTCGTAGATCAGCTTGTAGTCCAGCGCGGATGGTCGCGGCGCAGGCGCCGAATCTCCTCCGCGACGGCTTCAGGCACACTCGGGTGCATGCCTGCGTGTTTGGGCCCTCAGCGAGCACTTCAAATCCGGCCAGTCGCGAGCGCTTCAAATCCGGCCAGTCGCAGGACCAGGACAAGTATTGTTTATCGCGAGGCGTTCTCGGTTGCCAAACCTTCGGCAGCCGCGGAGCCAGTCTTCGTGCGCCAGGAGCGAGGTCCGCACTTGATCACCTGGCCGTGGTGGAGGAGGCGGTCGAGCATGGCGGTGACAGCGGCGTTGTCACCGAGGAGCTTGCCCAGTCCTCGACAGGTCGATTCGAGGTCAGGATGGTGCTGGCCTGTTCGTAGCGGCGCATGATGAGCTCGAGCAGGTCTTCGGCTGCGGTGGGCGGCAGCTTGCGCATGCCGATGTCGTCGATGATCAAGAGGGCCACAGAAGTCTTGTCCTCGACGTACTGCTTGCGCGTTCCGTCGACGGCAGCGTCGGCCAGCTCTTCGAGCAGCACGTGGGCTTCACGGTAGAGCACGCGATGGCCCTGGCGGATCGCCGCTTGGCCGATGGCCTGCACCAGATGTGATTTGCCGGTGCCAGGCGGACCGAGGAGCAGGACGTCCTCGTGGCGCGCGATGAAGTGGCCGGCGGCGAGCTCGAAGACAAGGCGCCGGTTGATCTTCTTGTTGAAGTCAAAGTCGAAGTTGTCGAGTGTGCGCTGCGGATCTCGGAATTGCGCCTGCTCGCTGCGGCGCTCGATGAGCCGCGTGCTGCGCCGTGCCAGCTCGTCGGAAACGAGCGTGCCTATCAGATCGATCGGCGCCATCTTTTCGGCCTGCGCTTGCGGGATGCGCGTCTCGACCACCTCCGCCATGCCGCCGAGGCGCAGCTGCGTGAGTGACTTGGTAAATTCAACTAGATTCATCTCGATTTTCCTGTTGGCTAATGCGATCAATCAGATCGCGATATTGAGTGAGCTGTCGGATCAAAGGGTCGACCTGGCGCAGGCTGAGCGGAGCCGTCGGCTGTCGCTCCAGGTAGCGGCGCACGAAGCGGTACGTCGGGACGCCGAGCGCCAGCGCCTCGCCGCACGCATCGTTGACGGTGAGCGCGCCGTACTTGCGCCCGAGCGCGAGCACGCCCTTGATGCGCTGGATGCCCGGCTGTTTCCCGCGCTCGTAGATCAGCGCACACAGCTTGCCGACGTGTGTGCCCACCCGCGCCGCACGCTCGAGCAGTTGCTCGGTGGCGGGAGTGGCGTGCCGGGGACGGTCTTCGGTCGGAATGCGGTACCGGCCACGGGATTGCACCAGGTGCTCGCGCAGCAGCAGTCCCGTCGTCGGGTCAAGCACGCGCACGCGCTGGCCGTCCCACTGCACCGCCACTTGGTGTCCAATCCAGCCCGGCGGTGCTGCGTAGTAGGCGCCGTCCACCTCGACGCAGCCCGTCAGGTGCACGACCCTCGTGCCGTACTGGTAATAGCGGAAAGGCTCGACGGGCAGCGGCAGCAGCGCCGGCTTCTCCTCGGCAAACATCTCGCTCACCTGCCGCTTGGTCGTGCCGTGGATGCGCGTATCGGCCCAGCGCTCTTCCCAGTGGTCGAGATGCGCCTGTGCCTCTTCGAGGCTCTCGAAGCGCATACCCTTGAGTGGCGTCTTCTTCGCGTGCCCGACGCCCGATTCGATCTTGCCTTTGCGATCGGGGTCGCGCACGCGGCACGGCAGCGCGACGGCGCTATAGTGCGCGAGCACGTCGCGGTAGAGCGGATTGACGGAGGCGTCGTACACGTCGGGCAGCAGCACGCCTTCTTTCAAGTTGTCCAGCACGACCACGCGCACCGCGCCGCCCAACCGCCGGAAAGCCTTTTCGTGCAGCTCCGCCCACACCCGCGCACTCGACCGGAAAACCAGCAGCCGGACGGACTTCCGGCTGTAGCCGAGCGTCATGACGAAGAGCCGCGTGCGCCGGTAACGGCCGGTCTTGTCGCGCACCATCGGCCCGGTGCCGTAGTCGACCTGCCCTTCCTCGCCAGGCGCCGTCTCAATCGCCGCGCGCGCCTCGGGATGGCTCGCGCCCCGCAGCTTCTGCACGAAGCGCTGGACGCTCGAATACGAGCCCGTATAGCCCTGCTCGTCGACCAGGCTCTGCCAGATGGCCACGGCGTTGCGCCCGATGCCAAGCCTGAGCTCGATAAGGGCGCCGCCGCATGTGACCGGCGGTCAGCAACTGATCCAATTCCGCCGGTGCGCCGGTGATCCACTGATCCACCCGGCCAGCGGTCACGTGGATCCATTGCGCTCGTAACTGCTTGATCGCTCGTCGCGCAGTGCGGAGTCAAGGGCGGCGCGAGCCGACGAGTCTGCGAGCGAACCCTTGACGCCGCCGAGCAACGAGAGACCATCGGCGTACGAGCAGCGCAGATTTGGCTCCCAGACCCTCAACCGGTGGAGGGCACATCCCGGGTAGCAAGGCGCGGCGACGTTGACGGTGTGGTGCGCGCCGATGGGCTCCGCGAGCCACCGGGCGGGTCAGCGGTCCCCGGTGAAACCGCCGCTTCTGGATCAGATTCACGCCGCTGGTGACAGCAGAAGCCGTCGCTGCGTAAGCGTCCGGCGATGGACGGCTTGATCGTGGGGTGAGGGACCGACAGGCTTGTCGGCGATGGCACAAGCGAAGAAAGAAGCTGGTTTCTGGGCGGCGGTGGTGGCGGAGGCGCAGGCGAGCGAGGAGCCCCACACGGTGATCGCGGCCAGGCACGGCGTGACGGAGGCGGCGCTCAAGTATCACTTCTACAAGGCGCGTAAGCCGGGGACGACTGCGCGCAAGCGAGTGTCGGTGCTCCCGGTGCGGGTGGGTGATTGTTACGGCGCACGTCTGATGACGTGACCAGGGGCAGAATCACGCAGGCAGCATGATGGGATCGCGGTGGTGCGAAGGGGGTGTTCCCGGCGCCGACATGGATTGGGCCGTTTCAGCGTCGATGATGTAGAGGCGCGCC
>DATEDZ010000050.1:0-24662 GCA_035281385.1 Polyangiaceae bacterium
TCGTACGGCCACGCAAGACTCGCTTCCGGCTGGTGGTCAGCCTTTGCCGCACGGGCTAGGTCGCCCGCTCGGGTCCCTTCTGAGGTTTCCGCTTTCGTCTACATCGCTTCCTCCTCGTCCAAGCTTTGCCTGGCGCACTGATTCGCCTAGCCCCCGCCAAGCCGGGCTCCACCCTGGGGCGTCCGGGACGTCCGGCGAAGCTCACCCGCACGGTTACCCTGGACAGGCGCGTGCACAGACGTTCGCCCCGCAAATGAAGAGTTCTTGCCAGGCGGCGGCACAATCGCTCCCGAGCGCAAGGCAGCTGGCCATACATCTACACGGGTCGCTGCTTCGCCCTGGCCCGAGGCAATGCCGTTCCACGCACTCGAAGCTACCCCGACACTCCGGCTCGCTTACCCGATCCCAGAGGGAATCGCAGACCTTTCTCTCGGGACAATCGCGGCAGGCATCGCGAGACGATTCCCCCACATACAGCGTGCATGCCGCGTTGAATTCTTCTTTGTCGGCACCTGCGGGGGACATCCCACCACGGGGCGCGCCCGATCCTGCCACGGCTCCGACTCCGACGCCGCCATGAACGGCGCCTCCGTCCGTCATCACGCTACTGGTGCCACCGCTGGCGGCCACTCCGTTCCCTGCTCCTCCGACGTCATCATACTCCGCGAGTGTTTGCGTGGTGCGCCCGCCACAGGAGACAAGAACGGCGAGCAGAAATGACCAAGCTATTCTGGACACGGGCCACCAACTCGCTCCCACGCTCCCAACCTGCATAGAACCGCCAACCCGGACGGTTGGCAGGCATCGCCATAGCCGCACTCCAGCAAGTCGACCTCGCAGGCTGTTCCGAGGTTCGGCGGTGCAACAGGGCAACTCACCAGGGCTGGTGGCTCCGAACATTCCCACGTCGACATTCCATTTTGACACGTGCGACTGGCGCAGCCATAGCAGAGGCACACGGTGTCGCCGTACTCGCACGGCGCCCCAGCGCCCCTTTGGATCACGTCTCCTGTCTCGGCTGTCGCCACACAGGATTGTCCGATGGGCACATCATCTGGGCAGTAGTCGGCTTGGGGCTGTCGACACTCCCCCTTGGAGACGACCCATGTTCCACCTTGGCAGGCATAGCTGTTCCTACAGTCGAACCTTGGCGAGTCTCCGTAGCTACAAACCACGTCCTCGTGGTCGCAAGCATCTTCTGCCTCTGGCTCCAGATCAGGACAAGTCGCAACTGGCGTCCCTTGTGTCTCGCCGCCAGCTCCCGCCCCGCTCGCATCTACATTTCCTGCCTTCTTGGCCTTGCCGCAGGCAGCAACTGCTAGACACACCATGAGTAGGGCTCCGCAGTAGCGCCCACGTCTTCCCTGCCGGCTCGTCAACAACTTTCTGCTCAACGCAAGTAGCACGCCAACCATCGTCATCATGCCTCCGGTACTCCGACCACCCCCAAGCCTCCGAACAGCACAGGTGCCCACCTCCTCCGCCGCACGCCTGCTTGGAAGGTCCAACGTAGTCTGCGCGAGATTGCCGTTCTGGTCCTCCGCACTCAGTATGGCATGCGTTGCCCCAACAAGGGGGACCTCCGCGAATTCAAAGGGCCCTATTTCCGTTGCGTTCTGCCACAGCTCCACGTCGTTGCCACGAACGGAAAGCTCGACTCGACGCACGCCAGATGCAGCATCCGAGGCGGTAGCCGCCAGGTCTGCCGTCTCAGATGCGAGGTCCCAGTTCATCCAGCGGCCCTGGACCGTTGGTGCGTCACCATCTTCAGCTCGCTGGTACGGGTCTCCGCACGTCCAGCCTGGGCTCCAGCCCGTGGGACTCATGGCTCCATCCTCGCCTAGCATTGGGCTCTCGCACGCTGCTTGGGGTTGCCATCGGTCAGCGCCATCGAAGCACGGCGTCACCTTTCGCCTTGTGGCTCCTTCCAACCAGCCAACAAGTGCCCCCACATCGGTGTAAAAGCCCAGCCCGCATTCGTCCGCTGCTCCGGAAGACAAAACGCCGGCCAAGCGCCACTCGGAACCGCGAGCCGCACCGCTCGGTACGCGAACGAAGGCTGGGCCGCCAGAATCGCCGGCGCACGTTCCGATTGCATCACTACCGATGGTGATCTCCTCGGCCACATCCACTATGGGAGCTGATGCGGAGCGCTTCGTGCCCAGGCCCGTCTGCTGGGTGCTATCGAAGCCGTAGCCGACAAGGGTGGCTTCCACGCCCGGAGCCACAGACATTGCTTCGCAGCCGACGGCAGGAAAGACCGGGCGAGCGTCCGTGACGGGTTCAGCGAGCACGCAGAACGCAAGATCCTTGCCTGTGCCTATTCCTCCGAACGGGTGGAGACCACACCTGGTCGTGGGCACGCCTCGTTCCCCCTCACCCGAATGGCTCACGAGCAAATTTTGGCCGACCTCGTCCACCTCCACATCGAAAGCGTCTCCAAACCAGACGTATTCGATCGCCGTGCCGCAATGACCCGCGTAGACAACAACCTCTGGGTGAACCAAGGTCGCGGTGCAACCGATATCAAGCCAAGCGACGCTGGGCCACGCTCCCGCGGCCACCACGTCGCCGCCCAATATCGAGCTACTCGACGACGCCAACAGCCCTTCGGGTGGCGCGCCTGAGCAAGCTCCCAGCCACGCCACTCCAAGCGCTATCAGCACACTCCGTACAAGCTTCGGCTCCCGCAGTTTCACATTTGCTGTGGGTACGGGGAGTAGAAGTCCCAGAAATTGTACACAGTCGCGTCGAAGCGCCGTCCGGAATTATAGGTCGTGGTGTCCTGCCCCATGTGAATGCCGATCACGCGATAGTCACCATCCAGTACCCAGTAGGACGAGCCGCTTTGGCCCCCAGATGTGTCCAACGTCGTCTTGAGCTTCGTTGTGGGGCTGTCTATGAAGGTGGTTCCTGCCCCTGCGCTCATACCCCAAATCTCAGCAAAAAAGTTCGGAACGCTTCCGGAATAGCGGAAGACGCCCTGGGCGAACTGTGGATACCCATAGGTCCGTGTTCCCAGGCTCTCGATGCTAGCCTCCGAGTAAATCCAGGTTCCCATCCAACCGGTGGCGTCACCCGGACGAACTCCGCAGTGGGTGGTGAAGTCGAAGACCGCATAGTCATTCAGCAGCGCCGTGCTTGAAGTCTTGCTGTTCTCGTTAACGTAAGCAGTGGGTATGGTCGGCGTGTAGCATTGCTGCCACCCATAGGGCGCTGCTGTCGCGTCCCGGGCGTCTACCCCCGGCGCCCATCGAGGCCAGCGATTCACGCCCCACGTGCCTGTCGCCGGGTTCCAGATTGTGGGATCCCACACGGCCAACCAGGCATCGGTTACGGTGTCATAGACGCAGTGAGCCGCTGTAACCATCGTACCCGGCCCGATCATCGTCCCGCTACATTGGGCCTCGCTCCAAGTGAACGTACGATATGGAAAACTCGTGTTGTTGGACTTATAGGCTCGGCCATCCCCCCCGAACACTGCGCGGCCTTCCCTTTCATCATCGTCCTCCGTCGCCTCGCCACGGCTTGAACCGGAGCCAAAGGCGGCGCTCTGACGATCGGCCAGGATCTTGCTCGCAAGAGCGAGCAACGGCTCAGCCTCGCGGTACTCGTATCCGTCACGAAGGGTGACGCCGCGTAGGTCGTCCGCGAGCTGCGCGAGATCCTCAGTGGCCTCGGCCCCAACGGGGTCGGGGTCCGCAATCAATTCTTCCATGCTGCCAGGCTCGACCAAGATCGCGCTGGACGAGAATTTCGACCATCAACTGGCGGCGAACTCGTGCAAGGTCGTCATTACCGGTTTCGTGGGACGACTACCCCTCCCTGCTGCGCGCAGTCTGCGCGCAGGGCGCTCCCGCTCGTGGCGGTTCGCTGCCGGTCGGCGTCGTCGCCCTGCCCGAGCACAGACGAGCACAGCTTGGGGAGGGGTCGGCGGCCCGCAGGGGACGACATCGCCAAGCATCGTAGCGAGTTCGCGCTTAGGCCCCGAGGACCGACGGGGCGTGGGCAACCCCTCCGCGGCATCAAAGAGAACGTCATCATGGGCCGTCTGATCCCGGCCGGTACGGGCCTCCCGGCGTACAAGAAGCTGAACGTGGTCATCGACGAGAAATCGCCGACCTACGCTCCGCCGACGTTTACGCGCGTGCAGCCGGCTGACTTGGTCGCGGTCGGCGACGAGTGACGGCGGCGGATAGTGATTCGAGGCCCTTCGGCAGCAATGTCGAGGGGCTTCGACGCGTTGCACGCGGGGGATCACGCTCCACGCTTCGCTCGTAGGCTGATATCACCTCGTACGCCGGCCCGTGCCTGCCGCGTTCGCGCAAACGCTGCACGCTCCAAGCCAAGCAAACGCACTCGCCAGTCGTTGAGCGTGGTGATCGTCATCGTGGACCTCGGCTTCGCCACTTCGCCACGGGATTTCGAGAGCGCGGGCGTGACCCAGCTTCGCCGGATCAAGGGCGTGCTGCACCGTATCCTTGAGGCCATCGAGTATGGCCATGTTGAAAAGAACCCCGGCGACGAAGCGTTCTACGCTGCGGGCTTGGCGTCCTTGTCCATGAGCAACCCGGCCGAGGTTTGAACGAGCGCCGAGAACAGGCAAAGATAGGTCCCAAGGCTGAGAACAACGGCGTGCGACGGCTCGTCGCTCACCGGTTCTTCTCGGTTGTCGAGCAATTGATTTCGCAGCGACGAATTGAAGTCCCTCTCAAAAGCTGCTCGCCTGGTAGCGAACTCATGTCTCCTGGTAGCGAACAGGTCGAGTTGCTGCATAGCTTGATACGCTGTAAAGGCTCCCATGAACAGCGTCACGAGACCGATCGTCGTGGCTCCTATCCGGAAGTTGAGCTTGCCGCTTGCACCCAGGATCGCAAGGACGACCGACACGACGCCGAGCAACGGAATCATGTACGCCATACCGCCAATGTGAGTGACCGAAACGAACATTTCGCCGTCAGACGTCGATGCAAATGCGAAGAAACTCGAAATCAGGATACCGACGGAGGACAAGAGACAGATCGTGCTCAACTTCTGTTGCCGCATGCGCGCAGAGTATTCGACCGAGGTCAGCTCCGCAACCGGTCGTTCTTCGTCTTCGCCCATCACGAGCATGAGTATCCCGACGCCACCAGTCAGCGGCTCCGTCCCCGGACCGCCTTTAGCAAATAACGGCGAATAAGTCGCGATTCCGAACGAGCCTCATCGGGCGCAGACGGTGTGCCGCGCGCAGACGCTCGGCTTCGTCGCTGCGCGTGTAAGCGCGTGCGCGGCGCATCGTGTGCGCCCTCCCGCGAGTGAGCCGCTCGCCGCAAGGAGAAGCGGAAGGGCACATCGTCGCGATTCACCCGGCGCCCTTTGCACAGGCTGCGCAGATTGTTGCCAATCGCGCGTCGCTGGCGGATGGGCCTTGTCCTCTGCGGTCGTAGCGGTAATCTACGACTGTGCAGGCGTTCGAGCTGCCCCCGGTCCCGCTACACGAAGACCAACACGGTGTGGTTCGCGTTGTTGCCACTCGCCACCCTCATGGAGCCACCGATCTCCAGGATGATGGAGCCGGGTGGGGGAACTCAACGACCGAAGGAACTGGTCGCACGGCTCGGGTCGGGAGTCGAGCGCCGTCAGGCGCGAGCGCGCTTGCGGCGGCGGAGTAGCGGTTTGGGCTTGGTGACCGGAGCCGCAGGCGGAGGCCCGTCTTGGTTGATGCTGGGCTTGAGCCTGGGGCGGTAGGACTCGCCGTCGACGACGAGGTCGTAGGCGTTGTTCTTGAAGCGATCGACGGCGCCTTGCCCGAGCAGAGGGTCATCGAAGACGGCGAGCCAGTCTGCGGTGTCGCGATTGCTGGTGACGATGGTGGCGGCCTTGCCGGTCCTCTCGACGAAGAGCTGGTAGACGTCACGACTCTCGTCGCGTGTCATGGGCTCGAGTGCGAAGTCGTCGATGATGAGCAGGTCCACCGTCGTGAGCTCGGTCATCAACGCCTCGCGAGAATTGTCGAGTCGACTCTGCCGAAGCAAGCGCAGCAGGTCGTCGCCTCGATGCAGACGCACTCGGAATCCGGAGCGGCAAGCAACGTGACCCAGAGCGTTGGCGATGAAGGTCTTGCCGACGCCAACGGGTCCGAGCACGACGACGTTGCGGAGCGCCTCGACGAAGCGCAGGCTGGTGAGCTCCTGCAGCACGCGCCTGTCGAACGTGACCTTGGCGGTCTTATCCCAGCGCTCGAACTGCATATCGGGCTCGAGCCCGGCGTCATCAGCACGGCGAGCCGCGGACGTGCCTTGCCGTCTTGCGATCTCGTCGGTGAACAGCGCGAGCAAGAAGTCTTCGATGGGCAAGTCGCCTTTTTCAGCGAGGGCAATGCGATCGGCGAAGGTAGGAATGAGCTGACCGAGGCGCAGCTCTTTCATGGCTTGCTGAAGCTCGCTGCTCAGCGTTTTGGTCGGCATCACTCACCTCCCTTTGGGCGAGCTGGGAGCCCTGGTAGCAAAGCTCGCTGGGTCTCGAGCGAAGCGACTCGTTGGCAGCGGTACGATGCGGCCAGCGGGGGCCGTGTCTTCTGCCGTCTGTGCTTGCTTGAGCATGCGGTCGATGCGCGGGACGTCAACGACGTCGAATGCGAGCGAGCGTTTGCAGAGCGCGTCGACTCGCTCGGCGCCATAGCGCTCACATAGCCGAATGAGTCCGTAGCCCTGTCGCATCTTGATCCAAGGCAACGGCCCCGCGAGCAGTCGCTCGGCGTACAGGCCAATGTGCTCACCGAGACTCTTCGAGCGCGTGATGAGCGATTGCAGCCACTTTTCGATCCGAATGCGCTGCGCCTCGAGCAGCTGCCGTGGGTCGGACACGGCGGGTGTCGGCCGCGCTTGCACGCACTGCGCGACGCCCTGCACCGCCTCGTCCGTGAGCGGCGTGCTCGGGGACAACCCGAGCGATGTCGCCGCCTCGATGTATCGGGTCGCCGTCCTACGGCTGACCACACCCTCGCGCGCCATCTGCCTGGCGCTCTGCCCCGCCGACCAGCGGCGAAGCACTTCCTTCACGTCGATCATGGTTAACTCCCGAAAGCTCATGGGTGCCTCCCGACGGCGTCCTGCGCCGTCGTCGGAAGTCACCCTGCCTTGACTCTCGGTCGTCTCGCTCGGACCACCCGGCCAGCGTCAGGAGGTGGCTCCATGACCCTGGCGATCGGGTGGCTCCATGATGGTGGCGATCCACCTCAACCCACCCTGCAGGTGGCTCCATGACCCTGGCGATCGGGTGGCTCCATGACGGTGGCGAAACCGTCGGAACCTGGCTCCATCAGGCTGGCGATTGGCATCTCCACGCACGACGTCCGCACGGTGACGCGGTCTGCGTATGACCGTGTTGCGTGACGCGTTGCGAGCGGCCGACGCAGCGCAACTAGGCCTTCACCTCCCGTCGACGACCAGCTAAGCTGGCGTCGAAAGGTGGGAAACGTGAAATGCGGCATTGGTTGGCTATCGCAGCGGTGATCGTGGTTGGGTTGGGCGGGTGTTCTGATGAGGAGGCTCCCCCGGTTGAATGGAAGTGCCAGGACTGGAGCTCGGACGATGGGCCCGTCTGCGAATGCGAAAAATCGACGAGCCTCCGACCGGATTGGCCCCTCGACAGATGCAGTCCCACACCGTGTTGCGTCGCCGGCGCTTATCAAGACAACAGTGAAACCAGCAAGTGCCTTTGCTTCTCCTCGGAGTATCTCAACACCAAACCATCAACGTGCGCGGAAGCGCTCGAGTGGTCTGAAGCGGTGTTCGCCTCAACAACGCCGTGGACCCAGGTTTCCGGCTGCCCGAATTAGCCCGTTTGAGGAGGAGCGAGCTGAGTCGACGCTTATGCTGACTGTGCCTTCCGAAGCGACCGCTTGCTGCAAGGAGAAGCGAACGTAACCCAAGCGACCGTTGTCGTTTCTGCGACCCACATGGGCGGCGACACAATGACTAGCCCTCCCACGTGCGCGCAGCCGAAGGCGAGCGCGAGCTTGCGCGCCGCCGCCTGCGCGACCAGGTGGGGGTGGTCCCCTCCGTTCCACCGGTGGTGGTTCAAGCAGCAGACTCACGAGTGCAAGTCGCCCCGTCGCTTTGCGTGAACGTTTCGCGCTGCCCTCCAGCGCTTGGCGTGCGTCCGAGCTCCGCGAGAGGGCGCACGCTCCGCGCCAGCGCCGGTGATTCACGTCGCCGCACGGTGGGGCGCCGTCACGGAGCCTGCGCCTGGGCTGGCTACGCTCGGACGCACGCCAAGCGCCGGAGGCACCATGCGCAGTTCCCATAGTTGGCCGCCCGAGCGGGCAAATCTGCCTCAACCCAGGTCCTCGAACCGCTTGCTGTGATGGATACAATGGAGCTACAATGGACTACATTGGCTGCACGTCGCAGGAAGCCGAAGGAGGACCGGAAGACCGAATCTTTGCGCTTGCGTATGACGCTGCGTGAGAAAGAGGCGTTCGCTGCCGCCGCCGCTAAGGCGAACAGGTCGCTCAGCGACTGGCTGCGCGACGTCGGTCGTCGAAAGGCTGGCCTGAGCGCTTGATCAGGGATCGTTGCGAAGGGAGTTCAGCGTGCAGCTGCGCTGGGTGGCTCGCTTCCAGGGCAAAAACTACTTGCGCTGCTCCGATTCGGATACTGGAGGGAGCTAAGCGAGCTGGGGGGTGAGGGCCCAAGCGAACACCCCATGCCGCGTGGGCGCCGCCGTCCTGGATTTCCCCCGTCCCACGCAATGGTAAAGCTCGACGAAATCGCCACCGATATTCTCAAGAATCCATACTCGTGGCGCGAGCCACCAGGAGACCCCATGTCCTACGACTTTGAAGCCGCCGCCGACCGAGAACCTCCCCCAATCGCCAGACCCGCCGCGCAAGGCAACGACTTGGAGGCCATCGTTACGCTCTTGGAGCTGTCCGCGATGTACCTGACGAGCGCGCCCGGTGTGACGTTCACGGTAGATGATCTTCTGGCGAAGGCTTACGAGATCTCCGGGATTACTATCGCGAAGAGTGTCGCCAACATCGTGTTGGCAAAGGCGAAGTTCCTGCGGAAAGAGCCAGGCAAGAGATTTTCTTTGCGGTGACGTTTTCAACGGCGCTGTAGCTTCGCTTCCGCGCGCCACACCGCAAGCGCGGGGACAGCCGCCGAGTCTTGGGCTACACTCGAGTAATGGGTTGGCGCTGGGTCTGGTCTTTTGGGGTTCTGTTTGGCACGGTTTGGTTCGTCCCGCGGAGCGCCAACGCGTGCTCGATCCTAACTCCGCCACCCGAGCTCGACGGATATCCGAGCGAAGGAGCGACCGACGTCCCCACCGACGTCATCCCGTTCTACAATACGTGGTCCCTCCAATTGCCAGACACGCTCCCGAGCTCGGTTCGCTTTGAGTCGTCGGATGGGGATATCGTGGAAGCGACGGCTCAGAAGACGCACGAGGATGCCATCTCGCTCTTTCCCGAGACAGCCCTCGAGCCGCTCACTAGCTACACCTTGACGGTCGTCAAACCTTCGGTGCCGAGCTCCGGCATCGTGGCGCAAGGGCTGAGCCTCGAATTCACGACAGGCGCAGGACCCGTTGAGCTCACGCCAGAACCGCCAGCCGCGTGGCTCCAGCACTACCGCTTTGGTGAGCAGTCCTTCACGAGCTGCAGCCCGCAGAGGGCGGGCACATGCGTGGCCCTGGACCTCGAGCTGCCAGTTCAAGCCGAATACATCGATGAGATCGGCCAAGCTCTTTGGACTCACCTCATTCGCGGGCCGTGGTTCACGAACCTTTCCGGCATCGATCAGGGCGCAAACATCGCGTTTGTGCGGTTACGCTTGCGCGCTGCCAACGGCACCTACAGCGAGCCGGTGAACCTATCGGGCGAGGGCGTACCGCTCGTGACCCTCCATGGCAGCGAAAACATCGCCTGCACACCTGCCGGTATCACGCAAGACGACGTGCTCGTCGGCACGCAGGTCGATGACACCCAGGTCGATGACCCCGATGCAACCGTGGGAGGCAACAGCGCTGCTTGCAGCTTCGCCGCCCCGCGCAACGAGTCGAGGAGCGCGGGTCTGGTGGCGCTCGGCCTGTTGGCCCTCACAGCGCGTTTCCAGCGCCGCCGGCGCCACCTGCGCCGCTAGGGTCAGGCTCGGGCGCGGCCGGCGCAAAGCAGGCGGACATCGGACCGTGCACGTAGTCCACGCATTGGGGCGCTTTGTAATACGAGCAGAGAACGAAGGCCTGAAGCTCGCCGTTACACGTTTCGGCGCAGTTCGCCGCGCCGCCACAAGCCTCGAAGCAGCACATGAAACGCGCCGTCTCGTCGTGACAGCCGCTGCTGTCGGTGCAGGCCAAAAGCTGGGCCAGCGTGCAGGTTGCGCAGCTCACGGCCGTGCCCAGGCTGGTGTCGGGCGGCGTCGTATCGGCCGCCTGGCACGCGTCCCGGCAAGCATCGGCGCCGTAATCGGGGTTGTCGATCCCACACTGCACGATGCAGTCGAGCGTGCTCGCTTGGCAGCGCGGCAAGAGCGCCTCCGGAAGCGGCTCGCGGGCTTTCGCGCAGTCACCACTCGGTACGGGCGGCAGGCTCGCGACGTTACCGGGGGATGCCGGCGTGAACCCTTCGCCTTCGGCGGGCAAGTCGCAATCGAGCCACTTGCCGAACAGCTCGCGCTCGTCCGCGCTAGGACCGCCGAGCAGTGGCATGGTCTGATCTTCCACTACTCGCTTGCGCACCAGGTCCTTCTTGGCCCGGACGCCTTCGAGCGTGTCGAAGTCGGTGCCCAGCGGCGCCTTCTGCCGCTCGGCCATGCCGAGCGACGAGCTGTGACAGCCGATGCACCAGTTGAGCAAGAACGGACCCGCGAAGTTCTCGTAGGTCACCTCGCAATCGAGCGCGGACTTTTCGCTTTCGGCCTGCTCGGTCGCCTGCTTGTCGCACGCCAGCGGCAGCGCTGCCGCCGGTAGCAGCAGGGCCAAGCCGAGCGCCGAGCGGGCGCGGGCGAGCCGCCAGCGCTCAGGCCAAGAGCGCATACAGCGGCTCCACTCCGGGGAAGTATCTTTGCGAATCCAGCCCCACCAGGGCCAGCGCCGCCGCCGTCAGGTTGCTGGTCTGAATCTGTTTGCCCGCGCTCGTCACGACACCGCTCGACAGCTCGACGTTGAGCGCATTCTGGCCGTCGTCGGTAGCGCCGATCACCTGCCCGCCCTTCACGCCGGCGCCGAACGCCAGACAGCTGGTAACCGGCCAGTGATCCTTGCCCATGGCGGAGTTGAGCCTCGGCGTGCGGCCCATCTCGGAAAGCACCACGACCACGCTGCGCTCGAGCAGCTGGCGTTGCTCCAGGCTGCTCCCCAGGTGCAGCAGCGCCGCGTAGAGCGCTTCGTGCATCGCACCCTGTTGGGCGTTGCCCGTGTGGGTGTCCCAGTTGGGCAGCTCGAGCATCGCGGTGTGGCACAGGTCGCCTTCGAGCGCCTGGACCGCCACGTCGACCTGCACCATCAGGTCGGGCGTATAGCCGCGCGCTCCGAAGCCGCCGCGCTCGGCCGCGAAGCGCCTGAGCAGCCCGGCGCGCTCGAGGGACGCCTGAAAAGCCTCGAGCGCGCGCTGAGTCGAACCGAGCTGACCGCGCAGTGCCTGCTCACGTGCGGTGGCCGCCGTCAGGTACTGGTCCACCAGGGCCTGCTGCTGCGCACTGGGCTCGAACACAGCCGGCGGCAGGAAGGCATCGGTCGCGCTCGGCACGAGCAGCGAGCTCAGCTGGTTGGTGGTTCCGGCGCGGCCCGTGATGGACGCCAGCGGTCCACTCATCGCGCTCATGCCCAGCACCAGATAAGGCACCGGCAGATCGCGGCCGGCCTCGTTGGCGGCCAGCGCGCCGAAGTCGGCGTTTTGGTCGGATGCAGTTCCGGTCAGGATTCGCTTCATGCAGTCGGCGTGCACGAACGAGCGCACCTGAAGACCATTGACGACCGCAGTGAGCGCGCCGTAACGCGTGAAAAACTCCGAGACGCTCGGCCGAGCCGGATCGGTCAGCACCGGGATGCCCGAGAGCTCGCTGATCAGTCCGCTCGGTGCGTCGATCGTGGTGCTGCCGGGCTTCGGATCGAGCGCGTAGGTCGGATCCCAACCGCCGCTAGCCAGCACGATGATTAACTTGCGCGGCGCCGTCTGCGCGACAGCGCGCGGTGCCGCGAGCGGGAGCGCCACGGCCGAGCCGAGCGCCGCTGCGCCGGCCAAGATCGAACGTCGTGAGAGCGTGCTCATGGGTAAATCCTCAATAGAAGGCCAGACGCGGGTGCTGCAGCAGGGCGAAGACACCGAGCGTCCAGGCGCGCTGCGGGTCGGCGCCGGCGTCGCGAGCCCCCTGCAACAAGCTGAGTGCTTCGTCGATGGGCTGAGAGTCGGCGGCGAGCAGCTGACCGAGCACGCGCCCATAAAGCTCGACCAGCTGCGCGCGCACGCTGGCCTCGTCGAAGACCGTGGGCGGCGCCGCTCGGAACAACTTGGCCGAGCTCGGGTACTCGAGATCCGCCTGCACCACGTGCTGCGCGGCCCGTTGGGCTAGCCCGCGCAGCACGATGGCGGCGGGCGGCGTCACGCTGTGCGAGGGCAGCGCTACGTTCACCGAGTCGATGCCGCCCGAAACGACCTCGAAGCCGAACAGGCTGTCGGTCATCATGTCCACGCTGCCGACCTGGCCGTATCCGAGATCGAAGGCGTGCTCTTCCTGCCAGCGGTAGCCGGTCAGATCCGCGATGCTGCTGGCAAGCTGCCAGGGCCTGGTGCGCAGCAAGCCGGAAGGCTCGCCGGGCTCGTCTTCACGCGTGCGGTGTGAAACCAAGAAGCGCTCGTCGAGCACGATGGCCTTGACCAGCTCCCTGATGCTCTGATTCTTGCCGAGCACGTTCGAAAGCTCCGCCGCGCGCGCCTGCGGCACTTCCGACAGCGGCACCTGCGCCAAGTACGAGTAAAAGCGCTTGGCCTGGCACAGCAAGAAGCGCGGATCTTCGGCGATCATGCCGCCCAGGTGGCGCACGTTGCCGCCATCGAAACCGAAGTAACCCGGCTGCTTGACCGTGAACAGCGGCGCCAGCTCCGGCAGATAGGCTTGGAACGGATAGGCGGTGAGCTGGCTCGGAACGAACAGCGGATAGTAGGCACCGAAGAAGGCCGCGAGCGGATCGAGCGTCTGATGACAACTGACACACGTCGGATTGGACTCGATGGCGTTTGCCACCTGCTCGGGATTCGAAAGGTCGAGGGTGGTGTCGAGCTCCACGTGGCGCTCGGTGAAGTCGTGACAGAGCAGGCCGCGCGCAATGGCGTTGGCGCGTCCACGGTTCTTGTTGGAAAACGTGCTCGAGTGCCGCGTGTACAGCCAGGAATCGGTCAGGATGCCAGCGTGGGGGCGCCCGTCCTCATAGTGGGTGACCTCCCAGCTCGTGCCGCTGCCGGAATAGGGCAAGCCCCACACCTGCGCCACGTGGCCATCGGCCAGCACGTAGTCGGCGGTGACGATCTCGGAAAGCGGCAGGTCCTCGCGCACCACATGCTCGATCAGCCGCAGGGGTGCCTCCGTCACCGACACGTTGATGCGCTGCACGTCCTGACCCTCGAGCTTACCCCGCGCCGCGAAGCCTGCCGGATAGAGCGCCGCCGGCACGCGCAGCTTGAGCGCCTCGTTGAACACTTCGCGCACGGTGGCTCCGAAGTCGTCACTGGCCAGGTACTGATCGGTGAGCTCGGCAAGACGGCCCGGCTCCGCGTCGATGGCGCGCAGGTCGTCGAGGCTCGGGCGCTTGCCGCGAACCGCCATGCTGACCCGAAGCAGCTGCTCGACCGGGGAGAGCGCCACCAGACTGGTATCGGTGGCTTCGGGCTCGCTCGCTTCGGGCTCGCCTGGCGACTCACAACCGCCGAGCGCCGTCAGCGCCAGAGCATGTACCAATAGGCTGCGTAGTCTTCGCATCTTACTACTCGCAGTGGTCACCGCTCACGCAGCCACCGCCCTCGCAGTGACCGCTCAAGCAGACGTCGCCGGTTTCACAGCTCTCGCCCAGGGTCGCGAGCGCGCGGCAATTGCCGCCGTCGCAGCGGGCGTAAGCCTCACAGATGCTGCCCGTCTCGTCGAAGGGCGTCGCCAGGCCGCAAGGCTCCCCGATTTCCGGGCGCGGCGTGCAAACGCCTTCGAGCATCAGCGGTATGCCCTGCGGCACGTCGCAGTACTCGTCGGGCGGGCACATGTCGGGGATCGCGATCTTGCAAGCGTCGCCGCTGCCGACCTGCGCGGTGCAGCTCGCCTCAATCATGCCCTCGACCGTGACCGCGTCGATCGCGCAGCTCAGGTCACTGTCGCAGAAGTCGTTTTGCAGGATGTCGCAGGCGTCGCCGGCCCCGGCCACGAAAACCTCGGCGTAGCTGCGGCAATTGCCGGAGGTGTCCGCGTCGCCGTCCGCACCCTTGCAGAAGTAGCCGGGCGCGCACTCGGGCTCGGCGCCGCCGCACAGGTCGCCCGGCCCTGCGGGCGTCACGCAGCGCTCGGTGGTCTCGGAGCACACCAGGCCGGACGCGCAGTTGCTATCGGCCCGACACGCGCCGCCGGTGGTCTCGAGAGGACTACAGGTGCCGGGACAGCTCACATCGAAGCTGCAGTAGGCGTCACCCTCGCATTCCTCGTTCTGCGAGCAGTCTTCACCTTCGGCGATCGTGCCGACCAGCATCGCGCTGCACACGTCCGAGTCACGCTCCAGCAAACCGTCGCACGACTTGGCTTCGAGCTCCGCGATGCAATCCTCGACCTTCTGGCCGTCGTATTTGATGCGCTTGGCGTCGACGGCCGCTTGAATGGATCCAAAACCGTCCTCGATCGCGTCGGTCATGCGAACCGTGCAGTCCTCGCCCGGCAAGAAAATTTCGGCGAGCGGTCCGAGGCAAGCCGAGTACGCCTGGCAGAGCGCAGCGGCGTACTTGGCCGGCACCTCCTCGATCGGAACGCCCATGGCGTGGAACTCGCTGGAATCGCCGCCGCACGCGATCAGCCCCAGAGCGACGCTGGAAGAAAGCAGAGAACCGCTGAACAGCGCCCGGAAAGCCCGCATGGGCGCCCTATTCAGCAAAGGCCATGCCCAGGCATACAGGCAGGTTTTTCAGGGGTTTCGCAGGCATCAGGGCCGGTCATCGCCCCGGGGTTCACACTGGCTGTGACGAGCGGTTCACTCGAGCAGCTGCCAGGCAGCCAGAGCCGCCAGCTTCTGATCCTTACCCCACGGCGGTCCGCCGAGCTGGGGCGCATTGGAGCGAGCGTGGCGAGCTGGTGGGCGATACCCCGAGCCGCAGTTGGCCAAGTCACCGACATGGCTGGTTTTGCCAGTTGCTGGCGTTCGTGGATGCTCAGCGCGAGCAGGACGACTGAGCCGCGCACGGCTACTAGTCCCCAGGCCACCGCTGGGCTGAGTGCTAGGCGCTGCGTTCCATCTCGACGAACGTGTTCAAACGAAACCAGGTCGGCATCGCGCGCGCCAACGCCGCGGCGCCCTCGACGCTTACTTCGCCACTCTGGATGGCAGCAGCAAAGTTTCGCTGACCCATCCAGACCTCGATCAATACGCGTAGCGTTGTCGAAACGATCAAGTTTTCATCGAGCCCCGGGTGCTTCGTGCAAACCTCGCCGCGCCCGTGATCGATCTTGAGCCAGTAGCGCAAGACTCCCCGTTTCTCGTCGAGAAAGTCGAAGCGCACCACGACCAGCGCCGCGGGCGTGGCTGAAGTGTTCAGGCGCCGCTGCATGTCCCAGAGCAGCAGAGTGGGGTCGAGCTCATCGTCACGGATAGCGCGATGTGCCCAGCGCCGTGACCACACACCCAGACCGAGCACCACTTGCTCGAGTGCCAGCGCGGCCTCGGTTGGTTCGTACTCGTTGCCGTGCGTCCCCTCCTTGCGGCACAGTAGGCCTGTCCGCTCCAACTGCTCCAGCCGGCTGGCGAGCAGCGACCGCGGGATCTTGCGCACGCCGTTCAGGATCTCCCCAAAACGCCGACTGCCGCTGATCAGCTCGCGAATGATCAGCAGCGTCCAGCGGTCGCCGACCACCTCCAGCGCCATGGCCACGGGACAGAACTGGCCGTAAGACTTCATGGTTCGATGCTACCGGGGACTTCGGGAGCGCGAGGTCCATTTTTCGAACTAGAGTCGTGGCGGGCCCGGGCCAACAGTTCCAGAACACAAATCGGAGGCATTCATGAGCAAGCTGCAAAGTGTCGTCGAAGCCCTAGCGTCAGATCTGGCGGCTGGCGCGGACCAACACGATCGGGAAAATCGTTTCGTCGAGTCCAACTATCGGGCGCTCAAGACGAGCGGGTTCTTGGCCGCAGGCATCCCGCAGGCTTTGGGTGGTCTGGGCGCCAGTCACACCGAGCTTTGTGATGCGCTGCGGTGCCTGGCGCACGCCTGCCCCGCCACCGCGCTAGCCGCTTCGATGCACACCCACCTCGTCGCCGCGACCGTGTGGAAGCATCTGCACGGGCAGGGCGGTGAGCCGCTGCTGAAGCGCATCGTCAGCGAGCAGTTGGTGCTGGTGAGCACGGGCGCGGGCGACTGGTTCGAGTCCAACGGCAAGCTCGAGAGCGCGCCCGGCGGCTATCGCCTCACGGCCAAGAAGCAGTTCTGCAGCGGCGCGCCGGCGGGTAGCTTGCTAGTGACCAGCTCGGTCTTCGAGCATCCCAGCGAAGGCGCACAGGTGTTCCACTTCGCGGTCCCGTTCTCGGCCAAGGGCGTCACCGTGGGAACGGACTGGGACACGCTGGGCATGCGCGGCACCGGCTCGCACAGCGTTGCGCTCGAAGACGTCTTCGTACCCGAGGAGAGCATCGTGCTACGGAGGCCGCGGCAAGGCTGGCACCCGGTGTGGAGCGTGGTGCTCACGGTGGCGCCTCCCATCTACATGTCTCCCTATCTAGGCATTGCAGAGGCCGCTCGCGATCGGGCCATCGAGCTAGCCAAGGGCCGCGTGCGGGTCATGACTCCCGTGCTGGTGGGGGAGCTCGAAAACTCTCTGTGCGCGGCGCGCCTGGCATGGAAGAAACTGGTCGATAACGCCGCCGACTACGACTTTTCTCCCGACGTGGGGCGCGCCAATCAAGCCTTGATAGCCAAGACGCTGCTCAGCAAGGCCACGCTCGAAACCGTGGAAAAAGCCATGGAGGTCGTGGGCGGAGCCGCCTACTTCCGCAAGGCGGGTATCGAACGCCTGCTGCGTGACGTTCACGGCGCGCCCTACCATCCGCTCCCCGAAAAGCAGCAGCAGCTCCTCAGCGGACGGCTGGCGCTCGGTTTGAATCCACTAGAAGCATCGTGACCTCACGGCGGGACGCCCACCTCGAACGAATTGCCGTGCGACAGCGTGGCCCAGCCCGAGCATGCGTAGGTCCCAGAGGGGTCTGCCCTTCAGGTTAGCCGTGTCGAGCAGCGACGCCTGCTGGTAGATCGAGTGCGCGACTTCGTAGACCGGTGCCCCCTCTTCCAGACTCTGCTCCGAGGGAGGGCCGGGGTTCATCCAGCTCGCAGGATCCAACGTGTAGGAGGCCGCCTTGAGCACCGCGCGCTCCAGCGCGGAGCCGCCGTAAGGATCCCCGACCCGCCCTCCTTCGAGCATGCGACCGAGCTCACGCGCTTCTACATCGGTCATCGCAAGCACCACTTCCCGACCTGCTTCGTCTGCGGACCGGCCCGCGCAGTCGGCGACGGCCTGCGCATCTTTCCCGGCTCCGAGCATCCGGGAGAGAACGTAGCGGCACCGTGGACGGTCGACGCCAGCTTGGCCGGCACGGGCGGCGGCGTCGGACCCGAGCTGGTGTGGGCGGCGCTCGACTGCGTCGGTTACTTCGCCGTCGGCTCCCCCGAGTATCCGGTGGCGCTCTTGGGACGCATGACTGCGGAAGTATCGAGCGCACCGCGCGTGGGAGAAAGGTGCGTGGTGCTCGGTTGGTCCGAGGGCCGCGACGGCCGCAAGCTCAACGCCGGCACCGCGATATTCGGGGAGGACCGGCGACTGCTCGGGCGTGCGCGCCAAACCTGGATTCGGCTGCATTCGACGTTTCCGCCACCTCCACTGAGCTCCCGTCCGCCGCCGAGCGTCCGCTAGCCGAGCCGAGCTGAACCACTCCACCCCACATTCAATTTCTTATCGCGGCATCGGCCCATTGAGTATAGTCGCTGGTTCGGCACAACACCGAGGAGGACGCATGAAGGCAACTTTGAGTGGCTTGCTATTGTTTGGTGCGCTCGTGGTTGGAGGTTGCGGCGGAGACGATGACGAGGGCGGCGGCTCTGATCCGCTGTCGAACTGCAAGAAGGCGGTGGCGGAGGTCTGCTCTAAGTTTTACGGTTGCTTGACGGATGCAGAGCTCGATGCGATTCGGGCGTTCGTCCCCGGCGTCGGCAACAACGAGGCGGATTGTCGCACGGGCTTCGAAGGCGACAGCTGCAGCGAACAGACGCTCAAGTGCAACTCCGGCACGACCTACAGCGCCGCCAAGGCCAACGAGTGCATCAGCCAGTACAAGTCGCTGAGCTGCGACGAATTCGCGGATCCAGCGACCATGACGCCCGCAGCCTGCGAGCAGACCTGTCAGTAGTCTAGCCGAGCTGCACCGAGCGCCTGGTAAACGCGCTGTCGTTCCACCAGCCCGTGATCGGAAAGCTGACTTTGGGACGTACATCCAGAACCGCGCCCGTCGCCACCAAGACGGGCGCGTAGTGCTCCCACGTGGGCAGCGCGATGCGCGCCCCTGGAGTCCGCGCCTCGAAGTCGAGCAGGGCATCCACATCCAGCCGCGACAGCGCATCGGCCACCCAGGCATCGAACTCGCTCGCCCAGGTGGGGGTTCCAGTCTTGAGCCCGTAGCGCATGTTGTGCGTCAGAAACCCGCTGCCGAAGATCAGCACGCCTTCATGCCGCAAGGGCGCGAGCGCCTGACCGAGTGCGAGCAGGTCGTGTCCGTTCAGCGCCGGCATCGATAGCTGAAGCACCGGGATGTCGGCTTGTGGATACATCGCGACGAGGGGCACGTAGGCGCCGTGATCCAGCCCGCGCTTCGGGTCGTCCTTGAACGCGATGTTGCGCTGCTGCAGTAGCGCACGGATGCGAGCGGCGAGCTCGGGCGCACCGGGCGCGGGATAGCGCGTTTGGTAAAACCGCTCGGGAAAGCCGTAGAAATCGTAGACCAGTGGCACGCTGCTGGTGGCGCCCAGCGTGGTGGGACGCTCCTCCCAGTGTGCCGACACCATCAAGATGCTCTTGGGGCGTGGCATGGCGCTGGCCCAGCTGGAAAGCTCCGCCATCCATTGCGCGTCGTCGAGCAACACGGGAGCGCCGTGCGCCGCGAACACGACCGGCATCGCGCCCGCGTCCGCAGCGCTCTTTGGTTCTGCAGCGCGACGCGCTGCCGGCGGCTTCTGCTCCTGGCGCGAGCAAGCACCTGCGCCGAGCGGCAAGATGCCGAGCGCGCCGAGCAGCTCCCGTCGCTTCATGCTGCTCTATACCACACGCCTGAGCCTCCACAGCCGGACACACAGCGCAGTGCACGAGAGCCAGCTCGCCCCCAGGATTGCGAGCATCAAACCGGTCACCCCCTGGCCGCGCCACTCGCCCAGCCACAGGCCCAGCGCCGGCATCACGAGCGCGTACGAAAGCAGGTGGCTGGCCGTGGGGAACCAGTTGTCGCCGCGCGCGCGCAGCGCCGACGCCGCGACCACCTGCCCGCCATCGGGCGGCAGAATCAGCGCCACCAGCCACATCAGCGCCGCAACGCCCGCCGCAACCTCCAGATCCGCGGTGTAGGCCCGGCCGATAGCGCCCGCAAAAACATAGAGAATGAGCGCGGAAACGAGCATGAAAGCGCTATTGAGGGCCAAGCCTACGAAGCTCGCGCGCGCGGCATCGGCAGGCGCCTTGCGACCCACCGCTTCCGACGTCAACACGGCGGTCGCGCTCGAGAAACCGAGCGAAACCATGAACACGATCGCGAGCAGGTTGAGCAGGATCTGATACGTCGACACTGCATCGCCTCCGATGCGTCCGGCAACCAGCGTCATGCCGGAGAAAGCACCTGATTCGGCAGCGTGGCTGACCGCCGCCGCGCCGCCCACTCGGAGTAGCGCGCCGTAGCTTGGCCCGCGTGAGCGCTCGCGCACCCCAAAGCGCGCCAAGTCTGCTGAGCGCAGCACCCAAATCACGAGCCCAGCGGCCAGGCACAGACGCGCGCCCACCGTCGCCCAAGCCGAGCCTTCGGCACCGTAGCTCGGCACCAGCGCCAGGTTGAGCCCCAGGTTGGCAGCGTTACAGCCCCACATGACCAGCGTCGAAGCCAGCGGCTTCTGAACCGACTCGAGAAAGAACGCGCTCGTCACGTAGACGAAGTGCAGCGGAACCGACAGCGCCAGAATGCGAGCCACCGCCGCCGAAGGCGCAGCCAGCTCCGGCGCGATGCCGAATGCCGTGAAGACGCGCGCTCCCAGGAGCCAGACCAACCCGACCGCCAAGGCTCCAGCCACACCCGACACCACCAGCCCGCGCCGCCAGGCTCCCCCCGCCTCGGCGGGCGTCCCGGCCCCGAGCGCCCGCGCCGCCAGGACCTGAACCCCCGTCAGCAGCCCGATCCCGGTCACCAGCAGCACCCCGATCGGCGCCCAGCCGAGCGCTTGATGAGGCAGCTGGGAAGGCACGATTTGCCCGACCACCATCACGTCGACCACGCCCATGCCCATGATTCCCAGGCGCGCGAGCGCCACCGGCCATGCAAGCCGCAGCAAGTTGGCCAAGATGGAAGACGACGGCGGCACAGCGCGCGGGGGTGTAGCCGAACACGCCGGATCGCACCAGCCGCTGTGGACAAATTGTCGTCTCGATCGGCCCTTGTCGCGCGGTCAAATCATGGCTCAATGGCAGTTGACCCGTGCCTCGCAAAACCACCAAGCCGACCCGGCGCCGCGCTCCCCAGCGCCGCTCTGTCGCGCGTCCCAGCAAGGTTCGAAGCTGGGAGCAGCTGTCCGATGAAGAGCTGCTCGAGGTGCGGCTTTGCGATCTGAAGCTGACCATCGCCGGCACGCAGCTCGAAGCGCGCGTGCAGCGTCTGGAGCGTGAAATCGAGAGCCGGGGGTTGTTGTTCCGGCCGCACGTGTGGCTGTCCACCGAGTGGTTCGCGCCCGACGGCATCCCCGGTTTTGCGATTCCTTTCTATCTCGCGCATCCACGGCTGATGGAGCTCGAGCGACGCCAGATGCACGACGTGGAGGGTGGCACCGCGCGCCAGTGCATGCAGCTGATGCGCCACGAGACCGCGCACGCGCTCGACACTGCTTACGAGCTGCACCGCCGGCGCGATTGGCGCGACGTGTTCGGTCGCTTCGGCAGCGACTACGTCACGCACTACCAGCCGAAGCCGTACAGCAAGCGCTACGTGCGTCATCTGGACTTGTGGTACGCGCAAAGTCACCCGGCAGAAGACTTCGCGGAGACGTTCGCGGTCTGGCTGGACCCGTCGTCCAAGTGGCAGAGTCGCTACCGAGGTTGGCCGGCCCTGTCCAAGCTCAAGTACGTGGACGGCCTGATGGGCTCGATCGAGGGGAAAAAGCAGGCCCGGTGGGGTCGTGACCGGCACGAGCCGATCAGTGAGCTGACCAAGACCCTCGGCGACTACTACGAGGAGAAGCGCAGTCGCTACCGGCTGGCCCAGCGGCAGAGCTACGACCGCGATTTGCGCCGACTGTTCAGCGAAAAGGCCGGTTCGGCCCGCGAGCGAAGTGCCGCGTCATTCTTGAGAAAAATCAGGCCCGAGATCCGAAAATTGGTCTCCCGGTGGACGGGCGAGTATCAATACGCCGTCGACCGTGTGCTGTCGGAGATCATTCAACGTGTCAAGGAGCTCGGCTTGGTCGTTGGTTCGGCAGCACCACATGTGAAGCGGGATGCGATGCTCCTGCTTGCGGTTCAGACACTCAAATATCTGAATCGCGGGCATCATCACTTCCCGAGATGAGGAAGAAGCTCAAAGTCATCGTCCTGATGCACGACGACCTGGTGCCCCCCGCGGACATCACGGGGTTGTCGGACAAGCAGCTGGCGGACTTTCGAACCGAGTGGGACGTGATCCAGACGCTCGAAGAGCTGGGTCATGAGGTGCACCGGCTCGGCGTGGGCAGCGATCTCGGTCCGGTGCGGCGCGCGTTCGCCGAGCTCGAGCCCGACATCGCCTTCAATTTGCTGGTGCATTTCCACGGAATTGCCGTGTACGACCAGCACGTCGTCAGCTACCTGGAGCTCTTGCGCAAGCGCTACACCGGCTGCAGCCCACGCGGCTTGATGCTGGCGCGCGACAAGGCGCTGTCCAAGGAGCTGCTGGCGTTCCATCGCATTCGCGTGCCAAGGCACGTGGTGTTTCCGTTTGGCAAGAAGCCACGGCGGCCACGCAAGCTCGTTTTCCCGCTCGTGGTGAAGTCTCTCTACGAAGAGGCGTCGCTCGGCATTTCGCAAGCGTCATTGGTGACGAGCGACGAGAAGCTGCTCGAGCGCGTGCAATTCATGCACGATACCTTCGGCGTCGACGTGATCGCCGAGGAGTACGTGGAGGGCCGCGAGCTCTACGTGGGCGTGGTCGGCAATCGGCGCCTGCACGCCTTCCCGGTCTGGGAATTGATCCTCGACAACCTGCCCGACAATGCGCCGCGCATCGCGACGCGCAAGGTGAAGTGGGACCTCGCGTATCAGAAGAAGTACCACATCGACACCACCGCGGCGGAGCTGCCGCCTGGCATTGCCGAGCACATCACCAAGCTCTGCACCAACATCTACCGCACGCTCAAGATGAGCGGCTACGCCCGAATCGACCTGCGTTTGGCCGCCGACGGCAAGGTCTACGTTTTGGAGGCAAATCCGAACCCGGACTTGCAACACGCGGAAGACTTCGCCCAGAGCGCATTGAAGGAAGGCGTCGAGTACCCGGTGCTCATTCAGCGCATTTTGAATTTGGGGATGAGCTATCAGGCGGAGTGGGACACGGAAGAGACGTAGAGCGGGTGGGCTGCAGAGACGCGGCCTGATTGCAGAAGCTCACGTGGCGGAGGTGGGTGCAACCGTGCGGCTCGCACAGGTGGGCGTGATCGTGATCGTGATCGGGGACGCCGGCCTTCGGCCGAGCGGGATCGGGGACGGGCGCTTTGCGCCCGGGGTGGTGAACCGCCTGCGGCGGGGATCTACGATGCCGTGTTTCAATTCGTTTCGATGTGTCCGCGCTAAGCTGACGCAGCATGACGCCGAAGCAAGCGCTCGCCTTCGTGAAGCGGCACGGTGTCGTGTTGCAGGCGGCGCGGGGCCCGGTGCCTAGCCTGGCGGAGCAGTTGGTGGGTGCGCCCATCCGTGGCAGTTGGTGGGCGCATCCGAAAGGGCACGAAATCTTCGCGGTGTTGACGGTGGTCTCGGAACACCCCGACGTCTTGGTGTGCAAGCTCGTCGACGGCAAAGTCACCTACGTGCACCGTCGGCTGTGGCCAGCGCTGGTCAAGCTCGCCCCGCACTTCAAGAAATCGCAACTGGCCAAAGTTTGGAACGAGCACACCGCGACAGGCGCGCACCGCGGCCGCCAAACACCGTTCCCCGACTGGGTGCCGGCGGAGACGCTCAAGGCCGCCGCGGCGCTCTCGCTGGCAGACGCCAGGAAAGCGCTGCCAGCTGCGATTGTGGGCGAAAGCCGCTGAGGGCTAGCGCGGCTCTCGCACGAAATTGACGACTTCGTCGAAGAAGCGCGCGCCTTCGCCAAGGAACAAGTCGTTGTGATGTCCACCCTGGACGGTGATGAGGCGCGCGCGCGGCAGGGTTGCCGCGAGCTTTGCGCCCATCGAGTACGGCACGACGCCGTCATCCGTACCGTGCAGCAACAGCGCCGGTGCTGTGATACGCGGCGCCTTGGCAAGCGAATCGAAGCGCTCGCGCATCAACAGTTGCACTGGTAAGCCGAAGACGAAGCGCGAGGCCGCGGCCGGAATTGACGTGTAAGGCGTGACCAACACGAGTGAAGCGCCGTGGCCCCGAGCCGCCATTTCGACGGCAACGCCGGTGCCCAAAGACTCGCCAAACAGCGCGATGCGCTTCGGCTCGATGCCTTCGCTAGCGAGCGCGGCCAACACCGCTTCGGCGTCGGCGTACAGCCCGGCTTCTGAGGGCGAAGCCTGGCTCGACTCCGCAGAAAGGCCGTAGCCGCGGTACTCGGCCAGCACCACCCCGACACCACGTTGCAAAAATTCATGCGCCATCCACAGCACGTCGCCCATCACCACACCGTTGCCGTGAAAGTACACGATCACCGGCGCGTCCTTCGGCCCGGAGAATTCCGCGGCGCGCACGGGCACGCCGTCGCGAGCCGTCAGCTTCAACAAACGGCCCTCTCCGGGCGCAAACGGATCGCTGCGCGGGGCTGGATACAACAGCCGCGGGTAGCAGAGTCGTGCTGCAACGATCAGCCCGACAGCGGCGAGGACTATTGTTACGGCGCACGTCTGATGACGTGACCAGGGGCAGAATCACGCAGGCAGCATGATGGGATCGCGGTGGTGCGAAGGGGGTGTTCCCGGCGCCGACATGGATTGGGCCGTTTCAGCGTCGATGATGTAGAGGCGCGCC
>DATEDZ010000051.1:0-5000 GCA_035281385.1 Polyangiaceae bacterium
AAGCTCTCGTAGCTGGTTGCCGGTTGACGCGGCGGTGCGGGTTGTGGCGTAGGCGTCGCCCGCGGCCGTTGCACGGCGGCGGGCTGCGCCGGAGCAGCGGCTGGAACCGGCCGCGGCGTGATCGTGACAGTTGGCGTGGCGGGCGCCGGAGCGGGCGCAGCAGGGGGGGTGGGTGCCGGAGCGGGTGCGGGCGCAGTGGCGGGCGGGCTGGGCGCCGGTGCAGGCGCGGGCGGAGGATCCGCCGGAAACGAAGCGCCCGCTGGATTCTGAGCGGAAGCCAGATCCGCGCAGAACACCGCCGTCAGTGCCCCCCCTGCTCCCCCAACGAAGCGACCGAAAGAACAAGCCATGGCCCAAGGATAGGCCATCTCGGAGCCTGCCGCGAGTCGTGGGGACGTGAGGGCAAGCCCCGGGATGCTCGACGACCACGGTGCTGTTGCCGAATCCGGATCGCTGTTTTACGTTGCGTGGCTCCACATGACGCTCACGGTCCAGTTGGTCTCGGGTAGTGCGGGCGACTTCGGGGCCGATGCCCTGGTCGTGAGCGTGTTCGCCGGCGCCGTGGCGGATTCCGCCGCGATGCTCGAGCTGGAGGACGCGCTCGGCGGTGGTCTGCTCAGTCATCTCAACGCCAGCGATTTCGACGGCAAGCTCGATCAGCTGATCGAAATTCCCACGCTCGGTCGTGTCAAGGCACGCCGGCTCCTGGTAGTCGGGCTCGGCCCCAAGGCGGAGCTCGACGCGCCACGTGTGCGCTCCGCGCTCGCCACGGCGCTGCGCGCTGCGCAGTCGGCCACCACCAAGAGCGTCGCGTTGGCGCTGCCCGCCAAGCCGCTGCCCCCGCTGCGCGCCGTCGGCGAAGGAGTGGTGCTCGGTGCTTACAGGTTCTCGCGCTACTTCACCGGTGACCGCAAGCCCAAGGCGGAGCTTGGCAAGGTTTCGATCCTGACCTCGGGCAAGCCCAGCGTGGAACAAAAGAGGCAGCTCGAGCTCGGGGTCGCGATCGGTCACGCCGTGGGTATCGCGCGCGACGCCGTGAACGAGCCTCCGAACGAGCTGGTGCCCGAGACGCTGGCCCGCATCGCCCAGCGCATCGCCAAGGAGCACGGCTTCAAGGCCAAGGTGCTCGACAAGCGCGGCATCCTGTCGGCCGGCATGCACCTGCACTACGCCGTGGGCCAGGGCTCGACCAACGAGCCCCGCTTCATTCATCTCAGCTACGTTCCCAAGAAGAAGCGCAAGAAGCTGGTCTTCGTCGGCAAGGGGCTGACCTTCGACTCGGGCGGTTTGTGCATCAAACCCGCGGCCGGCATGGGCGAGATGAAGAGCGACATGGCAGGTGCCGCCGCGGTGCTCGGCCTGATGGCAGCAGTCGGGGTCGTAAAACCCGATGTGGAGCTGCACGTACTGGTCGGCGCGGCCGAAAATATGCCCGACGGTTCCGCCTACCGCCCCGCCGACGTCTTCCCATCGCTCGACGGCAAGACCGTCGAGATCATCAACACCGACGCCGAGGGCCGTCTCGTGCTCGCCGACGCCCTCGCCTACGCCGTGAAGCTGAAGCCCGACGTCATCATCGACGCCGCCACCTTGACGGGCGCAGCTCTCGTCGCCCTCGGCAAGACCTGCTCGGCCTTTTACGCCACCGACGACAACCTGGCTGCCCAGCTGGATGCCGCTGCGCATGAAGCGGGAGAGGCGTTCTGGCGCATGCCGCTGCTGGACGAGCTCGCCGAGCAGTTGAAGAGCGATGTGGCGGACCTCAAACACACCGGCGACCGCTGGGGTGGCTCGATTACCGCGGCTCTGTTCTTGCGCGAGTTCGTCGGCAAGGTTCCCTGGATACACTGCGACATCGCCGGTCCGGTCCTTTCGGAGCGCGCTCGCGGCATCTATCCGAAGGGCGGCACCGGTCACGCCGTGCTCACCTTCCTGAGCTTCGTGGAGCGGCTCGGCGCGGGCTGAGCCTGGCCTGCCATGAGCGAAGCCATCCGCGAGCAGCGACGGCGGCTGCTCCTCGGTGAGGTGTCGCGAGTCGTGCCTGGCCTTTACAGCTGGCTGGCCACCGTGCTCGTGCCGGTCTCGCAGCGCGGGGCATCGGCTACGTCGCGCGTCTTCGCTGGCTTGTCGCTGCTGGCGCTCGGTACCGCCTTCGTGTTGTTCGCGTCGCGCCCCCGCCTGGGCCGCATGCTGGGCGTGTACGGATTCGTGCTCTCCTGCCTCGCTGCGTGGGCGTTTCTCGGGGCGCAGCTGCAAAGTGATCAACTCGACCCGGTGCGCAGCGCGCTCGGCGCCGTGGGCTTCTTGCTCCACGCCCTGGCCTGGGGTGCTCCGCCGCGTCACCTCGACGACGAGCCCGTCGACAACTTGGTGCCCGGCAGCCCGCTCCAGCCCCGGCATCGGCCATTGCGCACGCCGCCCCTGGTCTTCGGCCTGGGCATCTTACTCGCCGTGATGCCCCTGGCGATGGCGTTCGGGGTAGAGCGTCCCGGTGCCGCTCTGCTGGCTCACGCCCTGGCGCTCGGCTCTGCGCTGCTGCTCACGGCGGCCAGTATCGACGTGGCGCTTAGGCTCGGGAAAGAACGGCAGTTTCCAGCCTGGCGCGCCCGCGCTGCGCGCGCGATTTGGCCGCTCGGTGCCCTGACGTTCGCGCTGGGCATCGGGTTGCTCTGGCTGACCTTACGCTAGCCGGGGTAGCCTTCCCAAGGTGGCTCGGGCCCTCGACGTCATTTCCTGCTTACTGATAATCGCGGCGGGGCTGGCGTTCACTTTCGGCGTCCAAGCCCTGGGCGAGAGGCGCGACCTCGCGGCGCTTTATCTGCTCGTCGTAGGGGGTCTGTGTCTGAAGGCTGCCACGGATCTGCTGCGACCCAAGTCGGGTGATGCATGAAGCGTCGGGTGATGGCCCCCGGTGGGCTCTTGGTGTGGCTCTGTTCCTGCAGTAGCTCCAGCGCACCCTCGGCCTCGCCTACGTCCTCCCAGCTGCCGAGCGGATTCGCAGCGCGCGTGGGCACCGAGCTGGTCAGCACTGCGAGCGTGAATCGCATCGCACAAGCGCAGGGACTTTCACCTGCTCGAGCGCTGGATCACGCGCTGTCGGACGCGCTGTTTGCCGAGGCCGTGCGCACCTCGAGGCGGCCCGGTCTCGTGTCGCACGTCGAACGCGCCGCGCTGGCCCGTGGCGTGCTCGAGCGGTTGAAGATCGAGGCTGCTCGCGTTGGCTCGGCGAGTGAGGCCGAGATCGCGGAGGTCGCGCGCGAACGCTGGCTCGAGGTGGATCGCCCCGACGCGGTTCGGACCATTCACGCCGTGGTCCTGGGCGACCAACCCGAGCGCAAAAGCGAAGCTCGTCGCGCCGCCGAAAAGCTGGCGGAGGCGCTCAAGTCCGCGACCTCGGCAGAGGAGTTCACGCGTTTGGCCAAGGCCGTGCCGCTCGACGGCTTGGAGCTCAAAGTCGAGCCGCTGCCGCTGGTGACCAGCGATGGGCGCACGTTCGAGCAGCGGGAAGGTGGTTTCGTAGCGCGCGGTGCCTTCGACCCCGACTTTGCGCGTGCTGCCGCTGCCTTGATCACCCCGGGGCAGCTCAGCCCGGTCACGCAGACCCGGTTCGGCTTTCACGTGATTCGCCTGGAAGAGCGTGTCGCCGGTCACGTGGTCCCGAAGGCGGAGCTTGCGGGGTTGCTCGGCCCCGAAGTGCTGACACGCCGTGCCGCGCGCGCTCGCCGCGAGCTCCTCGATCAGCTGCGCAAAGGCCGCGTCATCGAGGTGGACCGTGGCGTCGATGAGCTGACTGCGCGCGCCAAAGTAGCTCCATGAGGCGTCGTCGCTTAGGCGCGGCTCGCGATCAGGGCGACACGCCTTTCAGCGTTATCCTGAAGCGCCTGTGCGACGACAGTGGCGCCCTGGCGGCAGCGCTGGTCGACGCCGAGGGCGAAACCGTGGACTACGCCGGAGTCCTCGAGCCATACGACATCAAGGTGATGGCCGCCGAATGGCGCATCGTGCTGGCTGTCGTGGAAGAGTCACCTGCGCCGCTTTTCCTCCGCGTTTCGAGCATTTCGGTGCGCGCCAAGGGTCGCAGCTACCTGATCGAGGCCATGCCGGATGGTTACGCGATCGCGCTGCGCCTGCCGCGGCACAGCTTCAACGTCTCGCGGCGCGCGCTGAGCCAGGCTGTTCGCGAGCTCGGAAGCGAGGCGAGCATCGAATTGCCAGAGGCTCGTGCTCAGGTGCACTGGGCTCGCGTGCACGTTCGCACGCTGGACGCGGACGACAAACTGCGGCCCGATGCCATCTTGCTCGGCGATCGCTGGAGCCCGATCACCATCCTGGGCCGCTACCAGGCGCGCGATCTACTGCGCAGCGAGCGCGGCTACCTCGCGCGCCTCGTCACCGGCGCCGAAGTCTTCCTGGTGCGCGAACCGCTAGGGATTTGGTTCATCGACAGCGCCGCAGCTCTGAGTGTCTAGGTCGCACGTGGGTGGCCCGGACGCCCTGCGACCGTCGCGAGCTTCACCACGGGTTTTGCGCATTGGGTTTTTGGTTTCACCTCGGTGGCCCAGGTGTCCCGCGTCTTTCGCGGGTTTCGCCACGGGTTTTGCGCCCGGCCTCGCCGGGTTTCCCGACCCGCCTCTCCGTTCCGATCGTGATCTGCTGGTGCCAAGGTCGGGTGAGGGTGATCCAGCTCGCGCTTCGCGCTCGCGAGCGATGTCTCAGGCGCTGAGCGAAGGATACGGGCGTGGGTCGCCGAAGTGAAACCACAGGACAAACTGTGGATAAGTGTGTGAAATCGACCGGAAAGTTCCGAAAGAACTTGCCCGGGTTTCGATCCTGGTCCATGTATACGCCCCCCTTGACGGCGGCCCCCTGCGGCGGCTGTCTCGGCAGGCCGCGAAATCGGCACCCGGTCCAGCTCTGACGGACCCATCCTGAGACCCCTCAGGGTGCCCCCAGAGCGACCCGAAAAACGGCTTTTTTCCCGGGAGATATCTCCCGAAAAG
>DATEDZ010000051.1:7500-27446 GCA_035281385.1 Polyangiaceae bacterium
CGAACCGAGGACCGGAGCGGAGCGTACAGAAGTACGTGAGCACCGGACCGGAGGTGAGACGAGCCGCCGAGGCAAAATCGCAGGGTGTGGGTACCGGATGACCAGACGCGATGGCGCAGACTCCGTTCGGAGTCTGGGCACCAGCTCGATGCGTGCCTTAGGGATAAGGTCAAGCTACAAAGGGCGCACGGTGGATGCCTAGGCGATGAGAGGCGATGAAGGGCGTGGACAGCTGCGAAAAGCTCCGGTTAGTCGCTAACAGACTCTGACCCGGAGATACCCGAATGTGAAAACACGAGCAGGGACTACCTGCCAACCGGCGGTGAATACATAGCCGTCGGTAGCGAACCTGGTGAACTGAAACATCTAAGTAACCAGTGGAAAAGAAAGCAAGTCAGCGATTCCCCTAGTAGTGGCGAGCGAAAGGGGAACAGCCTAAACCGATTCAGTGCAAGCGTGCTGGCGTTGCTGAATTGGAGTTGTGGGATCTTTCAGGGAGAGCAGCAAGTCTCCCGACGAGTTACAAAGGTTCAATCTAACAGAACGGCATGGAAGGGCCGGCCAGAGACGGTGAAAGCCCGGTACGTGAAAGGTTGAGCTCTCGTGAAGGACACCCGAGTACCGCAGAACACGTGCAATTCGGCGGGAATCTGGGAGGACCATCTTCCAAGGCTAAATACTACTCATCGACCGATAGTGAACGAGTACCGCGAGGGAAAGGTGAAAAGAACCCCGGCTAGGGGAGTGAAAGAGAACCTGAAACCGTGTGCCTACAAGTAGTGGGAGCACTATGGCCGCAAGGCAATGTGTGACCGCGTACCTTTTGCATAATGAGCCCGTGAGTTACGATGCGTGGCAAGGTTAAGCCGTTAGGTGTAGCCGTAGCGAAAGCGAGTCTTAACAGGGCGTACAGTCGCGCAGCGTAGACCCGAAACCCCTGCGATCTATCCATGTCCAGGTTGAAGGGCGGGTAACACCGCCTGGAGGACCGAACTCACCTTAGTTGAAAATAAGGGAGATGAGGTGTGGATAGGAGTGAAAGGCTAATCAAGCGGGGAGATAGCTGGTTCTCGCCGAAATATATTGAGGTATAGCCTCGGGTGAATTGCGTCGGAGGTAGAGCACTGGATGGGCTAGGGGTCCTACCAGATTACCAAACCCAACCAAACTCCGAATGCCGATGACAACTGCCCGGGAGTCAGGCAGCGGGAGATAAGTTCCGTTGCCGAGAGGGAAAGAGCCCAGATCGTCAGCTAAGGTCCCAAAATCTAGGCTAAGTGTAGAAGGATGTGGGAGCGCTTAGACAACCAGGAGGTTTGCTTAGAAGCAGCAATCCTTTAAAGAAAGCGTAATAGCTCACTGGTCAAGCGACCCTGCGCCGAAAATGTAACGGGGCTAAGCCTAGTACCGAAGCTACGGGATCTCGCAAGAGATCGGTAGGCGAGCGTCGTGATGGAGATACACGGTGGACGGTGACGACCACTAGCGGCCATCACGAGTGACTATGCGGGCATGAGTAGCGATAAACCGAGTGAGAAACTCGGTCGCCGTAAGTCCAAGGTTTCCTGGGGAAGGATAATCCTCCCATGGGTTAGTCGATTCCTAAGCCGAGGCCGAGAGGCGTAGGTGATGGAAAGCAGGTTAATATTCCTGCACCACCAAGGATGGCGTTGAAGCAAGCGGGGACGGAGAAGGATAGCTCAGCAGGCTGCATGGTTTGCCTGTTCAAGCCCGTAGGTTGATTCACTAGGACCCAATAGGGACAAACGGTGAGTCGTCAAGCCGAGAGGTGATGAGGTCCAGTCCTAGACTGGGATACTGAGTAATTCCACGCTTCCTAGAAAAGCCGCGTGCAGAGCCCCTTTGGTGATCGTACTGCAAACCGACTCAGGTGGACGGGATGAATATTCCAAGGCGCGTGAGAGAACCCTGGTTAAGGAACTCGGCAAATTGACACCGTAACTTCGGGAGAAGGTGTGCCGCTGATGGTTAGTAGCTTCGCGCTACTCGCTGTTGGTGGTCGCAGTGAAACGGCGGTTGTGACTGTTTACTAAAAACACAGGACTCTGCGAAGTCGTAAGACGACGTATAGGGTCTGATGCCTGCCCGGTGCTGGAAGGTTAAGGGGATACGTCAGAGCAATCGAAGCGTTGAACCGAAGCCCCAGTAAACGGCGGCCGTAACTATAAAACGGACCAGTTGTAGTTACGTTAATAAATCTGGCTATATGCTGGAAACCCCGAGTATCCCACGGTACTCGCCGCGCAAGCGGCAGTGACAATCCGTTGGGTGCGGGCAATCAGCAGGGAAGGCTCGAGGCATCTCGAGAACCCTCAGAGACTGCACGCCAGACAGCCTCCACCTCGCCGGTGGCGGCCGATGATACAGTCCGAACTGCATGGCAACATGCAGAGCACGGCAGAAATGTCCGTGCCCGTGGCGGAGCTCAGCTCCGAGACGAGCAACAACGAGAACGGTCCTAAGGTGAATTCGTTGCCTTAGTAAAACTGAACCATATGCGGGAACATCCTCGACAGCCGTTCGGTACTCGTTGAGCAGAGCTCAACAGTAAAAATCCGACGGACATGGGGACAATCCGCAGGGAAGGCCCGGTAAAATGGGAACCCTCAGAGACTTGATGTTCGGGGTTAGCAAGTGAAGCTGGATGCAGGATGGGTGACTGGTTTCGTGGATGGTGAAGGTTGTTTTCATATCGGCATCGCAAGACACGCCGAGATGACAGCAGGCTTTCAGGTTCTACCTGAGTTCACCGTCGTCCAACACGAACGAGATGTGAAGGCGCTGTACGCGCTCAAGGCCTTCTTCGGCTGCGGGATCGTACGGAGCAATCACGGTGACCGGATGGCGTTTCGAGTGAGAAAGCTCGAGCACCTCCGGAACATCATCGTCCCATTCTTCGCACAGCACTCGCTCAAGACGGGTAAGCGCCAGGACTTCGAAAAGTTCCGGCGGGTACTCCTGATGATGGAGCGAGGCGACCATCTGAACGCCAACGGGCTCGAAGAGATTCGGCGCGTGGCCAAGCAGATGAATCGCGGTCGACCGAAAGAGGTCGAGGAGCTAATCAAGGTAAAGTCCGACTCTTCTGGAAACATTAGAGAGTGATTCGAGCGAAATTCCTTGTCGGGTAAGTGAAATTGCCCCAAGCGGAAGTGATTCCGCTGGATAACCGGCTCAAATCGGTGAAGCCCACCCGGTGCCTTAAGCAGGTGCACCGCGGGTAATACCGAGGGTAAGACTGTCTTCGGACAGTCCCCGTAACGACTCAGGGGTTGAGATCCCTGGATGCGCCCACATGGGCGCATAACACGCCGGCCCTGATTATGATTCGGAAGACGAGATACTCAACTCGCTTCGATCAGGTGAAGGTATAGTCTGTGCCGCCGGAAACGGTGGAGTAACATGAAGTTCCGACCTGCACGAATGGCATAACAACATCCGCACTGTCTCGACCAGGGACTCAGCGAAATTACATTGGGGGTGAAGATGCCCTCTACCCGCGGCAAGACGGAAAGACCCCATGAACCTTTACTGCAACTTGGCAGTGATTTTCGGGTTGATCTGCGTAGGATAGGTGGGAGGCTTTGAAGCCGGGTTTCCGGATTCGGCAGAGCCAACGTTGAAATACCACCCTGATTAATCTGGAAATCTAACCTGCGCCCATGACCTGGGCGAGGGACACTGCCTGGTGGGCAGTTTGACTGGGGCGGTCGCCTCCTAAATTGTAACGGAGGCGTGCGACGGTTCCCTCAGGCTGATTGGAAACCAGCCGTAGAGTGCAAACGCATAAGGGAGCTTTACTGCGAGACTGACAAGTCGACCAGTTGCGAAAGCAGGTGTTAGTGATCCGGTGGTACCACATGGAAGGGCCATCGCTCATCGGATAAAAGGTACTCTGGGGATAACAGGCTGATCGCGCCTGAGAGTTCACATCGGCGGCGCGGTTTGGCACCTCGATGTCGGCTCATCGCATCCTGGGGCTGGAGCAGGTCCCAAGGGTTTGGCTGTTCGCCAATTAAAGCGGTACGCGAGCTGGGTTTAAAACGTCGTGAGACAGTTTGGTCCCTATCTGCCGTGGGCGCAGGATACTTGAGAGGAGCTATCCATAGTACGAGAGGACCTGGATGGACGAACCTCTGGTGCTCCGGTTGTCACGCCAGTGGCATAGCCGGGTAGCCATGTTCGGAACAGATAACCGCTGAAGGCATATAAGCGGGAAGCTGGCCTCAAGACTAGGTATCCCTGACGCAAGTCACTAAAGGCCCCTCGAAGACTACGAGGTTGATAGGCTCGGTGTGGAAGCACTGCAAGGTGCGGAGCTAACGAGTACTAATAGGCCGTGCGGCTTGACCTCATTCACTAAGGCAAACATTGAAGTTGGTGCCCGGACTCCGGGCGGGATCTCAGATTCGATATCTGGATTCCAAATTGCCAAGAAACAGCGCAGCACCAAAAAGCTGCTTTGGACGCCCAAAAATTTCCGGTGCCTATATCGAAGAGGCCATACCCGATCCCATCTCGAACTCGGAAGTCAAGCTCTTCGGAGCCGATGGTACTGCACGGGCAACTGTGTGGGAGAGTAGGACGGTGCCGGGTTAATCCCTCAAAGCCCCAGTGTTGACTCACTGGGGCTTTGCTTTTTTGTCCACGGCCATAGCTCAGAGCGGTTGTTTTGGAGTCGGGCCCCAAAACCTGAGGGGGGTCCCGGCCGAATTCACTTCGGCCGGGGGGAGCTGAGCTCCCCAGGAAAAGACCCAAGAGAACCCATCCCGATGGGATGGGCTCTTGGGCGCGCCGCGAGTTTCGCATTACACCAGGGGGGCTTGCGCAGCTTCAATGAGCTTCTTCAGAGCCCGCGGGCGCTCAAGGCGCTGGTGGCGGGCGGCAGTGTGCTCAGCCTGCTGATCATCGGCTTGCTGGCGTCGCCCGCGCTGGTGCGCGGCAAGGTGGAGCGCGAAGCGCGCGAGCGCGGCTTCGAGGCGCAGGTGGGCAGCGTCCACTTCGGCTGGTCCGGTGTGTGGCTGCGCGATGTGCGGGTGACGTCGCCCGGGGACCAGGTGGAGCTGCGGCTGGACGCCGTGAACCTGGGTGTGTTTTCGGACTCGGTACGGGCAAGTGGCGGGTCATTGCGAGGGCGCGGCGATCCCGAGCCGCTCTGGACCAAGCTGCGCGGCAAGGGCGGGTCGGGCCGCGGCGGGCAGCAACGCGGACGTGAGCTCGACGTGGACGGGTTGTTCGTGAGCTGGCAGCGCGACGGGGTCGACCTGACGGTGTTCGGCGCGCGGGCGACGCGCAGGGGGCCGGAGCTTGGCATGGGCGCGGATCTGGCCCGCCTGCACGGCGGCAAGCTGACGCTGGAGCTGCGCGGGTTGTCGTTGGGTAGCGCGAGTAACGACGGACATCGCCGGCTCTCGCGCGTGGAGACCAAGGCCGTCGAGCTCAGCTGGACGAGCGACGAGATTGCTGTCGCCACCGCGCCGGAAACCGCCAAAAACTCACCGCGCGGACCTCCCGAAGACGGCTCGAGCCGCGCCGCCCGGCTGCGCGAGCTGCGCGCAGTGGTCGGTCCGCTGCTCCGGGAAGGGCTGGCGCTCGATGCCGAGCTGGCGCTCGACGGTGTCTCGGCGCGCATCGAGCGAGCTGGGGAGCGCCTGAGCTTTGGTCCGAGCCGACTCTCGATGCAGCGCGACGCCGAGCAGGTGCGGTTGTCGCTGACGCCCAACGCCAGCGAGGCCAAGGTGACGCCGCTGGCGCTGAACGTGTCGCTGCCGCTCGGCGCAGGCCCCGTGCACGTGGTGGCCAAGGGCGGTCCGGTCAGTTTGCAGAGCTTGGGTGTGCGCGCCGGTCAGTTGGGATTGCGTGACGTCAAGCAGGCGACGCTGGCGGCTGACGGCATGGCCGACTTCAGTGAGGACTTCGAGAGCGTGTCGCTCGACGGCAAGCTATCGCTCCACGGCTTGGTGCTGGAACGTAAGGAGCTTTCGCCGCAGCCGGTGGGACCGTGGAGCTTGGATATCGCGCTCAAGGCGCGCGCGCGGCTCGACGGCACGGAGCTCGAAGTGACTTCGAGCGAGGCGCACGTCGGTGAGCTGCGGGCCGAGCTTTCCGGCGTCGTGGCAGAGACACCCGAACGGCGACACATCCAGGGTCGCTTGCGCGTGCCGCTTTCGGGGTGTCAGAGCATGCTCGCGGCGATGCCACGGGGCTTGTTGCCGCTGGTGCGCGACATGCGGCTCGATGGCAGCTTCGGCATCGATCTGCAGGCGCGCTACGACTCGCAGACGCCCAAGGACACCAGCGTGGTGCTGAAGGTTCAAAACGAGTGCCGCGTGCAGAGCGTGCCGGCCGAGCTTCAGCCGCAGAAGTTCGAACGCGCCTTCCTGCGTGAGATCAAGGCGCCGGACGGCTCCGCGGTGACCCAAGAATTCGGGCCGGGCACGGCCGGCTGGGTGCCGCTCGACGACATGTCACGGCACCTCGAGACGGCAGTCCTGATCTGTGAGGACAGCCGCTTTCACGCGCACGCCGGCTTCGACTTCAAGGCGCTCGAAAACGCGATCAAGGATGATCTCAAGGCTGGCCGCTTCGCGCGCGGCGCCAGCACGGTCAGCATGCAGCTTGCCAAGAACCTGTACCTCGGGATGGAAAAGACGCTCGGGCGCAAGCTGCAGGAGGCACTGCTCACGATGCTGCTCGAGCAGCAGCTCGACAAGCGGCGCATCCTCGAGCTTTATCTCAACGTGGTCGAGCTCGGGCCGGGGCTGTACGGCGTGGGGGACGCCGCGCAGTACTACTTCGCGACGCCGGCGCGCTCGCTTTCGCTGGGCCAGGCGCTGTATCTGGCCTCGATTCTGCCGAATCCGAGCTACAGCCGCTTCGGCCCGGACGGCAGGCTCAACGCCTCCTGGCGCAACTACCTGCAGCGGCTCGTGCAGATCGCTCACAAGATCAAGCGCATCGACGACGTCGAGCTGCAGGTCGCGCTCGAAGAGGAGATAGCCTTTCGGGTGCCGGGGCCTTCAGCCACCGTGCCGGTGGTTGCTGAAGGTGGAACCGAGACTCCCGAGCAACCGCCGAGGGAGCTCGACCAAGCCGTGCCAGGCGGACCTTGACGCGTTAGCGGGCTTTGGCCAGGCGCCGTGCGGCGAAGAAGTCGGACAATCGCTTGGCGCCCTCCTCATCCAAAAGGCCACCTTCGATCTCGAAGCGATGGTTCAGGCGCGTGTCGGAGCCGAGCTGGAACAGGGAAACGATCGCGCCGGCCTTGGGATCCGTGGCGCCGTAGACCAATCGCGCAATGCGCGCGTTGACCAGCGCGCCGGCGCACATGCAGCAAGGCTCGAGCGTCACGTAGACCGTGGCGCCTTCCAGCCGCCAACCCGATAGGTGCCGTGAAGCCTCGCGAATCGCCAGTAGCTCCGCATGCGCGGTGGGATCGGAGTCCTGCTCGCGCCGGTTGTGCTCGCGCGCCAGCACCACGCCGTCTTTGGACACCACCACGGCGCCGACCGGCACGTCGCCGTGACTCGTAGCCCGGTCGGCTTCCTCGAGCGCCAAGCGCATGTAGTCTTCGGGGCTCATCGCGCGTCTCGTCCGGGCGACCCAGATTGCGCGAAAACCGAACGCGGAAGCAAGCCCGGGGCTCGGCTTGTAGCGGTCAAAGCCAGGGGTTGACGTTGGGATCGCCCCGCTGAAGTCGCACGATCTGACCCAGACGCCGGACTACCAGCCCGCAGCCCAAGGTCAAGGCCACGAACAGTGCCAATGCAATGACTCCGCGGTAAGCGGAGAGCACCAGACCCTGGGCGCCCAAGAGCCAGAGCTCTGCCGCGATGGGCAGCGCCAGCGCTGCCGGCAGACCGACGCGGAGCAACGCGGCGCGACACTGCTCGACGCTCACGCGGCCGAGCGACCAGCGCAGCGCCGCCACCACCAGCACGACGCAGAATGTCTTGAGCACCAAGAGCCCTGCACCCAATGCCATGCGCGAGGCGGAGCTGACGCGATCGAGCTCGGAGAGCCAGGGCACCGCGAAGCCGCCGAGCAGCATGATGCAGAGCAGGCCCGCCATCACCACGAGATGAGCCCATTCCACGGCCGGAAGCGCGGGCCAACGCTTGACTGCGCGCGGTATGAGGCCACTGCTGGCGCGGGAAGGCAGCGTGGCCTCTGGCACGAGCGCAAAGATGCCGAGTAGCAGGGCCATGAAATGCGCCGGCGACGAGAACGCCAGAAAGTGCCAGGGCATCCCCAGCTGGGCGCTCGAGAAGTCGTCGGCGCGCAGGCTGCCGACGCTGATGACCGAGACCAACAGCGCGCTCGCGATCGGCAGTTGCGCGAGCAGTACCCATAGCGCTCGTTTGGCACCGGCCTTCGCGTCGAGCGCGCGACGCGCGCTGAGCTGGGACAAAAATCCCGCGACGGTCAGCGCGCTCGAAGCCGCCAGCAGCAAAATGGGCAAATCGAGCTCTCGCGCGACGAGCGGTGCGCCGAGCGCGCTCAGGGCCAAAAGCGAGCTGCCCAGCGCGGCCCCGAAGTAGGCCGCAGCGCCGCCCGGCAGGGCACCGGAGAGCCCGCGCGTCGCGACCAGCCAGCGCCGCGGTTCGCCGAGCTCACGACCCCGGCTGCGCTTGGCGACCGTGAGCGCCAGCCAAGTGGAGAAGCGGCCCAGTGGCGAGAGCGCGAGCAGCAGCGCCAGGATCGCGCTGCCGACGAGAGCCATCGCCGGCGTTAGATCCGAAAGCGTACCCGGCTTGAACTCCACCACGTCGACCGCGACTAGCGCCGCCTCGCCGATCCCACCGCGCTGCAGGCCGATTCGCGCGCTGCGGGCGCGCGGGGGCGGTACGAAGTCGGAGACGTTCCCGATGCGTACGCCCGAGAGCTCTTCGATCACGTCGCCCGCCGTGAGCCCGACCTCGGCGCCGCGACCTTCTGCTTCGAGCTTTTGGACGCGCAGCGGCCCGCCGCCGTCAGCGCTGAGCGTGACACCCAGGAAGCGCGCGAAGCGCTCGCCTTCGGCCATTGCGAGCGCGCGGTCCTCGTCCGTTTCGCGACTAGGCTCGACGTCGAGCACGATGCCCTGCAGCGAGCCGGCGACTGGCGGAGCGCCACTCTTGCGCGGCGCAAATGCAGCGGTGATGTCGCCGCGGAACGTCGCGTGAGCGCCATCGTCGCGCCCGCAAAAGGCCGTCACCAGCTCTTCGGAAACGTTCGCCTCGAGCACGTGCGGGGTGGCGGTGCGGGCCGCGATCGAGGCCTCGACGCCGTGCTGGGGGCTACGCCCCGGGCGAAACACGTCGCCGCGGAAGGTGAGCCGGGCGACACGTCCCTCGGGAAAGCCCGCCCCTACGATCTCGAGCGTGTCGCCCCGTCCGACCTCGCGGACCGAGAGCTCCGTGAGCTGCAGGAGGCCCGGGCCGCCGTCCGGGGCGGCGCAACCCAGCGACAGAGCCGCCAGTGCGAGGAGCCAGGCCTTCACTACAGGGCCATATACAGGGTGTCGCACGGACGGGCGAAAATTTGGGTCTAGCCCTCGGGCCATGCTTTAGCTCAGGGCCCTGAGGAGCCTAAGATGGTTGAGCAAGATCTCCTGATTCAGATTCGCGAGATTCATACCGAGATCTCGTGGCTGCAGCCGTACCGCGACCTCGGGCTCATCCCGAATCCGTCCGCCTCCGAGGTGGCGATCGCCCGAGCTCAGAGGCGTCTGTCCCGACGATTGCCCCCGTCGTACCGCGCTTTCCTTGCCCTGCATGACGGATGGCCCCGCTTCTTCGACGGCGCGAGCCTGCTCGGCACCGCCAACCTGGGTCGTCGCAAGTACGAGGACCTGGCGCGAGCCGCGTTCGAAGCCGCCGAGACTCCGGTGACCCACTTGGGCCCGCCGCGCCGCCCGCGGGCCAGCACGCTCATCCCCTTCGGCGCGGACCTCGAGGGCACGACCCTGTTCGCGTTCAATCCCGCGGTGACCCAAGCCGACGGCGAGTACGAAGTCATCGCTTGGGTGAACGAGATCGGCGTCCGGCAGCCGAGCTTCAACGCGTTTCTCGAGTTCATTCTGGAGCTCGGTCGCCAGGACATCGCCGATCTGACACGAGGTGAGCAGCTGCCTCGCACGGCCTGAAAAGACCCAAAGCTCAGACCCGGCCCGCCGGCGGCAGGGTGGGGACACCGCCGAGACTGAGACGTCGGCCGGAGCCTTTGACCGGCTTGACGCTGTGCGCCATACTGAAGGGGCCTGCACAGCCATGAACGACGAGGCCGACACCCCAATCGCGGACGAGTCGGAGGAGTCCGGCGATCGGCGCATCATCAAGCGCTACTCGAACCGTAAGCTCTACGACACGCGCGGCTCGAGCTACGTCACGCTACTGCAGATCGCGGAAATGATTCGGAACGGCGAGGACGTTCAGATCATCGACAATGCGACCAAAGAGGACAAGACCGACGTCACCCTCGCGCTCATCATCTCGGAGGAGCTGCGCAACAAGCCCCGCGCCATTCCCATCCCGACCTTGAAGGCGCTGATCCGGCACCGCGGTGAGAAGCTCCTCACCCAATTGCGCGAAGGGCCCATCGGTAAGCTGATTCCTCCAGGTAAGGAGGAGGGGGAGTCGAGCGGCTCGACCCCTCCTACAGCGCGAGAGGACGAGGATATGTCGCAAGCCAAGGAATCCAAAGGCCTTCGAGCCACCTTCGAGCAGTGGCAGAGCGCCATCGACGAGCGTATCCGCGCGGTATTGCCCAACTTTGCCGCCTTCCGCGATCTTCAGCACGAGGTGAAGCGGCTGGCAGACCGGATCGACGAGCTCGAAAAACGTCACCAAGAGGGCGATTCGAAGGGTCCGGAATAAACCCAAAAAGGCAATGGTTTCAGCCCCGAACGCCCGATGAACTGCTCCGGCCGACTCACTGCCAAGGCCTTCGAGGCTGACGCCCTGGCCGAGCTATCCGCCCTGCTGGGCGTGGCAACGCGCCTGACCAAGAACCCGCCCGACGCGCAAGACTTGGTTCAGGACACGCTGCTCAAAGCGATGCGAGCGCGCGAGCAGTTCGAGGCGGGCACGAATCTGCGCGCCTGGTTGATCCGGATTTTGATGAACACCTTCATCAATCGCTACCGGCGCGGTGGGCTCGAGCGCAGCGTGCTCGAGGGACCCGATGCAGACCCGCTGGCGGACGGTTGGATTAGCGCCACCACGATGGAGGCCATGCGCGATCCGGAGGCCCAGGCGCTGCGGCCCATGCTGGCGTCGGAGATCGGACGCGCGCTCGACGAGCTGCCCGAAGACTACCGGCTAGCGGTGGTCTTGTCGGACGTGGAGGAGCTTTCGTACAAAGAGATCGCGGACATCATGGGTTGTCCGATCGGAACCGTGATGTCGCGCTTGCATCGCGGGCGGCGCCTGCTCAAGGGTCGCCTCTACGAGCACGCGCGCGCCATGGGCATCGTGGGTCCCGAGGCCGAGGTTGGCGGCGCCGAGCCGGTGGTGGAGCTGGATCGTTACCGCGCGCGAAAGGTGGCAAAGGCATGAGCGGCTGCCATCATTTCGCGCCGCTGCTCGAGCCGTTCCGCGATGGCGAGCTGGGCCCTGCAGACGTCGTGGATGTCGAGCAGCACCTGACCGAATGTGAGTGGTGTGCCGAGCGGCTAAGGCTGGCTGAGGCCATGCGCGCCAGCTTGAAGCAGGTGGTGCGCTCCGAAGCGCAGCTCACCGAGAGCTTCGAGGCGCGCATCCGTTCCGCGCTGGCCGCAGAGCGAGCGCGCGAGGAGCGGTTGGATCCGCACCGTGAAGCGCAGGTAAGGATGCTCAGCTGGCGCAGCATCGTGCCGATTGCGTCGGCGGCTGCGGTGGTGATGGTGTGGGCTGCCTCCGCGAACAACCGTGTCAACCCGCCCACGCGAGCTAGCGGTGTGTACGCCGATTCGGTGGCTCCGCCCAGCGTCGAGAAGCTGCTGGAAGACCTGGTGAGGAATCACGAACGCCCAGCCGCCCCGGAGATCACCGAGCCGTCGCTGCTTCCGCAGCTCGAGCCGGAGGTGGGTGTGCCGGTGAAGATCCCGAACTTCAAGCAGTACGGCGCGCGCTGGGAAGGTGTGAGCGTGGTGCCGGTCAGCAATCAGCGTGCGGCGTCGCTGCGCTACCGCATCGCCGGTCACAAGCTGACCGTCTACGTGTACGACGCCTCGCGCATGCCGGTGCGGACCAAGTTGCAGCCCCGCGTGGTGCGAGACGCGCCGGTGTACGTGGGCTCGCGGCATGGCGTGTCGATTGCCGCAACCGAGCGACGTAACGGCGTCGGCTATGCGGTGGCGACCGACTTGAACAACGACGAGAGCGCCGAGCTGGTCGCGTCGATCTACTGAGACGTGGCGGCGTCAGGCGTGGGGTCGGCGCTAACCACGGCCGCGCCATGCTTGCGCGGATCAGCCGCCGCAGCGTAGCCTTTGCCGTCGCGCGCCAGGATCTGCACGGCGTTCTGCGAGTCTTTGGCCAAGAGCAGCTCACCACGCGCTTCGAGGTCCTTGCCGAACGCCTGCGCCAGCTTGGTTTCGAGCCACAACGTTTGGCCGGTGCGCGGCGAGGGGATCGTGAAACGCGGGGCGCTCACTGCGTCGGGCACCGAGAGGTCGAAGGCCAGGCGATTGAGCAGCACCTGCGTGGTGTTGGGCGCGATGGTCAGGGCACCCGAGCCGCCGAGCGCCAGGATCGGTTCGCCGCCTTCGAGCACCAGCGTGGGTGACATGCTGGAGACGGGTCGCGCGCCGGGGCGCGGACGGTTGGGGCTCTCGGTCAGGCCGAAGCCGACGAGACTCTCGGGCGTCGCGAAGTCGAGCAACTGGTTGTTCAGGAGCACGCCGCTCTGCTCGGCGACCAGCTTGGCGCCGAAGGCGTCGTTGGTGGTCGTGCTGAGCGTGACCCAGTTGCCCTCGGGATCCGCGACCACCAGATGGTGCGTGCCCGCCTCCTCGAGACCGAAGCGCGCTTGGGTGTGCGTCCGATCTTCGGCAATGCGCGCCTTGCGTCGAGCCAGGCGCTGGGGGTGAAGGAGCTTGGCGACGTCTACACTGGCGAAGGCCGGATCACCGAGGTAGCGGACGCGATCAGCGAAGGCGGCCCGCATCGCTTCCGCGAGTAAGTGGATGCGCTTGCCGCGCGCGCCGTCGAGCGCCACGAGCTCCGCGCGGCTGAACAGCGCCAGAGTCTCCGCCAGCAGCAAGCCGCCGGCGGACGGCGGCGGCATCGTCAGGATCTGCTTGCCCTCCCAGCTGATGCGCAGCGGCTCGCGCGGCACTGGTTGATAGCTGGCGAGATCAGCGAGCTCGAGGCTGCCGCCGGCTGCCTTCGCGGTAGTCACCAGGTCACTCGCGACCGCGCCCTCGTAGAAGCCACGCCGGCCCTCCGCGGCGATGCGCCGCAAAGTCTTGGCGAGCCGGGGAGCGCGCAGCACCTGCCCGAGCGCCGGTGGCGCGCCGCCGGGCAGGTAGACCTGCTTGAAATTTGCCGAGCGCGAGAGGGGCGAGCTCTTGTAGTCCTCCACTTGCGAGACCGTGTGTGGCTCGGCCGGGAAGCCTTGCTCGGCAAGGCGCGCGGCGCGCAGCAGCAGCTCCCGCCAGGCCGTCTTGCCGAAGCGCTGGTGCAGATCGAACAGGCCCGCGACCTCACCCGGCACGCCCACCGCGTGGCCGCGCTTGTCTTCCGGAAGGGGCCGCTTGGCGAGCACGCTCGCGTCCACACCGGCCGGAGCCGTCTCGCGAAAGTCGAGCACACTGACGCGCTTGTCGCGTGCGCTGTAAACGAGAGCGAAGCCGCCGCCGCCGATGCCGCTTGACGAAGGATTGCTGAAGCCGCTGACCAGCGCCGCCAGCACGGCGGCATCGATGGCATTGCCGCCAGCTTCCAGCAGGCGAGCGGCTTGCTTGGTCGCCCCTGGGCTTTCGGTGGCGACGGCAAATGGCGCGCGCGGCTGGGGGGCGCTCAGCGCCGGAGCCGAAGTCAACAGGCCCCATGCCAGCAAGGCACTCGACCAGGCCAGGCCGAGCGAGCCTTCCGGACTTGGGTGGTGATTGGCAAGCCGAGACTTCATGCGCCGCGGGCGAAGCCTAGCTGGGGCAGGGGCCCCAGCCCAACAAGACGTGTGAGTCTTGGAAGAAAAGATCACGATCGGCGAGAGTAGGAGCCATCCACGAGACCAAATCCGGCGAGGCCGGCGCGCGTTGCGATCAACTCGCGATGGTCGCAGGAGTCCTCAGTCGCCTGCTCAGACACCAACCTTGCAGTCAAAACTTGACTCATCTGTCACGGAAAACGGCTCTTAAGGACTCTAGCTGGGGCAGGGGCCCCAGCCCGACAAGACGTGTGAGTCTTGGAAGAAAAGATCACGATCGGCGAGAGTAGGAGCCATCCACGAGACCAAATCCGGCGAGGCCGGCGAACGGTTGAGGTCAGGTCGCAAGGGTCGCATGGCCTACCTGAAAACCTGCTCGGACCCGACAGCTCAGCAAAACTTGACTCATCTGTCACGGAAGACGGCTCTCAAGGAATCCTAACGCGCTGTTGCCAGCCCCGGAATGGGGCCGTATGTACCAAGCATGCGTTTCTTGTTCGTGATGGATCCGGCCGAGAGCATGAGCCCGGATAAGGACACGACCTTCGCCTTCCTGCGCGGAGCGCGCGCACGCGGACACCAGTCGTTTCACTGCCTGCCAGAGCACGTCTCGCTGCGGGGAACGGATGGCTTCGCGCAGGCGAGATCAATCGCCGTGAGCGACGCTGCTCCGTACTTGGAGCTCGGTGCGGTCCAGCGCCTCGAGCTCACTGCGTGCGACGCCATCTTCGTCCGCAAGGACCCGCCGTTCGACGCTGCTTACCTCTACCTCACTCAGCAGCTGGACCTCGTGAAGGATCGCGTGCTGGTCGTCAATGATCCGAGCGGCATTCGTGACGCCAACGAAAAGCTGTTCGCGGTTCAGTTTCAGGAGCACACGCCGCGCACGCTGGTCAGCGCTAATCCGCACGAGATGCTCGAGTTCGTCCGCGAAGTGGGTGGCTCGGCGGTGCTCAAGCCGCTCGACGGTGCGGGTGGGAGCGGTGTGGTCAGTTTGTCGCTCGGTGATCGCAATACGCGTTCGCTGGTCGATATCTGGACTCAGGAGGGGAGGCGCTTGGCCATCGTGCAGGAGTACCAGGCCGCGGTGCGGGTCGGAGACAAGCGCGTGCTGCTGCTCGAGGGCCGTCCCCTGGGCGCGATTCTGCGGGTGCCGCGCGAAGACGACGTGCGCGCTAACATTCACGCTGGTGCTGCGGTGCAGCCGACCGAGCTCACCGAGGCAGAGGCCGCCTTGGTCGCGGCTATTGGCCCGCGCCTGGTGGCCCGCGGCCTCTACTTCGTGGGGCTCGACCTGATTGGGGAAAAGTTGATTGAAGTGAACGTGACGAGCCCCACCGGGATTCAGGAGCTGGCCCGGTTCCTGGGGCGCCCGGTGGAGCAAGAGGTGATTCGCTGGGCGGAAAATCGCGTCAAGTCTCGAAAAGAGAGCAGCCCTTAAGAAAAGCATCGCAGTGTTCGTAAAAGGAGAGGGCTACCTCCCACGAAGCGACGTCCCCCCTTTGCCCACACGGGGGTAGCTCGGCGCTGTAGCTGTAGCTGGGGCGAGCTAAGCGGAGCCTCGAGCTAGGCGGAGCCTAGCGACACGAGCGAGCTAGGCGGAGCCTAGCGACACGAGACCGAGCCCCGGCGACATGAGAAAAAACAGCGAAGCGGGTATTGTGTCCTGGGCGTAGCTGAGCGAACCTTATTGGTTTCGCCATGACCTTCAGTCTTCGCCACGGCAGGGCCCTTCTCGCAACCGTCTCCTTACTCCTGGCTTGCGGAAGCAATCCGGAAGTCATCATCCCGCCAACAGAGGTTCCGGGCGATGAAGGAGGAGCATCGACGGGCGGACAGGGTGAAGAGCCGCTGGCGCTCGGCGGTGCCCTCGAAGGCCCGGGTGGTAACGATGGCGGCATGATGGTTGGGCCGAAGTGCGGCGACGCGGTGATCGACAGCGGCGAAGTGTGTGACGACGGCAATGCCGACGTGGGCGACGGTTGCAGCGATACGTGCGAGATTGAAGAGGGCTTCGACTGCCTCGTTCCTGGTGCCAGCTGCGAAGAGTGCGGCAACAGCGTGAAGGAGAGCGGCGAGGCGTGCGACGACGGCAACCGCGATGACAGCGACGGTTGTAGCTCGGACTGCAAGTTGATCGACCCTGGTTACGTCTGCGCGGTGCCGGGTCAGCTCTGCGAGGTGTGCGGTGACGGCACGCTCGATCCCAATGAGACTTGTGATGACGGTAACCCACTCTCCGGCGACGGCTGCAACGAGAGCTGCACCGAGGTCGAAGGTGGTTACAATTGCATGGAGCCGGGCGCGGCCTGTGAATTATGCGGCAACGGGGTCGTCGACGCCCACGAAGCTTGCGATGACGCCAACCGCATCTCCGGCGACGGCTGCCTCTTCAACTGCAGTCTGATCGAGACTGGTTACGTTTGCCCACTCCCCGGGCTGCCCTGCGCGCTGTGCGGCGACGGCATGCTGGGTGGAAACGAGGTGTGCGACGACGGCAACGCCGCCGGCAGTGACGGCTGCAGCGCCGACTGCTCGATGGTGGAGCCGGGCTTCCACTGTGTGGTTCCGGGAAGCGCCTGCGAAGCCTGCGGCAATGCCATCGTCGAGAGCGAGGAGAACTGCGACGACGGCAACGCCCTCGACGGCGATGGCTGCAATGCCGACTGCACCGTCATCAGCCCCGGCTACAACTGCTTCGTGCCGGGCCAGCTGTGTGAGCTGTGCGGTGACGGTACGCTCGACCCGAACGAGACGTGCGACGACGGCAACACCGTGGATGCGGACGGCTGCAATGCCGACTGCACCACGATCGCTCCCGGTTTCTCTTGCGCCACACCCGGATCGTTGTGCGTGGAGTGCGGCAATGCGCAGCTCGAAGCGGGCGAGGTCTGCGACGACGGCAATCGCCTGAGCAGTGACGGCTGTCGTTTCGACTGCCAGTTCCTCGAGCCTGGTTGGACCTGCACCAACGGCGCCAGCGGGACGAGCTGTTTGTTTTGCGGCAACGGCATCAAGGAAGCGCTCGAGGCATGTGACGACGGCAATACGGTCGCGATGGACGGCTGCGCCGGCGACTGCCTGGCGGTCGAGCCGGGCTACTCGTGCCCCGTTGCTGGCTTTCCTTGTGAGAGGTGCGGCAACGGCGTGGTCGAGAGCACCGAGGAGTGCGACGACGCCAACCTGGCCTCGAGCGACGGCTGCAGCTCCATCTGCGAGCTGGAGCTCGGCTACAACTGTCCCATCCCCGGCCAGGCCTGCGAGAAGTGCGGTGACGGCATCCTGGCGGGTGGTGAGGTGTGCGACGACACCAACCTGATCGACGGCGATGGCTGCAGCGATGGCTGCCGCGCCATCGACGCAGGCTTCTCCTGCCCGGTCGTGGGCGCCCCGTGCGAAGAATGCGGCAACGGTGTCAAGGACGCCCACGAGATCTGCGACGACGGTAACGCCGTGAGCAGCGACGGGTGCCGCGGTGACTGCAAGGTGATCGAGTCCGGCTACACCTGCCCGATCCCGGGGACCCTGTGCGGTCAATGCGGCGACGGTGTCGTGGGCGGTACCGAGACCTGCGACGACGGCAACGAGCTGAGTAGCGACGGCTGTAGCAACGTCTGTGCGACCGAGTCCGGTTACAGCTGTCCGGTGCCGGGCGTGCCGTGCGAGAAGTGCGGCAACGGCTTCGCGGAGAGCTCGGAGGGTTGCGACGACGGCAACACCGCAAGCAACGACGGCTGCGACTCCACCTGTGAGGAAGAGGGTGGCTGGCAATGTCCGCTGCCCGGCCCGGGTGGTTGCCACCGGTGCGGCAACAGCGTCAAGGAACCGCTCGAGGTTTGCGACGACGGTAACGCCTTCGACTTCGACGGTTGCAGTGAAGAGTGCCAGGTCATCGACGACGGCTTCACCTGCGCCACCGTGGGAATGCCCTGTACCGAGTGCGGCGACGGCCTGATCAACGGCGCCGAGCTGTGCGACGACGGTGATCGTCTCGGTGGTGACGGCTGCAGCATCGATTGCAGCACCGTCGAACCTGGTTACACCTGTTACGCGGGTCAGGCCTGTGAGAAGTGCGGCGACGGTGTTGATGGCGCCCATGAGGCCTGCGACGACGGCAACACGGCCAGCAATGACGGCTGCAACGGCGCCTGCAGTGCCGTCGAGAGCGGCTACAGCTGCCCGGTCGCGGGCCAAGCCTGCGAAAAGTGCGGCAACGGCATCAAGGAGAGCACCGAGGACTGCGACGACAGCAACACGAGCAGCACCGACGGTTGCTCGGCCAGCTGCGACCTCGAGTCCGGCTGGCTGTGTCCGCTACCAGGCTCTGCCTGTTACAAGTGCGGCAACGGGACCAAGGAAGCGCTCGAGAGCTGCGACGACGACAACACCGCGAATAACGACGGCTGCAGCGCCGATTGCCAGGAAATCGAGGACGGCTACAGCTGCGCGACCCCCGGTCAGGCGTGTGTGGAGTGCGGCGACGGCTCGAAGCACGCCAGCGAGAGCTGCGATGACGGTAACCGGACGAGTGGTGACGGCTGCAGCTTCAATTGCACGGTTGAAGCCGGCTACACCTGCTATGCGGGTGAGCCCTGTGAGAAATGCGGCGACGGCGTCGACGGTGCTCACGAGGCCTGCGACGACGCCAACACGACCAGTAGCGACGGCTGCAACGCCACCTGCACCGCGGTCGAAGCGGGCTTCAGCTGCCCGGTTCCGGGTGTGCCGTGCGAGAAGTGTGGCAACGGCATCCACGAAAGCTCCGAAGAGTGCGACGACGCCAACACCGCCGCCTCCGACGGTTGCTCGCCGACCTGCCAGCTCGAGTCAGGCTGGCTGTGTCCGCTGCCGGGCGCCAATGGCTGTCACCGATGCGGTAACGGCACCAAGGAAGCGCTCGAAGCCTGCGACGACGGCAATAACTCGGATACCGACGGCTGTAGCGCGGACTGCGACACGGTCGAACCCGGTTTCACGTGCGCTACCCCCGGCCAGGCGTGCGTCGAGTGCGGCAACGGCGTCAAGCACGCCAGCGAGGCCTGCGACGATGGCAACCGGGTGAGCGGTGATGGCTGCAGCTACAACTGCGCTGCCGTCGAGAGCGGCTACACCTGTTACGCGGGTGCACCGTGCGAGAAGTGCGGCGACGGCATCCAGGGCGCCCACGAGGCGTGCGACGATGGCAACACCACCGCCAGCGATGGTTGCAACGCCATCTGCACGGCGGTCGGGACCGGCTTCAGCTGCCCGGTTCCGGGTCAGGCGTGCGAGGAATGCGGCAACGGGATCAAGGAGAGCACCGAGGATTGCGACGACGGCGACAAGGCCAGCCTGGATGGCTGCTCGAACCTCTGCGATCTGGAGACTGGCTGGGTTTGTCCGGTTCCGGGGAGCGACTGCTACAAGTGCGGTGACGGTATTCTGCAGGCGAACGAGACCTGCGACGACGGCAACAAGACCCCGAGCGACGGTTGCAATGCGACCTGCACCGCCATCGACGCCCATTACAGCTGTCCGACCGCTGGCCAACTGTGCGTGCGCTGCGGCGACGGCATCAAACACGCGAGCGAGGCTTGCGACGACGGCAACTTCAACGGCGGCGACGGTTGCGCCTGGGACTGCAAGAAGATCGAGACTGGCTGGAATTGCCCGACCGCCGGTGCAGCTTGCTACCGGTGCGGCGACGGCGTCAAGCATGCGAACGAGGCGTGCGACGACGGCAACACCAGCAGCAGCGACGGCTGCAACGCGACCTGCACGGCGGTCGAGCCCGGCTACAGCTGCGTGACGCCCGGCGCCGCCTGCGAACAGTG
>DATEDZ010000052.1:0-2925 GCA_035281385.1 Polyangiaceae bacterium
GCGAGTGCTCCCTAACTGCCGCGGTGAGCAGTGTGCCAATCCCGAGCAACAGGAAGCTCAAGACGAAAGCAGCAAGCACACTGCGGATTCGGTGCGGGTACGTCGCCGCGTCCGGGTTGGACGGTTGGGCGACCACGGCCACGTAGCGGTGCTGGCGGTCGGCGTCGGCGCGAGCCACCTCCAAAGTCGCCAACGCCGATTCATAAGCTTTCTGTGAAAACTCCTTTTCGACGGTCGCGGCTTCGAAATCGGCGAACGAAGTGGTGAGCCCGCTCGGCTTGCTGGGATCCACCAAACGCCTGCTCTCGCCCGAAACCTGGGCCGAAATTGCCTTCACTTTCTCGTTGGCGGCCAGCACCTGGGGAGCGTCGGCATTCATGAAGGATTTGAGCTGCATCAATTCCGCGCGCGCCTTGGCAAGCTCTCCTTCCAATTGCGTGCGGATTTCCATGGCCGCAGTAGCCGTCTGCAGCGGACTGAAATCGGCGTGTTTTTGCTGCAGCTCGACGATGGCCTTGCGGGCGCGCGTGAGACGCTCCTCGGCCTTTTTCAGATCGGCTTCCGCGTAGGAGGTGCGATCGCGCCGCTCGCGCTCGGAGAGTTTGTTCACCATCTCTTCGCTATAGGTGAGGATGTTCGCGGTGAGCTTGCGAGCCTGGTCGGCGCTGAAGGCACGCACTCGCACCGTGATCGCACCGGACAACTGGTCGTAGTCGGCCGACACTTTGCGCCCGAAGTACTCATAGGCGTCCTCGAACGAAGCATCACTGCGGAGTCGCGAAAACCAGTCGGCGCGGTCGTTCTTGTAGTGCGCGATGAAGCCGTGCTCCTTGTCCAGTCGCGTCAGCATGTCTCGCGAGAGCACGTAGTCACGGACAGCGAGCGCGTCATGCCCGGCGCCGCCCCCGGTGGCCAGGCCGGTCAGGAGCCCCTCGACGCCCAAAGAAGGTCGCGTCTCTGACGAGCGCACGTTGAAGAGCGCGTGGGATTCATACTGATCCGTCGCCAACGCCCCGTAATAGACGGCAGCCAACGTGGTTGGCAGCACGACGAACAACCCCACGCGCCTCAGCAAGCGGCGGCTACGAGCCCGGCGCAGTGCCTCGGCGTGTGCCTTGGTGGAGCCGCCGGGCGCCCGTTCGGCTGCGGCCAGCGGGGTCACCTCACCCAGCCCCGTGCGAGCGTCAGAGGCCTTCTTTCCTGCGGGCGCCGTCATCAAGCCACCTCGTAGACGGCGCGTGCTTCGTCGATGGAGTCGAAGGCCAAGAGCTTGCCACCGCTCAGCACCGCGCACTGCTGGCAGTAGTCGCTGATGGTTCGCAAGTTGTGGGAAACGATGACGACCGACGACCGACCCCGACGCGCTTCGAACGCTTTGCGGCACTTTTCTTGGAAGCTCGCGTCCCCCACGGCCGTGACCTCGTCTACCAAGTAGGCGTCGAACTCGATGGCCATGCTCAGCCCAAATGCCAAGCGGGCGCGCATACCCGACGAGTAGGTTCGGACGGGCATCTGGAAATACTCGCCCAGCTCCGCAAACTCCATCGCAAAGCCGACGACCTCGTCGATCTCGGCGCCGTAGATGCGTGCGACGAAACGACAGTTCTCTTCGCCGCTCAAGGAACCGTTGAACCCGCCGGAGAAGCCGATGGGCCAGGAAACGGCGCCGCTCCGGCGGACCGCGCCGTCGTCGGGCTGTTCCGTGCCGGCGATGATGCGCAGCAGCGTCGACTTGCCCGCGCCATTCTTGCCCAGGATGCCGACGTTGGTGCGCGGCGGAAACACGAACGAGACGTCGTCGAGGACGACATTCGAGCCCGTCAAGGTCGGGTAGGCCTTGGTGACATTCGCCAGGGTAATCACGATAGCATCAGGCTCCGACGTGCCGTCCGCTCCAAGCTCAGCCCAAAAAACAGCAGTACCAGCACCCAAGCCATGGCGTACCAAACGTCGACGTGTCGGGCTCCATAGCCTGGGAACCAGCCGTCGCGAACGAGCTCGATGGCATGCGTCAAGGGGTTGAGTAGGAAAATATCACGCATTTTCTTGGGCAGCGATTCAAGGGGGTGAAATAGCGCGCACGTCCAGAAAAGCACACGTGCGACTATGGGGAACAGCCGGTCGACCGTGGGGCTGTAGACGCTGAGCCCGCAGCACACCAGTCCCAGCGAGAAGCCGAGCGCTGACGCCAGACCGAGGCCAGCCAGGACTTCGAGCAAGCTATTGACGCGAGGCAGTCCCTCGTACAGCGCCATTCCTCCCAAGAGCACTGCCATGACGACGACGTGCGTCGCAGCCTCGAGCACCGCGCGCGCGAGCACGAGGTCGAGAGGTCGTACTTGTGGATAGAAGAGGAGCCCCTTGTTCGAAGCGATGGCCGAGACGCAACGGCTCGCGGTTTCGCGAAACAGCGAGAACGGCACGATACCGGTCGTCAGGAACGCGATCACCGACATGCCTGGCGGAACCAGGCGTCCGATCAGATAGTAGAGCCCGGCGAACATCGCGATCCAGAGGATGGGTTGGCCGAGCGCCCACAGGTAGCCCAGCTGGTTCGCACCAAAGCGTGTCTTCGTCTCCCTGAGCAGCAGGGCGTAGACGACATGCAATTGGGTTAGCGAGCCACGCATCGCTCACTCCGCCGTCCCTTCGCCGGCAAGCACGGCTGGCACGAAGAACCACGATTTGCCGTCGTTGCTGCACGCTAGGCGCGCGCTCGCCTTGTCGGTTCCCTCGGGCCTCACGTTGAGGGCGCGACACGTCCGACCGCTGGCAGCCGAGTAGGGGGCTTGGGCCAAGACCGTCAAGCCGCTTACGACCTTGGGCGAGCCACTGGGTAAGCTAGATAGGACCGCCAGGACCGCCTGCTCCGCTGCACTACTGGCATTGACCGTTCGACCAGTATCGTTCGCGTCGGCCACATCA
>DATEDZ010000053.1:0-34247 GCA_035281385.1 Polyangiaceae bacterium
ACGTTGCCGGCCGTGAGCGCGAGCTGGTACGTGCGATACGGCAGGGCGCGCAGGCCGACGAGACCGAAGGCCGCCTCGCTCACGGCGTCGTCGGTGTAGAAGGTGCGCTGCTCGCGGTCGAGCAAGCGGCGCTCTACGCCGCTCGTCGGAGCCTGGTCGAAGTCGAGGTCGCGGCCCGGCGCCAGGGCGTCGAGCGCCGCGCGCAGGCTGGTCACGTCGATGAGCCCTTGCCCGGCCGCCGGCAGCGTCAGGCCCGTGACCTCGTAGGAGCGCGACTCGACCTGCGTGCCGATGCGGTACACGTCGCCGGCGGCGTGCTGATGAACGAAATCCGCTTCGCCCAAGGTCACGTAGCTCTGGCGCTGCTCCGGCTGGCCGATGGCTCGCCCGTAGACGATGCTGGCCTGGCGCGTGACCCTGCCGAAGTCGTCGACGTCGAGCACCAGGTCGTGCGCGACGCGCGGATCTTCGGGGCTGCGCTCGGTGTGGGCGGTCATCGACTCACGCGCGTGCGCAAAGAAGACGCCGTGCAGGGCGCCCGTGCTTGATTGCAGGCGCCGGACGGCGAAGCACTGCTCGGTGACGACATACGGTATGGAGGCCTTGTCGGTGCCGTCCTCGGCGTAGACTTCTTGGCGTAGCATGCGGCCGCGCAGCGCCCGCGTGGCTTCGCGCTCGTCCGCGGTTGTCATCGGCTGTGGCGTCAGGTCGTCCGGCAAGACGAAGGTGTCGCGGAGCAGCAGCTGAGCGGGGCCCTGCTGGAAGTATTCCTTCTGCAGCTCGCGTTCCAGGCGTTCTTTTTCGAGCCAGGCGCCTGTGTGGTGCCAGGTGACGGTGCGCACCGGGGCTTGATGAAGCTCGGTTTCCTCGTTCAGCGTGAATTCTTCGGCGTCTCGCTGCTCGACGCGAGCGAAGCCGCGGAACTCTCGTTCGACGCCGTCGAAGAAACCGTGGTGATAGGTGTACTGGCTGACGAGTTGCGACTTCGAGATGGCATCGAAGCGTTCGATGCGCTCGACGACTTGCACCGGGAAGGGTAGACGCGTCAGCCAGGGCGTTCCGGCTGCCTTGTCCGCGAGGTAGAACTGGGTCGATGCCGCGTAGGTGATGCGCGTTTCGGCGCCGAGGTTGTTGACGACCGAGCGCAGGAGGTGTGGCTTGATGCCCGCCATCAAGTCGATGAACAGGACGGGGCGAGCCTGCGAGCTGGGCAGCGGCGATGACCACACGAGGCATGCGGTGCCCTGGCCGAGCAGGTCGACGATGCCGAGCTGCGTCACGCTATCGACGGGCGGTAGCGAACGGATGAGCTCTGGCGCCGCCAAGCGGTTACCGGACTCATTGCGGTAGAGGGTGGTTCCGTTTGCGCCCAGATAGAAGACGTCGCTGGTGCCGGAGCCGTCGACATCGGCGAAGCGGATGCGTCGCGCGTCGAAGGCTTCTGGTCGACCAAAGAAAGGGCAGTTTTCCAGCGTGATCTTCTTGCCGAACCGGCCGTAGCCCAGGTTCGGCCAATACGAGACTTCGGCCCGGCGAATGCGCACGATGTCGACCAGGCCGTCGCCGCTCATGTCGGCCAGCTGGATGCTCTGCTCGCTGTCGGCGAAGACGACGGCTGGGCCTTGCGCGTCGTCGTGCGGTAAGGCCACGCGCGTCGCGGGCTCGAAACCGTCTTTGGCCTTGGAGCGGTACCAGATGAACACGTGGTCGTCGCTGATCAGCAGATCAGGGTGGCCGTCGCCGTCCAGGTCGACGAAGCGCAGGTTGGGGTCGCGAAAGTCGAGGTTGGGCAGGTTGGCGAAGGCGCGCAGGTTCTCGAAACCGCCGCCGGACGTGCGAGCGAAGTACCCAGCGAGCGGCGGCTCGTACGAAATGAGCTCGAGCTGCCCGTCTCCGTCGATGTCGGCGAGCTGCTGAACGCCTGCCGCGAGCTCGGCGGGCGCGGGCAAGCTAGAGAGCGCGCGCGGGGGAGCGAGCTTGGCGTCGCCCCGATTGGACTTGTAATGCCAGGCCCGGGCACCGTCGATCAGAACCCCCGGAATGCCCTCACCGTCGAGATCGACCCATTGCTTTCTGAGGCCGTCGATGCCCCCCTGCAAGCCCTCGAGGCTCTCGGCGGGTAGCACCTGGAGCTCGTCGTTGAGCACCGCGCGCGAGTAGTCGAGGCGCAAGGTCGGCAGTGTCTGCCGTTGCCACGCCCCCGCTTCGAACAGATAACCGGCCTGCGTCACACCGACCAGGTAGGTGAACGCTGGGCCGGCCTCGTGCTCGAAGTCGGTCGACTTCACGAGCAGTGGCGCGCGGTCCGCGGAGAACCGATGGAACATGAGCACGCGCCGGCACAGGCGGTACGTGCGCACTTCGAAGCCGGCCCGGTAGCTCGAAATGGGATCTGGACGCACGGGCCAAGGCAGCGCTTCGGCCGGCGTCGGCTGCGCCGCGTGATCGCCGTAGTCGAACACGAGCTCCAGCAAGAAGTCACCCGCGACGAACGGCGCGGCGTTGCAATAGAGCACGCGCTTCAGGTAGCGCTGGGCCGTGGCTAGAAACGTGGCGCCATCGAAGCGGCTGTGCTCGCTGAGTCGGTCTCGCTCGATCCCCACCGCGTCTTCGGCCTTGTACTCGTAGCGGACGATGTTGCCTTTGTCGTCTTCGCTCTGTTCGAGCAGCCAACTGAAAATGCGGCGCGGATCTTTGGGATCGACGATGCGCGACGCTGGGGTCGTGCCGTAGACGTGCGTGACGTTGTCGGCGGTCGTGACGCGCCAGTGCGCCTCGCCGCTGACGCGGTGAATCCAGCGCTCGATCCGGGCGAACGAGCCCTCGACGCGCGGCCGGTAGCGCCGGGCCAGGTACTCACCGCGGTCGAGCTCGACGAGCTCTCCGGTGGCGGCGTCGCGAGTCGGAACCAGATCTTCCACGCCGGAGAGGATGAACTCGTCCGATTCTGCCGCGTCGATGTAGCGCGGCAAGCCCTTGTCGGTCTTGCGCGTGATGCTGGGAACCGAAAGGTTGAAGCCGAGACCGAACGGGCCGTTGCCGTTGCCGCTGTCGTAGCTCAGGTCGATGCTGGGTCCAAACCCGCCGCGACCCGGCGAGGCGGGGAGTGGAATGCCGAGTGAGGCAGTACCCGTGGCAGCGCTGACTTGAAACTTCTCGCCGATGCCGTGGATAGCGCCGCCGCCTTTGGGCAGCGTCAGCGCCGGCAGCATCGACTGGGGCGTGCCCGGTTGCCCGGCGCTGTCCGCAACCGGGCTACCCCGCGTGGAGCTGCCGGTACCGACGTCCGAGGTGGGGCGAGGTACCGCGGGTTGCGCGGTCGGACCATCGGGCCGTTGGCCGTTACGAAGGTAGTCGACCATGACGACTCACAGCTTGAAGCGGACGGCGACGAACAGGTCGCGCAGCGCCGCCGGGTTGAGACGCCGTCGCCCGTTGACCATGATGACGATGCCGGCTGCGACGGCGGCATTGTCGGCTTCGTCGAACAGTACGCTCCAAGCGCCCGTAGGTCTCGGGCTGCTGCTGCCGTACTGGGCGATGCCGTGGGGCAGGCCGCCGAGCTCGGTGGTGCTCGCCAGCTCGACGCTTTGCGCGGGGCCGCTCGGGGGCGAGACGCGCAGCTTGATCGGCGCGCCGCCCGCGTACGCCGCCGTGTCCCGCACGAAGAGATACAAATCCAGGCTGGTAATGCCCAGGCTCGCGCCGGCGAACGCGAACGGAAAGACCTCGGGCGCGAGCTCGAGCGTGAGGCTCTGGTTGGCTTGGGCGTCGGTCGGGTGCAGAAAGCGGTGCCAAGCGTCCGGCAAATCGCCGGCCAGACTGACCAGCTGCAAGAGTCCTTCGCGCTGTCCGCTCGGACGCGTCTCGAGGGACGGTAGCACCAGGTTTCTGAGGGTCTGGGTAAGCTGCGACTGCGCGGCCTCCTTGAGCGGCGCGCCACCCTCGCGGGCCGTGTAGCGCAAATGCAGAATGACGTCCGAGATCGTCTCGTAGTCGAACTGCCGGAGCTCGCTCGGCAGCTCGAGCCGCCATTCGCTGATGGCGCCAGCGCCTTCGAACGGCAGGTAGCGCTCGTCGCGCAGGTTGGTTTCGAACAGGCCGGCGTCGTCCTCCGCGCGACTGGTGACAATCGACTGGATTCCGACCACGTTGTCGCGAAAGCGGGCGTCGTTCTGGCCGGTACGCGCGTAGGGAGCCGTGGCATCCGGGCTGGTGCGCATGCTGCTCGCGACCAGGGTGAGCGTCAGCCGCACCGAGACATAGGGGCCCGTGACCGAGGGCACGCTCACCGACACGGTCTTGAGCCGCCGCAGGTAATGACCGGCGGAGTCGAGGTCGAACCAGGCCTCGGGAATGCGCACGAAACATTGTCCGTCGCGCCGCAGGCTGATGAGCGCCAGCGGATCCAAGAGCCGCAGCGAAACGTGCCGGGTCAGCTCGTATTCACGGCGGTTCTCTTCCAGGTAGCTCGTGGCCATGCGCTGGATGTCGAAGTACAGGCGGTCGCCGGCCAGCAGGCCCTTCTTGAGGCCGTCCCAGTAGCCGAATTGGATGAAGCTCTTGTTCGGCTGCGCGAGCTCGAATTGCCAGGCGCGCTCGGCACGGCGCGCCACGTCGTAGGCCAGCTGATAGCTCCTGAAATAGAGCGACGAAATCTGACCCACCATCCAGCTGTACAGCTGCTCGCTCGTGAACTTGCTGCGCAGGAAGTCCTCGACCTCGCGCGACTGTTCGATTTGGAGGCGGTGATTGTCGAGCTCCTTCTCGGCGATAGCGACGCGAATCTCGGCGCCCAGCAGCGAGCGATCCAGCTGCTCGATCTCTTTCTGCGCCTGGTCGCCCAAGAACTCCCATTCGTCCTCGCGTCGCTCGTAAGAGCCCAAGATGCCCGCGAGCGAGCCTGCCCTGTCGAGCGCGGAAGCCCCAACGCGCAGGCCTTCTGCGACCTTGCTAGCCACGTTGGAGACCGTGGTGCCGCCGAGCCTGGTAGTGAACACCGGACTGCCGCCGAAACCTGCCGCCCCGAACTCCAGGTCTGGAAAGGCGGAGGCCGCCGCGCCGAACAAATTCACGACGCCGCTTGCGACGTCAAGCAGGCCGGCGGCAGCCAGCAGCGCGAACTGCGCTTTCTCGGCGCCGTTCATGAACTCGCGGCTGCGGTAGTAGCGCAGGCGAATTTCGGCCATTTCGCGGCTGCGACGCAGGCTCTCCAGCTGCTCTTTGGCTTCGTCGATCTGGCGCTCGCGGACCTCGACGGTGGCGCTCAGCAGGCGGATCTCTTGATCGGCGCGGAGCAGCGCCAGGGCCTCGCCGTCCTTCTTTTCTAGCGCGACCAGCAGCGCCTGCCCCAAGCCTCGAACGTCATTGCACAGCTCGAGCGCTCGCTGAGCCAGCACCGTGTAGCGCTGTAGCGGCAGCGCACCGCCCACGTCGTTGAGGATGCTACCGAGGTCGATGCCGGCGGCGGCGGCGCGCACCAGGAGCGCTGGGTCGATGGGGGGCTCGAACAGCGGCAGCTGGCGCACGACGCCCTCGATGTTCATGCAATGCCGGATCTTGAACAGGCGATCTTCGACGCGATTCCAGCCATCCGCCAGCAGCTTGTCGTTCGGCGGGACGCAGAAGAACAGCGTTCGGCCCAAAACCGGCGGATCGCTCTCGGCGCCACCCAGAGCGACGTCGGACACGCCGCTGACGTAGCCCTCGATCTCGACGAGCGCGTTACCGAGCTCATCCAAACCGCTGCGCAGCTCGTTGAACGTGCGCGGCGCCGGCGGATCGACCGCCACTTGCCGGGGCCTGCGCCCGAGCAGCCGAGCCGAAAGGACGTAGAGCAGCGTCGCTTCGTTGATCGATTCCAGCGTGTCACGCCTGAACAGCTCGTCGCCCCATTGGATCAGGTTGTCGATGTACTTGATGACGATCGCCTTTTGGTAGGCGACCGGGCGCAGGCGCGCCAGCGCGTGCGGGTTGAAGGGGTTCTGACTGAGCGCACGAATCTGCTCGATCAGGTTTTGCTTGGCGTCGAGCTTCTCGGGCTCGCTGCCGGTGTACTGCAGCAGCAAGAGCAGCTCGTGGATGGGTCCGGCCTCGATGTCCTCGCCGAAGAACAGCTCGAAGAACGGCCGGATCTTCCAAAAACGCTGTGGTGCCGGCTCGCCGTCAGACTCGCTGGGATCGAACACGAAATGGAACCAGCGCAGCGCTTCTTCGAAGCGCCGATTCTTCGTCAAAGACACCGCCACCAGGAAGGGGACGTGGAAAAACAGCTCCCAGTTGTAAGCCGAGTAGGCGCCACCGTACGAGAAATCGAAGTCGTCTTTCGGGTAGGGTCGCGACACGGCCTTGGGCTGATAGGTTTGTTCGAAGAACTCGTCGCTGCGCTGCTGCCTGACGAGCGTCGGCTCGGGGCCGTCGGGCGCGGGGTCGAGCAGCCCGCTCAGGCCGAAGCGGTTCAACTGGCGCATCATCAAGGTGGCGAACGGGTGGTAAAACGCGTGGAAACGGAACGGCGTGTCGAGCAGCCGTACGAGCGCGGGAGCCAGCCCCTCGATGCTCACGCGCAGCTCAGGGACGTCGAAAACCTTGCGCACGGACCCCGGTGTGAGCGTATCGCGGAAGACCGAGGGCGACGCAGGTGACGCGAGCTTGACCAGGTCGCCGGTTGCGCCGCGGATCACACCATCGAAGTTGAGCGCCTTCGAGCCGGCCCGGAAGGCCACGGTATCGCCCCCGAAGGCGCGGGCGCCTGGCCCCAAGCGGTCGAGGAAGGTAGCCGCGGTACTCGCGAGCAAGGCGCCGCCCCTCGACGTGCCGCTACCCGGAAGGAGCCGCGTGCTCTTGTCGACGAAGATGGAGGCAGAATCGACGACGGTGCTCCGCAGCTCGAAGAACCGCGGATCCGGGCGCGGGACGAGCGGGCGCAGGAAAAGGTCGGGCGTGACGACATCCAGGAGATTGCCAATGAGATCGATCCCAAGCCGATCGGGAAGCAGCCACGTCGCCGGGCCCAGGGTCAGACGCTGCGGCGGGCGCGGCACTACGAAGAACGTGCGCTTCAGATCTTCGAAGAAGAATGGCGAGGCGCTCCAGCCGCCGAGCTGGCCGGTCGGCACGACGTGGAAGGCGCTAGGCGTGGCGCCCAGCGTCCTGCGCTCCTCGTAGGCCGCGGTGACGGTTTGACGCCACGGTATGACCAGCCCATTTGCCAGCGTCGTGCTCGCGAAGCTTTGGTCCTCGATCGTGGTCCCGGGCGGCCGGTGCACGGCCATAAACACCAAGGACGGGCTGCTCTCGAGCGTCATCGTGCCGTCGGCGCCGCTGAAGCGAAAGCGATCCATCCGCACGTAGGCCTCGGGGCTCGTCATCGAGAACGCGTGCGAAGGAATCGCTAGGAAGCTGGGCAGCGAGATAGTGACGGTGCCCTTGGGCTTGTACCGCACGGGCTGGAGCAGCAGATCTCCGCCGGCCGTGCTGATGGTGAGGAACAGCTGCGAACGCGCGGAGGCCTCGGCGCGAACCAAGGCATCGTTCAGGCGATTGTAGTCGTCGTCCGTCGCGCCGATCTGAGCCGCGGACAGCTTCTTGCTCGCCCATTTGGAGCTCCGCCGCTCGCTCCAGGCTACGCGGACTTGAAAGTACTTCTGCGGCAGGTTCTGCGAGTTGTCGCCCCCGCGTTGTGGCGTGTCGCTCACTTCCTCTACCGCGGTCTCCGAGATCACCAGCCAGAACAGGTACAGGCGGCGGTTGTGAACGATCGGCACGATCTGATCGCCCTCGATATCGAGCTCCAGCTTTTCCCAGGGCGTCCAATGCGTTCCGTCCACCCACTGGCGATGAAAGTAGCGATGCGGGGCGCTGCGCGTCCGACCGAACACGTGCAGCACGTTCGTTTCGGCCTCTTGATGCTGGCACAGCCCGGCGATCTCCAGACGCGCGACGTCGTCGAGCTTCTCCAAGTAACCGAGCACGGCGCGCTCCGCTGCCGCGTCGGTCAGCTCGCCCTGCAGCAGCTCGTCCTCGAGCTCCTTGAAGAACGGCGTTTTGTCGTCGCGGAGCTCGGGCTCGATGTAGTTTTCCGGATACAGGAAGACCTTGCGATTGGCCTCCCAGACCCGGTAGTTCTTCATCCAGCGCCACTCGCGCACGTCGCCTTCGTCGAGCTTTACCTGCGTCTCGACGTTCAGCAGCGCGCGTTGCACGAAGAGCTGCACGCTGCTGATGGCCTGTTTGACGCGCGAGCTGAGCTGGCAGGCGCTCATCTGCACGTCGAGCAGCAGATGATCGAACAAGGAGAGCACGTCCGCGAAGTCGGCGTTACCGATCAGCCAGCTGGCCAGGGCGTCGCGCTGCTTTTCGCGCAGGGCGTCGCGCAGCGGGCGCGTGGTCTCGCGCCAGCGCGCTTCGCCGAGCCGCGCGCGCACGGCTTGCTTGATGTCCAGCGCCTGCGTCGACTGCTCGCCCGTCACGGCCGGCACGGTGCGCCACGGCCAGAGGCTTTCGGCGCTGAGCCCGATGCGGCGCACGGCGATCATGGCCGTTTCGACGCGCTTCATGCCGCGCTCGTCGCGGAAGTCGTCGGGGTAGACCAGGCCCAGAGCGCTAGGCACGGCGGGCGACGTGCCGCGCGCCGGCGCGCCGACCAGGAACTCGATGTCTTTGCGGTTCCAGCGCGTGCGCTCGACGAGCTCGTCGAGCAGCGCCTCGAAGGCTGCCGCGCGAGCAGCAGCGCTACCGCCCACGACCGCCGTCGCGGCCTCGAACAGGTCGAACAGCGTGCCCGCCGCGACACGGTCGCGCAGCGCCCAAGCGTCACGCAGTCGCGCCCAGGCAGCATACAGGCCGCCGGCAGCAGTCGGCGGGACGATCGGCAGATCCTGGAAATTCAGGGTGCCGCGCGCCGGGCCGCCTTCGAACAGCCACGCCACCTCCGCCTTGGAGGTGCGAAAGTGCGAAAGCACCAGCGCCACCTTGTGCAGGCGCTTGTAGGCGGCGAATGGGTCTGGAAAATCGGCGGCGGCGGGCACGCGCGGAGCGTCGGAGTCAGGATCTGTCTGGTCGTAAGCCACGAGCGCCGGCGCCGAGAACACCTCGACCATCGAGCTGCCGCCGGCCGCCGGGTGGCGGAGGAACTGCTCGAAGATCGGCGCCGCCACCACCGGCTCCAGACCCAAGCTGGCGCCGAGCTTCTCGATCACGGTCGCTCGCGTAGCCTGCGCGAGCCGGAAGGCCACCAGCGGCTCTAGCACGAAGCGCAGACGCTGCGCGCGGTCGGTGAGATAAGCAGCGTGCGCCGGGCGCGCCAGCGCGTTCTTGGCCGCCTCGACATCGGGCAAGAACGAAAGGGCCTCGTCGATCAGCGCTTCGGCAGCGGCGGGCACGCTCTGACCAGGCGCTAGGTCGACGAGCGACAGCGCCCGGCCCGCCAAATCCGCAGACACCAGCTTGGAGAGCTCGCGCGAGAGCCGCTCGCGCAGTTGATCGATGTCGGCGTTGGCCGGCGGAGCTGGGCTATCGGCGATGACCTTGCGAAGCAGATCGCGTAGCTCGAGGAGCAGCACGCCCGTGTCCTCGTCGCGAGGCTCGAGCGTGGCCGGTTTGGTATCCACGTGAGTCAGTAGGTAGTCGAGCTCCGCCACGCTGAAGCCAGATGCCCTCACCGCCTTCACTTCCTCCACGAACAGCACGGCGTTTTCGGGATGGGCGGGGTCGAAGGGGCTTTTCCCGGTAAGCGCGAGCAGCGACACGAGCGAGCCGATGTCGAGGCCAAGCGCGCGGGCCAGCGACACGTGACGGTACAGCGCCGAAAGGTTCGACAGCGATAGCCGATCGTTCGGCAGGCCTGGCGTGAGCCGGTTGAGCTCGTCGGCCGTGATGCCCAGCGCGGCAGCGATCGCGGGGCTGTGCAGCGCGAGCGCAGGGGTTTCGTCTAGCAGAGCGGCGCCGTCCGCCCGCAAGCCGAAGGCCGACTTGGGTTCGGGCTCGACCGAGCGACTCTCGACCGAGCGGCTCAAGAACAGCCGGTCGTAAAACGATTCGTCGTCCGCCTCGTCGGCGATGGGTTCTACGGCTGCGTTGAAGACGAAGCCGCGGCCTTCCGCGCTGGCCGGAATGCCCGCTGGCCTGCCCAAGACCAGCCGATTTGCCCAGCGGCGTGTATCGAGCGAGCCCCACCAAGCCAGGAGCTGCGGCAGGTCGAGCCCCAGCGCGCGCTGAAGGCGCCTCACCGACGCGAGCTTGACGAGCAGCGCCCCCGAGAGCGCGCCTCCGCCCAGCACCCGGATGGCGAGATCGAGCTCGGACGCAGACCAAGCCAGGCGCCGGCGCAGCCTCACGAAGCGGTGGATCCGGGCTAGATGGGCTTCGCTGAGCCCCGGCAGCGTGGCCTGCGTCGTGTCGCACGTGACGCCGTCGAACCAGATGCCGACCGCACCGGCTCCCTGAACGAAGCCCGTGCGCCACAGGTCGGTCAGCTCGGCGTAGTCCATGCCGTCGCGCGACAGCGCAGGTGACGCCTGGCTCAGGAAGATCGAAACCCGCTGGAGCTTCGTCAGCCAGGCCGCGTCGCCCGCGAGTCCCCAAAGTTCTTGCGGCGTGCGCGGCGGGGTCAACGCGGCACCGGCAATCACGTCGGCCTCGAGGGGCGACAGCTCGAGAGCTTCGTTGGCAATGCCGACGTCGAGCAGCGCTGCGGCGCCGCCCAGCGCATGGAAGGCCTCCATCAGGCTGGCGCGCGTGAGCCCTAGATGGCCGAGGTAGGTGCGGGCCTCGGCCAGCCACAGGTTGAAGGGCAGATTGAACGGGTACACGCCATCGCGACCGGAGCCGGGCGCTGCGCCGGCGACCACGTCGTAGGCCGCCGCGTGCAAGTGCTCCGGGTGCGCCAACAGATCACCGGCCTCGGCCCGCGTTTGGTAGGCAGGCTGCGGGCTTTGCGGCGAGACCTGGAGCTCGAGCACCTCGTTGACGAGGTCGAGATAGGGCAAAGCCGTATTGGTGTTCGAGCAGGAAAGCTCGATGGTCCCGATGTCTGCCCGCCGCCCTTGGAACAGGACGGTGAGCGGAGTCTTGCCGGACGTGCGCGGCCGAGTATCCAGCCAGTGCAGCACGTCGACCAGATAGGCTGCGGGGCTGAACGCCGATTGGCAATGCTCGCACGAGCAAAAATCCAAGGAGCCGAAGAGCGTTTCGTAGTCGGGGCCCAGCGCCGTGACGCTGGCTGGCCGCGGCGGTGTCACCGCGAAGGGCGCACGGTCGAAGCCCGCGCCGTAGCGAGCGCGCAGCAGCGCAGCGACGTTGGCCACGCCCGTGGCACGCGCGAAGAGTCTTTCGGCGAAGCCCTGCCCGAGCGAGGCGCCGAAATTGCGCAAGAACGCGGAGCGGCCCATGCCGAATACCTGCTGGGCCGAATGGATATCGGCGTTTAGCAGGGTCTGCACGCTGGAGACGCGAGCCCCGGCCGGCGCGATGCGAAAGATGCGTTCCATGCCCTTGAGCTGCGACACGAACGCGCTGCGCTCGGTGGCATCGGTGATGAAGTCCACGGCGCTGGGATTCGCCTGCAAGAAAGTATTGAGCGGCGCGGCCCGAACGTCGTAGCCGGGGTTGCGCGTGTAGAACTCGGTCAGGCTCTGCGCTCGCGGAAAGCCGCTCGCCTGACGCGCGAACAGCGCTGTCGGCACCGCGTCCTCGACGATCGTGAACAGCATGTCGGCGTAGGTTTCGTCGCTGACACCAGCCGACCGTAGATCCGGCGGCACGCCGACGGTTTTGTCGCCCACCTGGCTTCTTACGAGAGCGAGCCAGCCGCTGCGATCGAACTGAGTCAAAGCCTTGAAGTCCGTGACGCCGCGGCTTTGGATCGCCTGCACCAACGGCAGGTGATTCTGCGTCGCCGTGCCGAGCTGTAGCGAGAATTGCGTCTTGGCAATCTCCTGGGTCGTCAGCGTGCCGTTTTGCCGGATGGTGTCCCAGAATTGCGCCGTCGTTCCGCTGTGGCCGACGAGCGTGGTCGCCAGCGCCTGGCGCTTCGCCGCGCTGAGACCGGCGGTCGCCAGCAGCCCGCCCAGCGTCGTTTCGCCAGGCAGCGTCGGATCGGCGAGCGCCGCGGTGACGGAGCGTTGGCTGAGCACGCTGAGCGCGGCGTCCACCTCGGCTCGCTTCGTTCCGGAGATCTGGTTGGACGCCAGAGCTTCTTCTAGAGCAGCCCGGCGGGCGTCGGGATCTTGGGCGAGAATGGCCGGCAGCGATAACGGGATATTTTGCCGCCCGAACCCATAAAAAATGTCGTGACTGAGCCCCGTCTGCTGCCCGAGCACGACGCTTTGCTTCAGCAGCGCCAGGTCGACCGGCTGCACGCCGCTTCGCGCGGAAAGCACCGCCAGCTCCTTGTCGCTCGACTGGGCCAAATCCGAAATTTGAAGGCCTTCGGCGCTGAGCACCGGGGTCAGCAGCTGGCGGTAGCGATCCAGGTCTGAAGCGCCCTTGAACGCACCGCCGAACGTCAAATCCACGACCTCTTCTTCTCCCGCGTTCATCACCACGCCGGACCTCACGAGCGAATCACCGCGCTCGGCCTCGACATAGAGGTTGTAGGTGGCTTGCGTGCGCCGGTAGACCACGACGTAGCGACCGTCCGTACCCGTCGTGACCGGACCGCCGAGGAAAACATCCTCGCCCCGGACCTTTTGCGCAAAAACGGAGAGCGTCGTGGCAGACAGAGGCTGGCCCTCGGCATCGGTCACGAGCCCGCGCACGAGCCCGGAGCCAAAGTCCGTTTCCGGCTGCGTGATGAGCTGCTCGACGCGCGCCGTAATGTCGCCACTATCGGCCGGGATGACGAACTGAATTTTCTTGCTTTCATCCTGGCTGGACGGCCCCTTGATGAGCGAGCGATCGACGAAGCTGCTGCCTACTTTCTGCTGCAGCCGCAGCACCCACGGGCTCGCGCCGGCTGCCACGACGTCGTAGACGGCACCGACCGTACCGGCGAGCGTTCCCGGGTTTTGAGCGCTCTCGATCTGAAATCGCTGTTCTTTGGTCGCCGACGTGCTGTGAACGACGATTTTCGAGTTGCCGGTGAACGTCAGCGTGCTGACCGGTTGGGTCGCCGGCGCGGGTGCCCAGGCCGCCACCACATGACCGGCCCGCGAAGCGGTCGCATTGAACGTCCAGCTGAGCGATGACGACCCGGGCGGGGACACCGGCTTGGTGCTGACGGCCACATCGCTCGATGACCCGTCCTGCTGCTGGCGCCGAGTCTGCCCGGAGCCTGCCGTGAGCGAGTTGACGTCCCCGCCGAGCGTGGCGACCACGTCGAACGCCAGCGCGCCCGTAGTGAGCGGTGTGACCGGCGTCGAAATCGTCTTGGAGCTTGCGACACCGGATTGGCCGAACACTTCGGGAGCGCCTTGCTGTGCGCCTTTGACCGACATGACGGCTGCCGCGATGGAGGTGAGCCCGGCGCTGCCGAACACTTGGAGCGAGTAGCAGTCCGCGGTGGCCGGCAAGTCTACGTCCAAGATGTAATAGAGATACGTTCGGAGCGCGCCGTTGAGGTGAACAGCTACGAAATAGGCCGGACGGTTGTCGTAGTGGACGGTACTGACTTCGCCGTTTTCGACGCCGACACCGATGACCAGCAGGCGATTGGTGCCCTTGGCGCTGCCGATGGTGAAGTTGAACGTGAGCGTCGCCGCCTTGCCCCTGGCGGAATCACAATTGTCGAAGACGATGGTCGTGGTCATGGCTCTCTGCTCCGTGAAAGCGGTGGTGCGCGTCAGAGGCGATGCTCAGGAGCGGACGAGCTTGCCGGCGCTCACGTCGACTCGGGCGACCAAAACGCCAAGCCTCCGCGCGCCTTCGTGCGCTCGCCCTGTCCTTGCTTCTGCAAACCCAACGACTACCGCCCTCCGTTTCTCTTACTCTCTCTACTACCCTTTGAACGCCGCGCCCTTGGATTTGTTCCCGCCTAGATTTTCTACTATCGGCTGCGCACACGACTCGGGCGCTCAAATGACGGAGACCACGAGGCTTCGGTCAGGTCGGCGCTCTTGTCGGCCCGCACCGGGCCGCGGTCCCACCCTGTGTGCCTACTTCGGGCCTGCCACCGAAACGGATCGTCGTTCTATCCGGGCTCGCCGTAGCGTGTATCGCCCTCGCTCCGCTCGCTCTCCGCGTCGTGGTCCTCTCTCGGAATCGACGACGCTGGTGATCTGTCCCGGTGATCACGCCTTCACGGCCTCCGCCGTGGGAAAGCAGCAAGCGTGGATCATCAAGCTCGAGCCAGCCAGCGAGGTCGCTCACACGTTCGATCTGAGCCCCGGTGCTGCAGCGACGACCGCCAAAACGTCGCCGAACGAGCGCTTGTCCTCATCGCCGTCCCCGTCCCGCGTGTCCGCCTACGTCGCTGGCGGTGTCACCGTGCTCTTGGCCGGTGGAGCCGCCGTGACCGGCATGATGATGCTCGACAAGCGCTCACATTTTCAGACCATCAATGGCCAGCCGGGGCGCGACCGTGCCGAGCTGCAGAGCGCACGCGATGACGCCAGCCAGCTGGGGCTCGTTAGCAGCGTACTTTTCGGCGCAACGTTGGTGGGGGCGGGCGTGACGACATGGCTCTTCGTTTCGCCGCCAGCTGGAGCGCGAACGGAGCGGGCCAGAGCCGCGCTGTGGATCGCGCCTTGGACCGACGGGCGACGCGCCGGCGTCGTGGCTGAGGGCGCACTCTAAGCCGCGACCCGAGCACGACGGGCTCAAGGCGAACGCGGTCCGTTCCGCCTCGCGTGACGACGAGGCGATCGCCGTCACCGTCCAACCGAAACACCTCGATCATCCGCTCCTGGCCCGGCTCTGTTCACGCCTTCGCTTGACGACGCGACAGCCTTTTCGTCGTAGGTGTCGCGCGCTCACCACGAACGCTGCCCCGTCGCCCAACGACCTTCGCGCGGGACGCGCGCTGGCTGCTTTGGCGGTTACGTGCATGATCGAGCTCATAATTGACCTGAAGACCGAGCCAGAACTCTGCCTCGATGCCGAGCGCCCGCGCGAAGTCCAAGGCCGTCTCAGCCGTGATGCGTTTCTTGCCGCGGATGATTTCGCTCACTACCTGTTCGGGTCGGCCGGTCAGCTCCGCAAACGCTCGCTGGGACAGTCCTCGCGCGTCGAGCTCCCGTCGAAGGACGTCGCCCGGGACTGTCAGGCTCACCGGAACACCCAAGAATTCCTGCGTCTTCATCAATCTCGACAAAACATGTAAGTCTTGGAAGGTTTAGACGCCACTGGTGCCGGCGCCGGGGTCGGTGACGTCGCTGCCACCTGCGCCGGCGCTGGGAGCGCCGCCCGCGCCGTTGCCGCCCTGCGCGGGCGGGGCGCCGCCGGAGGGGGAGCCGGCGACGTTTTCGGCACCACCTTGAGGTGGAGCACCGCCTTGAGCGGGGGCGCCGCCGGCGCCGCCCGCGCCGACGATCGGTTCGCAGTCCTGCGGGACGGGGCGCGAGACCTCGATGCTGGTCGAGACTTCGCTGCGATCCGCGTTGAGCACCGGCTCGGCGTCGATGCCCCGCAGCAGCACGGCCTCGATGCGGGCCAGCTCGGAGAGCCTGTCAGTCGGCAGCTCGAGTAGACCCAGCGTGGTCACGCTTTCCACGCTGGCCAAGCTTTCACCATTGCTATCCAGCGCCTTGACGTGGACGTAGCCGCAGCGCGTGGAGTCGCCGCAGGCGTGAAGTGGCCGCAGCGTGAAGCTGCGCGCCGGCTCGATCGCGACCTGGACGGCCAGCGTGCCGTCGCAGCGCAACGGCTCGGCAGCGTCAGGCTCGGAACCGTCGAGCGCAGTGATAGTCAGCGTGAGATCGACCGGCGGAGCGGCCGTTTCCTCGTCGTCGCTGCAAGCGCCGGCCAGCGGCAGGCTCAGCAGCGTGGTCCAGAGCAGACGGCGGGCCTTCCGGGAGAAAGCAAGAAAGGGTGGGTGATTCATGCTCGGTGCTCGGGAAGCGCCTTGAGCTCGGCTTCGTCGAGCGCGACTCGTTCGGGGTCGATCTTGAAGCCGCGCACGCTCTGCTCCAGCCCATCGGCCAGCGCTTGCAGGCGTTCGCCTTCGGTCACGGCGCTTTCACTGGAATTGACGACGTTACCAGCGATGCGCTGGACGGCGTCCATGTTGCGGGCGATTTCGTCGGAGGCGATGGCCTGCTCTTGCACGGCCGACGCCGTGTCGTCAATCACGCTGATCAGGGTTTTGAGGTCGGCCAGGGTGGTTTCGACCAGCTGAGTGCCTTCTTCGACCTCGCGGGTGCCAAGCTGCATGCTCTGCACGGCCTCACCCGTCTGGTCCCGGATGGCGGCGATCAAGTCCTCGATGTCGCGTGCGCTCTGGCCGGTGCGCTTGGCGAGCGAGCTGACCTCGTCTGCCACCACGGCAAAGCCGCGACCGTGCTCACCGGCGTGAGCCGCTTCGATGGCGGCATTCAGAGCCAGCATCGACGTTTGCTCGCTGATCTGCCGGATCACCTCTACGATGTTGCCGATGCGCTTGCCCGACTCACCCAGCGCGCTGATGCGGTGCGCGGTCTCCTCCACGCTGCGCCGAATCTGCTGCAGGCGTTCGATGGCGCGCGTCACGGCCTGACCACTTTGTTTCGCGGTGCGGGTGGCTTCGGCCGCATTCTCCGCGACCTGCTGAATGGACGAGGACAGCTCGGTGACCGCCGCGGTGGAGCTGGTGATCTTGGAGGCTTGCTCTTTGGCCCCCTCCAGCGTCTTGCGGCTCATGGTCGAGATTTCGGCGCTCGAAGCGTTGACCTGGAAGGCCGAGCGCTGCACTGCCGCCGCCAGGCTGTGAATCTTGGCGAACACCCGATTCAGGTTCGTGGCCAGCGTTCCGAGCTCGTCGTTGCCATCTACCTCCAGGCGCCGGCTCAGATCCCCCTGGCCACGGCCGAGCTCTTCGGTCGCCAGGATGTAACGGCGCAGCGGACGCGTGATCTGGATCGCCAGGAAGAACCCCATCCCGATCGAAAGCATCACGGCCAAGCCCAGCACCAGCATCAAACCCACGAAGCGTTCGTCCAGCGTCTTGGCCGTCGCGCGCTGATGGTCGCGGTAAACGTACAGGCTGCCGAACGGCACGGCGTCGGGATCGGTGTTGCCAGAGTAGCCGTGGATCGGCATCTTGGCAAAATCGTACTGGCGTGACTCGCCCGAGTCCCGGTCAGCGACCTCGAACACCTCGAAGCGCTTGTCGGCTTCCTCGATCTGAATCGGTTTCTGTAGTGCCGCGCCGAGAGCGGCCCACTGCGCGCGCGGCACCGAGCTGGCGATGACATTGCGCTCCCCTTGCACCAGGACCAAGCGCAGCTCTTTTCCCGGCTCCGCGCCGCTCTTGCGCAGCGAGTCGGCGAACCAGCGATCGAGGCTGGCGCCAAACACCACCGTGCCGATCACCTTGTCAGCGCTCTTGATCTGGGCGCCCGAGATGCGGTAGCCCTGACCGTCGATCTCGCCAAAGCGCCCACGAACCTGGCGCCCGTCCCGCAGATCCTGAAACAGGCGAGACCGCTTCCATTCGCTGTCCACGGGCGACTTGATGCCCGGAAGGGGCGTCACCTTGCCCTCCATGTCCGAAATCAGGAATAAGTCCGGGACCAACGAGCCGTCCACCACCTCGCCCAGGCGCTTGGCGGCTTGGGCAAGCGCCGCCGAGTCCGCGGCGCTGATCGCCGCGACCACGCTGGGGTCGCTTGCGATCAAGCGTGTGACCGCGTACTCACCGCTGCCGAGCTGGGTGAGGATGTCGACTTGTCGCTTGAGCGAGCGCTCCATGCTGCCGCCGCCCTCGGCGGCTCGCACCTGCTCGGCAGCCTTCCACGCGCCGCCCACGACCACGATCAGCGTGACGCCGATGATGGTGGCGACGATCTTGGTGCGTAAGCTTAGCTTGTAGCGAGGCATCCGGGTCTTCCGGGGCGGCACGCTACCACGAACAAACCCCGATCGCGGCTCAGTCGCGCAGCCGACTAACCCGGCAAAAACGTGCTGAAAAGCGTCCAGAAACGCGGGTTGCTGGGTGCTCGGCGTCGCCCGGAAACTCGAACTTCAGCAAGCCCGAAACCGAACCCCGAGGGGTAAGGTCCAGCTCACGCAGCTCGAGCTCGCCACCGGGCCGCAGCTCGGTGCGCCTACCGCGCAGCTTGACGGTCGGCAGGGCGTAGGCGCGCCCTTCTCGCTGCGCTTCGGCGATGCTGGGATAACGGCCGGGCGTGAGCTTTCCAGGACCGGGCAGCACGACTCGGATCGTCAGGCCCAGCGCGTCGCCTTGCGGATCCGGACTGCTCTCGCAGGAGCGCTCGACCGAGCTCAAGGTGAGCAGCAGTGCGCTCTCGTTCGGGCTGACCTCGATGTACTCGGCCAGCGATGCGCGGGGTACGAGCGTCACCTGATCGGTAGCTTGCGGCCCCGCCACGATGCGGATCGGCGCCGCGCTCTGGTCACGGCATCCGCTCAGCCAGATTGCGGCCAGCAGCCAGGCTCGTCCTGGCGCCTGCAGCGCCTTTCGGCCGGAAGGACTCAAGCGCTCTCGGCTTGAACCACGGTGGTGGCGCCTGCGGTCGGCACCGCTCCGGTGCTTCCCGGACGCGACGAAGGCGGCCCGAGCGGGAAGCTGACGCCGGCCAGCTTGGGCGTGAGATCGCGCAGCGCGCGGCGCGCCTGGTTGGCGGTGGGGCGGTTTTTGGGGTCACGGCGCAAACAGGCGGCGAGCAGACGCGCAAGCTCAGCCGATTCCGGGATGTGGGCCAGGCGCGCCAGCTTCTCCGGCCAGCCGTCGTGCCCGATGTGCGCCGACATGATCGCGGTCTCGTCCTCCGCATCGAACAAAAGCTCGAAGGTGAGCGCCTCGAAGGCCGTGCAGGCGAAGGCATAGATGTCGGCCGGCTGGGGCACCTTGGACTCCACCAGGCCGAGCACCTCCGGAGCGGTGTACTCGAGGGTGCCGCAGCCCGGCCGGAGCTGACGACCGCTCAGACCGAAGTCCACCAAGACCGGCGTTTCTCCATCGCGCAGGATCACGTTGGAGGGCTTGATGTCCAAGTGGCCGACGCCGGCGCCGTGCATGCACTCGAGCGCTGCCAGGATGCCGTCCAGGTACGAAAGCGTGCGTTCGATGGTCAGCGAGCGACTGCGGATCAGGCGATCGAGGCCCGCACCGCGGATCAGCTCCATCACCAGGATCGGCTTGGGCCGGGCCGCCAGATCGAAGGTGACGAACCGAGCCAGATTCTCGTGCTGCGGCAGCTGCAGCAGCGCGCCGGCCTCCTCGCGGAACAGCTGCAAGAATTCTTGCTCCGACAGGCTGCGCGCGGTGGTCGGATCGTAGTCGGGCACCTTCAGCGCGAAGCCCTCGGCCTTGGCGTTGTTGCGCTCCTCCATGCGGCGAGCCATGAACACGGAGCTGGCGCCACCGCTGCCCAGCGAACGCACCACGTAGAAGGCGCCGATCGTACGGCGCGGCAGCAGCCAATCCGGCAGCGGCGCGCGGCGCCTTTCGAGTGGAATCGGCTCCACGTTGTCCACGGTGGCCGCGACGGCAACCGGTAGCTGCTCGAGCCGCAGCAGCACCTTGCCCACCGCTGCTCCCATCGGCTCCGGCAGATCCGCGATCAGCTCGTTTATCGCCATCTGCAGCTGCGCGCTGTTGGGAGGCACGCCCGAGCGCACGGTGCGTTCGACCAGCGCGGCGACCGACGCCACGTCGGCCACCACCGCGATCGCCATCGGATCCTGGTCGAGGACGCGCCGCTGCGCGCCGTGCGTCAGGCGCCGCAAGCCATCGACCGCGATCTCCAGATCCGAAAGCACATCCGCCGATCCGCCCGAGGCGTCGATCAGGTCGGACTGACCGCGCGCCGCGGCAACGCTCTCGAGCGCGCGCGCCAAGCGCTGCACCACGCGGCGCAGCGCCTCACCTCGGAACGAGCCGCCGGCACCCAGGCTGCGCGACAAGCGATGCAGGCGACCGGCGACCTTGCGCGAGTCATCGCGCATGCCGGCGCCCATGCTGGGCTCGAAATGCTGCGACTCGCCAGCGCCTTCGGCGGCCTCCGCATTGGAAGGATTCACGAAATCGACGTAGCCCGAGACCGCGCTGCGCACTTCCGGGTTGGTGGAGGCCTCCGCCACCGCTTCCAGGCTCGGCAGCTCTTCCACGTTGCTGGCCAGCGCCAGCAGCAGATCCGACGGCTCGCTCACGCCTTCTCGAACCGCCGCGTCGAAACTGCGCGCCAGCGTGGCGCAGGCGATGCGGTGCACGATCGGCTCGGGCTGGCTGCTTACCCGGCGCATCATCACGCCTACCGCGCGCCGCACGCGGCGGCGCACACCACCCTCGTCTTCGCTCGAGCGGGCCGCTTCCAGATCCACCAGGTGCAAGAGCGCCTTCAGGCGGCGCTGCTCACCGAGCGCCAGCGCGGGGGACGGCCCCGCCTCGTTGGCGCTGGTCTCGGCCTCGAGCAAGAAGTTGCCGAGCCGATCATAGAGTCGGTCGACCTCCGGCACGCTGGTGTCGGTGTCACCCGGGCGTCGCCCGAGCAGCATCAGGTCACTCAGGCGCGGGGTCTCCAGCGCTGCCGCGTCGAGATCACTCAGCGCGCCCAGCACGTAGGGCAGCATCTGCTCGTCGTGCGGATCGTGCGAGGCTACGAAGTCCATGGCGCGATGCGCGGTGGACACCGCCTGCATGGCCAGGTCGGTCGCGGCGCGCGCGCCCTTCGATTCATAGGCCAAAAGCGCGCCCCTGACCGCTCCGACGACCTCGTTTTGCTCGTCTTGCTCTCGATCCAGAATGCGCACGGCGCGCTCTGCCACGCTGCGCAGCACCGAGCTCTGCGAATCGGCCCGCGCGGCCAGAGTCTGCTTGAGTAGCTTGGCCGAGCGCTGCCCGAACGTCGGGCTGTTCAGATCCGCGAACAGCGTGGCGGCGGACTCGGCCACGTCGGGCCGCTTCTTGGCGCACAGCAGCTCGAGCAGCGACTCGGCGGCATCGGGCTCGGCTTCGATCACGCGCGGCAGGCCCATCAGCAGGGTCGCGGCAAGGCCCGGATCCGTGCGCGAAATGGGGCCATCCAGCAGCCGCTTGAGCGCGCGCAGCGAGGCCTCCGGCTCACTCACGAGAGTTGCAACCAGCGACACTCCGGCGCGGCGCCACTCGGTGGGCGAGAGGTTTGGGTCGAGGGCCACGTCGATTTCCTCACGCAGGCTCGGATTGATCGCCGACAGGATGCCGCGCGCCACGGCAGCGTGGCGCCAGACCAGCGGCTCACGGTCGTGCAGCAGCGCCTCGTAGATGGATCGAATCGGCTCACCGAGCAGCTGCACGTTGGGGTAGGGGTCGCCCTGCTGAGCGCGTGATACCGCTTCCCGCGCGGCATGCTCGACCAGCTTGGCCGCCAGGCGCCGAGCCGGCAATGTGCCGGTGCGCGCCTTGTCCAGCCAGCGCTCGCGCATTTCACGGCGTGTCACCAGCGTGAGCGCCAGCGCATCTGCGTTGACTCCGCAGCCGATCGGTAGGTCGAACACCAGCCCGACGCGCGCGCGGAGCGTGGCCGCTTCGAAAGGCTTGCCGGAGCTCAGCGCCATGCGCGCGGCGACCGTGGCGAACGTCGCCGCCGTGCCTTCGTAGAGGCGCGCAAACACGCGACGGCCGAGCTCTCGCCGCTCACGGCCGAGCGGCAGCGCAGCGCTCATCTCGTACAGCGCGACCGCAGCCGGGCCCGGCGCCAAGAACTCCAAATCATCGGCGAGCCCGGTCTCGAGCGCGATCTGCGCGGCCTTCAGCAAGACTTCGGGCGCGATGCCGTCGAGCGGCGGGGGACCCGCGCTGCTCGCGCTATAACCAAGCGCGGCGATAGCTTGACGCCAGCTGGCGCGTCGTTCGGCCTCATCGGAGAGTCTGGCCAGAGTCGCGAGGGCCTCGACGGGATTGGGACGCGTACGCACGTGGGGAAGTGAAGATTGTAGAACAGTGCGGGGAAGTTATCGGGCAATTTGCGTTGGTTTTGGCGACGTTGTGCGGAGCGTGGCGACGTTAGAGGGGGATGTAAGTGGGTTTTCAGTTGTCAGTTGTCAGTTGTCAGTTCGAGCGGGGGGCAGGGGGGGCGAGAACGTGGGTTCATGGGGTGAGCACGCCACTTGGCGCTGACGCGCTGGCGGAGGGTCGGACGGGCGGAATTTCAGGGGAAAGCGGCTTGGCCCGAGACTTGTAAGTCGTGAGGGTGTTCAAGGAGAAAGCCAAGATGTCCCAATGCTCGTTCACGTCGCTCGCCCTCGTCACCCTGACCCTCGGTTCGGTCCTGCTGCCGGGCTGCATGCTCGAGAAGCAAGATGACGGTGACGAGTACCGGGAGGTGGTGCCGCAGGGCGAAGCGGTAGCGGTGGCCGGCCCTGAGGCGGAGTCGAGCGGCAACAGCAGCGCGGCCTCGGTCACCACGCAGGCCGACGAGCCGTGGTCGACCGGACCGTATTCCAAGTGGTACGGCTTCACGCGGGTGGTGCGTGCGGGCGTGAACGTGGTGACGGGCGCGGTGCTGGGCAGCGCTTGGATCATCGTGCACACCGAGCCGAGCTCGGTCGAAGACGGCGAAGCGACTTGGGGTCCGTACACCGATGCGCTGGATCCGGCGACTTACCGCTTCCGCGTCACGCGCGTGGCGGATGCCGAGTACGACTACGTGCTCGAGGGTCGCCCGAAGACCTCGAGCTCGGATGCCGACTACCGCCCCGTGCTGTTCGGTCACGGTTACGGCAAACGCCACGACCTACACGGCGAAGGAGAGTTCACGATCGATCTCGACGTCGCGCGCGAGCTGGATCCCTTCGCGCATCAGGATGATTCGGGCACGGTGCGCATCGTGCACCACTTGCCTCACGACATTCACGAAGGTGACTTCTTGCCCCGCACAATCGTGGCAGAAGTGACGCCGGATCCGCAAATCAACCCGGAGTCGTTCAGCGTGACCTCCAGCGCCAATGAGGACGGCACCGGCTCATTGCGCGTGGCCGCCCAGGCGGATGTCGACGACACCAAGACCACTGCTCTCGAGGACATCGTGGTGGACAGCCGCTGGCGCGCCGACGGCGCCGGGCGCGCCGATATCGCGCTCACGGGCGGCGACATTCCGGCCGAGCCCGGCATGGTCAGCGCCGTCGAATGCTGGGGCGCCGACTTCATGCGCAACTACTACTCCGATTCGCTCGAGCTCGAGCCGACCGAAGGCGAAGCCTCGGCCTGTGTTTACGACGCACTCTGAGCCACGCCCAGGTGCTACGCTTGGGGCGTGGCTGCGCTTCCGACGAATGAGCCGGTTCTCGACTACGCTCCGGGCTGTCCCGAGCGTGCCGCGCTGCGTGCCGAGATCGAGCGGCAGTCGTCACTGAGGCGGACGCTGCCGCTGGTGATCGGGGGCGCGCGCATCGAGACCGGCAAGAGCGTGTCCATGACCGCGCCGCATCGCCACGCGTTGACGCTCGCGTCGCGGGTGGAGGGTGATCTCGGTCATGTGGACCGCGCGATCGCGGCCGCGCTTCAGGCCAAGCCCGGCTGGGCCGCCTTGCCGCTCGAGGATCGTGCCAGGGTATTCGAGCGCGCCGCGGCGCTGCTGTCCGGCGAGTGGCGACAGCGGCTCAACGCCGCGACGCTGCTCGGCCAGAGCAAGACCCCGCACCAAGCCGAAATCGACTCGGCGTGTGAGCTGATCGACTTCCTCAATTTCAATGCGCACTACGCCCGGGAGCTTGCCGAGCTGCCGCTGCGCAGCCCCCCTGGCGCGCAAAACTCGCTGGATCTGCGGCCGCTCGACGGCTTCGTGCTGGCCATCACCCCGTTCAACTTCACCGCCATAGCCGGCAATCTGGTGTCGGCACCCGCGCTGCTCGGCAACTGCGTGGTCTGGAAGCCGTCGCCGCTGGCGGCGCTGTCCGCTTCGTACATTTTGGAGCTGTTCGAGCAGGCGGGGCTACCTCCGGGCGTGATCAACTTGGTACAGGGCGACGCGGAGACCATCTGCAGTCATGCGCTGGCGCACCCGGAGTTTTCGGGGTTGCATTTCACGGGGTCGTCTCAGGTATTCGACGCGCTCCAGCAGCACATCGCGGCGCGCCTGCCAGAGTACCGGGCCTACCCGCGTGTGGTCGGAGAGTGCGGCGGCAAGGACTTCATTTTCGCGCACCCGAGCGCGAACGTCGCCGCGCTCAGCGTGGCGATCGTGCGTGGCGGCTTCGAGTATCAGGGCCAGAAGTGCTCTGCGGCCTCACGCGTCTTTCTGCCGCGCAGCTTGGCCCCGCGGGTGTTCGAGCAGGTCCATGAGCAAATCAGCCGCATCGGGGTCGGGGATCCGGCCGACTTCCGCAACTTCATGGGCGCGGTGATCGGCCGGTCCGCTTTCGACCGACTGCAAGGGGTTCTGGCCCAGGCTGCTCAGGATCCCGAATGCCGGGTGCTGGCCGGCGGCACCGTGGACGACAGCGAGGGCTACTTCGTTCAGCCCACCCTGATCGAGGTGCTCGACGCGCGGCACGAGCTCTTGCAGCGTGAGCTGTTCGGACCTGTGGTGTCGGTATTCGTGTACGACGACGCTCGGCTCGATGACGCGCTCAAGCTCTGCGATCAGGGCTCGGTCTACGGCTTGACGGGTGCGTTGTTCGCCGAGGACGAGCAGGTGATCGCCGAGCTGACGCAGCGGCTGCGCTTCGCCGCCGGCAACTTCTATATCAACGACAAGCCCACGGGCGCGGTGGTCGGACAGCAGCCGTTTGGCGGTTCGCGCCGTTCCGGGACCAACGACAAGGCGGGCTCGCCCTGGAACCTCTTGCGCTGGACCAGCCCCCGCATCATCAAACGCACCCTGTCGCCGCCCAAGTCCTTCGAGTATCCCTATCAGAAACCCGACTCGTGATGACCTGGCCGGCCGACACAGGCGTGCTGCTCGTCGCCCATGGCACCGTCGAGGATCTCGACGACCTTGGTGCGTTCGTCTCGAAGATCCGCCACGGCCGACCGCCACCCCCCGGGCTGGTCGAGGACCTGCGCCGACGCTACGAGGCCATCGGCGGCTCACCGCTGCTGCGCATCACCCACCAGCAGTCCCAGGCCCTGGCCAAGCGGCTCGAGGTGCCGGTGCTCACCGCGATGCGGCTCTGGGAGCCGGGCGTGGAGCGGGCGCTGGCTGGCGCGGAAGCACTGGGTCTTTCGCGCCTGGTAGTGATCGCGCTGGCGCCGTTCAGTCAGCACGTTTACTGGGACGCCGCGCGCAAGTCCGCCGACGCCACGCAGAGCCCGGTCCAGCTCGTGCAGAGCGATGCCTGGGGTGAAGAGCCGGACTTCGTGGCAGCACAGGCCGAGCTCATCCGGGAGCATGCTCCGCAGGGTGCGGCGCTGGTGATCTCGGCGCACAGCTTGCCCAAGAGCGTGATCGACCGCGGAGATCCTTACGCCCGGTTGGTCGAACGCTCCGCGTCGGCCATCTCGGCGGCGCTCGGTCAAAAGCTGAGGCTTTGCTACCAGAGTCAGGGCAAAGAGGGCGGCGACTGGCTCGGGCCGAGCGTGGAAGCGACCCTCACGGGGCTCGCGGCGGAGGGCCAGAAAGTCGTGGCTTGGGCCCCGGTCGGGTTCATCGCGGATCACGTGGAGACGCTCTACGACCTGGATATCGAAGCGCGCAGCATGGCGGAGCGGCTCGGGCTCACGCTGACGCGGATCCCGGCGCTCAACCTGCATCCGGGCCTAGTCGCGGCGCTTTCGGCCGTGGCCATCCGGGCGGTTTCCTCGTAAGGCTCCGGCCGGACAATTCGAGGCCCGTTTGGGAGTGCGGTTCGCGACGGCGACCAGGTTGTTCTTGTGCACGAGTGTCAGGCCGTCGCCGCCGACGAAGGCTACGACGCGCGGGCACTTCAACGCCGTAAGCCCGCGCCTGCCGCCGCCCGGCTATGTCGACATCGTGTTCGATACTAGGTTCTGGCTGACGTGGCGTGGCCCCAAGAACCGCGATAGACTCGGTACGGAATCAGCCATGAGCCAATCGGCACGTCGCGGCGCAACTCTCGAGGACTTCTGGGCCATCCCGGAAGGAGACCGCTTCCACGAGTTGATTGGCGGAGAGTTGATTCGAAAGGCAGACCCGGCGGCTGAGCACGGTGGCGCACAAGCAGGCATCGTCGGCGTCATCCGCCGACCATTCCAGCGCAAGCCTGGTGGTCGCGATCCCGGAGGCTGGTGGATCGCGACTGAGGTCGAAGTCTTGCTCGAGAGCGGTGACATCGTTCGTCCCGACATCGTCGGCTGGCGCCGCGAGCGCTGCCACGAGCACCCCAAGGGCACGCCGGTGAAGCTCTTGCCCGATTGGATGTGCGAAGTCCTTTCGCTCAGCAACGCGAACCACGACACCGTCAAGAAGCTCAGGCTCTACCATCACGCGGGCATCCGCCACTATTGGCTGGCCGATCCGCGGGAAGCGACGCTCACGGTCATGCGCTGGTCATCCGACGGTTACATCACGGTGCTGAGCGCCGAGCGCCACGAGACGGTGCGCCCTGAGCCGTTCGAGGCGATCGAGCTTTTCGTGGGGAGCCTTTTCGGCGACGACGAACCCGAGAGTTGACCTCAGAACGTTGATTGCCACTCAGCGGCCAACCGTTATCTGCTCCCCTCGGCAATGCCCGAGTCGTCGCCAGTTGCCACCTTGGAGCGCCCCGACTTGGTCGCCACCGGCCGCGAGCGCCGGTCGTGGCTCGAGCGCGGCATCATCGGCGCTTGGGCCCCGGTCGGGTTCGTCGCGGATCACGTGGAGACGCTCTACGACCTGGATATCGAAGCGCGCGGCATGACGCAGCGGCTCGGGCTCACGCTGACGCGAGTCCCCGCGCTCACCTGCATCCGGGCTTAGTCGCGGCGCTTTCGGCCGTGGCCATCCGGGCGGTCGGCTCCTGAGCGCTGCCGTGAGAAGAGGGAGGACCTTGAGCGGTATGTCCGTAGCTTCGTGTTAGGCTCCGGCCGGACAATGGGTCGAGCTTCGTCGAAACGCGGAAGTCTTGGGGCGCGTCCGTGCGCGCTCACGGGTACACTGTTGCTCTTCGGAGCGACGGGCTGTGGTCTGTTCAAAGGACCGGTCAACGCCAGCCCCGAGCTGCGCTGGTTCCTGTTCTCGAATTTCGGTGCGCAGCGCATGTGCCCGGAGATGCTCAAGCGCGGGGCGCCGCTCAAGCTCGCGGGGCAGGGCAACGCGATTGGACGCTTCTTCCCCGAGCGCTGCTCGACTCAGGTGAACGATGCGGCCCAGACCGTCACGCTGGCTTTCTCGGGCACCGGCTTCGCGTGGACGCCGGTGGCCGGGCGCCTGGGCTTTGCGGTGTCCGCGACCATCGACTACCGCATGGACTTCTTCATGGCCGAGGACGCCACTTACGTCTGGGCCAGGCCGGCGCGCATCGTCTATGGCCCGGATTTTCGGATGGGCGCGATCGAAAACAAGCTGGTCGACTGGGCGGCGCAAGGTCCGGCCGGCTACATGGTCTCGACGTTCGGCTCACAGATCGTCGAAGGTCAGCTGTCGAGCGGGTTTACGGTGGTGCACGGTGAAGAGGGTGACGAGTTTTCGATCGGTATCCTGATGCCGCCGGCTCGGCCGCAGAAGTACTTCGCGAGCAGCGGCGGGCGCATCCTGCTCGAGCGCGATACCACCGAAATTCGTAGTGATCAGATGGACCTGATCGGACCGCTGGAGGTGTCGAGCTCGGAGCAAGCCCTGTTCCTGCGCTTTCAGCTGACCGGACCGGCACTGGACGTGATGGTGATCCGGCGCGGGGCCGGCGACCTTTGGCGTAGTGGCCTGCAGCTAGGGTCGCCGCTGGCCGCGCCGCCCGAGGCTCCGCTGAGCACATTTGCCCTGCAGCCGGGGCAGGAGGCTCGCCAGCGCATCCCGCTGCCCCCCGGGCAGTACTTCGTGGCGCTCGACAACAGCGCTCGCATGGGCACGATCAACCCGCCATGGAGCCCGCTCGGCGTGCTCGGCGGTAACTCGGCCGTGGTCGCGTATTCGGCGGAGCTCGGCGATGCCGACGAAGAGTTCTGAGCACGCTCCGGATAAGGTTGGTGTCTATATTCAGCAACGATTGAAAGCCCAGTAACCAGGGCAGCGATGATGACCAGCTCCCCGAGTACCGTGGACGTTTCTACGCCAAGGAGCTCGAGGTACGGCCGAAGGTCGTGGTGCTGCACGACGGGTGTTGGGAGACAGCGAGCGCGTGATGCTCACGGCCCAGACCGACGCTGACTGTGACGCTTGCCACACGCAAGCTGGCGCACAGGGCGCGCTCGGCCGCATCAGCGTGCCTTGAGCGCTCAGCGCTCGTCGTCGTTCGCGGCGGCGATGGGAATGGCGTAGTGCAGCACGGAGGCGGCGCTGTTCGGCTGGTAGCCGGCGCCGTAGAGCTCGAGGTCGGCGGCGTAGGTGTGGCGATAGCCGGATTGAGCGAGCCAGGTGCTGTAGGCGTAGCTCACGGTGTGGTCGAGCTGCTGGACGGGGCAGCGGTGCTCGAAGCGGGCGTAGGTGGCGGACGGCACTTCGAGCGCCACCATGCCTTCCGGCAGGCGGCCGATGTCCGTGACCTCGATGGCGGCGTGGTATTCAAGGCGCTCGCTGTCAGCGGCTTCCTGGCACACCACGCCGTAGCAGAGGCCGGGCACGCGCTGCTCAATCTCGCCCAGCCGCGCGAGAAACGCGCCCCACAGCGGGGGCAATTGCTGGCTGATGTTGTTCTTCTCCGAATCGACGCTGAAAAACTGCGTGCGCAGGCCCACCAGCAGTAGCCGCTGCTGCTGATAGATTTCGGGGGTAAGCGAGATGTTTTCGTTGATGTGCTGCAGGTAAGCCAGGTCGAAGCGCGGCTTCTTAAGGAACAAGCTCTTGTCCTTCATGCCCCGATACTCTTGCGGCGTAAGCCCGAAGGACTTCTTGAAGGCGCGCGCGAACGCCTCCTGCGACGCGTAACCGGCGCTGATTGCGATGTCCAAAATGCGCAGCTCTGTCGTCAACAGCAGCTCGAGCGACGCCGCCAGCCGCCGCGCGCGAATGTACGTCTTCAAGGTTTCGCCCGTGAGCGCCCGAAAGATGCGTTGAAAATGCCATTGGCTGAGGCCGCCGGCCTTGGCCACGTCCGAGAGCTCGACGTCCTGGTCGAGCCGCATTTCGACATAGTCGACGCCGCGCTGAATGCGCTCGAGGTAATAGCTCACGCTGCCGCGCTCGCTCCGGGAGCTTCGAAGAAGCCTGCCATGGCCACCAGCCGCTGCTCGGCGTCGTACTCACCGTAGCTCGTGCCTTCACCGAGCAGTTGGCCCTCACCGTTCAGCATCTTCCAACGGGCGATACTACGCCCATGGTGTGCCGAGAAGTACTCGGTCACGAAATGGCCACCCGGCACTTGCTGATGAAAGCTGAGCATGTAGGCCAAGAGCTCGTCCCAGCCTTTGGCCTGCGTCAGCGGGTCGGTGTACACGCAGCTGGGCGCCAGGCAGGTCGCGAAGATGGCGCGCTTTTCAGTGCTCGCGACGGCTTTCCAGGCGCTGACATACGTTTCCCAAACGGCTCTGAGGTCCTGATTCATAGACGCAAGCTATGGGTTGTCGCTCCTTCCGATCTGACATTTCGTGCGATTTTGCCGCCGAGGCGCCGAGCTGCCGTATCGAGCCTCGCTCCCGCCGGCCCAGAGTTGCGCCGCAAGCCGCGCGAGGTGGCCTTCGCGGGTCAAACTCCGACCCAAGCTACGCCGGCTCGTCGGCGAACCAGTAGCCCTGGCCGCGCAGTGTGTGCAAATGGTCCGCGCTCACGGCGCGCAGCTTCCTGCGCAATTCACAGATGTGGTAGCGCACCGTGCCGCCGTCGCCACAGGTTCCGAGCGCCACCTGGAGCAGCTCGGTGGTCGAGACAACACGAGGCCTTTCGAGAAGTAGGTATTTGAGGAGCGTGTACTCCGCCTTGCGCAGCGTCAGCGACTTGCCGTCGACCAACACCAGGCAGCGTTTGCGATCCAACTTCAGTGAACGACACTCGAGCATCGGCTCTTCTAGCGCCACGAGCCGTTCGATCCGGGCACCGAGCTCTTCTCGCGTGAACGGCTTGCGGATTGCATCGGCGGCGCCAGAGGTCAGCGCTGCGCCAGCCTCGTGGGAGCTGGCCGTGATAGCGAGCGTCTTCGGGCGCCGTGTGCTTGACGGCTCGTGGTCGAGGGTGCGGAGCACTTCTTCGGTCTCGGCTACCAGGAGCGCGGCCCCGGACCACTCGCTCGGGTCGTAGCGCTCGCGCCCCGTCTGGCGAAGGGCGTGCTGGCAGTCGCTCCGCCTCCGCTATCGCTGCTACCAGGGTCACCCACCAGCACGGACTTGTTCGTGCAACTGAGCGGTATGGGCTCGGGCGACAATACGGTGACGATCGAGGGAGCCACAGGACAAATTCCGGTCGTGGGCGGGCACGTGTCGCTAAAGCTGCCGGATCCGTTCTGCCGAACCACGAGCCCTTGCCGTGGGCGGCTCAACGCGCTCGAGCTCAGGTACGGCGGCATCATCTACACGGTCGACGATACGGACTACAACATCACCGATCTGACGATCAGCCTGAATTCGTCGATGGACGTCACGATCGAGCCGGGCGGGCCAGACTCGTTCCGCATCCGCTTGCCGGCAGGGGTAGGGATGCAGGCCGTGGCGCGCCGCGACGGCCTGCCGCAAGGCATGTTCGTGAACACGCCCGACGAAAGCCTGATCACCTACAACCCGGTCACCGGCGTGGTGAGCACGGACGTGATGTGGTCGGCCAAGGTGGGTGACGCCACGATCGGCGGCACGACCTTCACCAGCTCCACGACCGTCTTCAACCGCCCGCCCAACGCTCGAGCAGGCGACGACATCACGCTAGGGGCGACCGACGTTTCGTGTACCACCAGCGTATCCATAACCGGTACGGCCAGCGATCCGGACGGCGATCTGCTGGCTCGAGCCTGGACCTTCGACGGCACCGCCTTGAGCCACACCGCGAACGCCACGGCTGTGCTGCCACTCGGCGATCACGTGCTGCGCTTCAACGCGCTCGATGCGCACGGCGCGCACACGTTCGACGAGCTGACCGTGCACGTCACCGACGCAACGCTTCCAGTGTTCGTGGATGCGCCAGCGAGCGTCTCGTTCCACGGTTGCACGCCGGGCGAGTCGACGTTCCAGCTCACTTTGCCCGAGGTGGACAATCCTTGCTCCGATGCGGGGCCGACCTTGAGCGGCAGCGTCATCAGCAGCAACGGCGTAGCCGTTTCGATCCCGATCGTCGGCGATCAAGTGAGCCTTCCGGCGGGGCTCCACAGCGTGCGCTGGGTTGCCACCAACGCCAACGGCTCGACCAGCTTCGATCAGGAGCTGCGCGTGCTTTCGGAGCCGACGCTCTACAGCTCGCACCGGCTCACCGTGCAGAGCAAGGCGCTGATCACGGCCGACGCGGGCCTGTTCGGCACGTTGATGAACGTGGGCAGCGTGTCCGGGCGGCGCGGCAACGGCAATAGCGCCACCCTGATCGGCCAACGCGTCGAGACGGGTGACGTGCTGAGCACGCCCTTCCTTTCGCTCGGTCGACGCTCGCACGTTCACGGCGCCGTCCTCTACTCCGATGGTCTGGATCGCGCCGGCGACGCGATCGTCGATCTCGGCCTCACCGCGGTCGACCAGTTCCCCGGCGCGCAGGTGCCCTGGGCGCCCCCGGCGTTCGGCGGTGCTCAGTCGGTCCGGGTAAAGCATGGACAGACGCGCGTGCTCGCGCCCGGCAACTACCGCTCGCTGGACGTGGAGCGCGGCGGCAAGCTCATGCTCAGCAATGGGCAGTACGGGTTCACCGACATCGACATCGACGCAGGCTCGGCGGTAGAAGTGCCCGACGCGAGCGGCGGTGTCTCGCTATTCGCCGAAGACGACTTGAGCTTCCGAGCCGACGTGACTACGGCCGCCGGCGTGGCCGCGCCGCTGCTGCTCGGCAACGCCAGCCATGAGCGCATCGAGCTCGAGGCGCCGTTCTGGGGCATCGCAGTCGCCCCCTACGCGACCTTAGTGCTCGGTGAAGGGTGTCGCGGTGCCAGCCCGTGGCGCAAGCACCAGGGCAGCGATGATGACCAACTCCCGGAGTACCGTGGACGTTTCTACGCCAAGGAGCTCGAGGTACGGCCGAAGGTCACGGTGCTCCACGATGGGCTGCTGTGCGAGAGCGACCCCTAGCGACTGCTTTCAGGGCATTCGAAGCTGGCCGTCATCAGCTGTTGTTCCTCGCTCCAGATCATCACCGAGCGCTCCGGTTGCGCGACAAGTGGCAGCTGGAGCTCCGTCCCGCTGAACTCCTTCGCCAGCCGTTGCTCAACCAGTGCTCCGCCCGACAGGCGCTCGAGCCAGAGCTCGGACGCGCCGAAGCTCGTGTAGCGTAGCAGCTGCAGCTCGCGACCGTTGAAGGCCAGGGCTCCGAAGATGCCCGGCCAGCTGAGCACATCGCCGAAAGCGTTTCCCTGCGCGTCGACCCGCTGCAAACGCACCAGATACTCGTCACTTCCGAGGCGTTCGTTCCAGGCAATCGCAAAGTTTTCTCGCTCACACGCGATGCTGGCGAGGCTCGCCTCCTGCCCCTCGAGCGCGGCCAGGCGCCGATCGGTCGTGACGGCCTTGCCCTTCGCGTCCACGATGCGGAACCAGACCTCCACCTTACCCGAGCGCTGGTCGTGCCAAACGACGCCGAAGCGTTGACCGTTGAAGCAGAGTTGGGGCTGACGAGCGTTCGCAGATTCCGGCGCGAGAATGAGCGGATCGCTTGCCCCGCCGCTCGCCCCGACGAGCGCGAAGCGGCTGGTCGCAGCGGTCAAGCGTGGCCCATCTTGCCAGACCAGCCCCCAACGCTCGCCGGCCGCGGCCAACCGCGGAGCCCTGGTGTACTGAGCCGGCTCGGAGAGCCAGACGTCGGCTGCGCGCAGCGTTCCGTCGTGGTCGAGCAGCGAGACATGCAAGCGCTCTTGGTCCGACCACGCCAGTGCCAGACCCGCGCTCGATAGAGACAAGCTCAGCTCGGGCTCTAGCGGGCCGCTCGAAAAGAGCCTCTGCTCGGATGCCGCAGCCTTGCCCTGGACGTCGAGCGCTTGCGCGTAGAGCCCGAAGTCGACGTCGCGATAATCGCTCCATGCGGTCAAGAGCCCATCGGGCACCGGCGCCAGCGCGGGCGGTGGCGGCCCGGAGTACACGAGCGGGCCCGAGAACGTCCCCTGGCTGAGGCTGCACTCTCCGGCCGGCGGCGTTCCGGGCTGACCGCCGGCGCCACCTTCCGCGGGCGAGCCCGGCTTGACGCTGTGGCCGCCGCACGCGACCAGCAGCCAAAGCGTGTGGGCTACGGCGCCGAGGCTAGGGGCGGAAATACCAGAGGCCACCTTCACCATATTGCGCCCAAGCCGGCCGCGAGCCCACCAAAGGCAGCTCCGGCAGCGTGCCGAGCGGCGTACCTACCGAAATACGCGGGTCAAGGGCGGGTGTCGGCTCGCTCTGGCCCTCAGGCCCATTGCACAGGATGACCCACTCCCGCTTCGGGCACTTGTGGCAGCGGTGGTGGCCATGGTGATCGGGATCGTGACCCTTGCCCCGCCCGATTTCGTGACCACGACCGCGTTGGTTGCGATGCCGGTTGTCGTCATCGTCCTCGTCGTCGTCGTGAAGGCAGGCATTTTCGGGCGGCTCCTCCATGCCCTTGCGCCCCGTGCTGTAAACGACGGAACCGACCTGCACCGCCAAGCGAGCGCCCTCGGGTACGAACAACACCTCGCCAAAGCGCGGGACGTCGCCGCGTTTTAGCTTGCGCAGCTTGCCGTCGAAGAAGGCATCGATGTCACCTGTGCGCTCGGTCACGACGCCACCGGCCAGGGGCAGCACGAGCAAATTCGACGCCAGGCGCGGATCGTTGATGCTCGGCACCGCCGCCGGCATCTCGACCAAGGCCGTGGCCAGATCGAGCGCCGGCTTTTCTACGGGTAGACGCAGGTTGATGAGCGTGATTTCGACCGTGTCAGTCACGGCGCGCCCGTCGGCCCCACGGCACTCGCGCGACTTTTCAGAGCACTCGCCGAGCGTGCTGCTGAGCTGCGGCAGGTTATGTCGGCAATCGAGCCGCCCTTCACAGATCTCGGGCAAAATGAGCGGC
>DATEDZ010000054.1:0-13495 GCA_035281385.1 Polyangiaceae bacterium
GCGCTCAGCGACCCGAGAGTGGCGGAAAAGGTTCGAAGCACGCGGCGGCTGTCCTGCATGAGCATCCTCGCTTTGCAGCGTTGTGGAACCCCAAGTGAGCGCCCGGAATATAGCTCAGTCGGGGCCGCCGGCGACCGAAAGCCAGCCGATTTTGTAGGACAAGGCTGCTACCAAGCCTCTAGATGTGCGCTGGTGCCCTCGCTTCGCCGGGCCTCGAGGATTTTTTGCGCCGCGCCATCCGAGGCGGTTAGTGTCCGGTCGCCTTTTGCGCTATTGAGCCGCCAGCATGAGTGACGCTGAAAAGCCCTCCGAAGATGCGGCCAAGAACGCCCAGCCGCCCGCCCCGACCAAGCCCAAGGTCAAGGCCAAGGGGAAGAAGCCCCCGGTCATCGTCGAGGAAACCCCGGTCATCGGTGGAAGGTTTCTGGTGGCTGCGGCCATTATAGGCGGGCTCGTGATCCTGCCGATGTCGCCGATCGGCGCGCAGCTCGAGCCAAAGGATCCGCCCAAGACCGACACCTCGAAGTGGGCGGTCGGCAAAAAGGGCACCTTGCGCATCACATTGGTGACCGCGGACTACGCGGGGCTCGCGTGCGCCTACGATCAGGAGCTCGAAGGCAAGCACTGCATCAACAAGAGCGACACGGAAGTGTGGCCGCGCGATCCGAACGCACCGATCGACGACAACAAGGCCAACATCATCGCGCCCTACCGAACCTGGAACGACAATCGGCTGGTTCTGGTCGCGGGGCTCTGGGCGCAGCCCGCGCTCGCCACGCGCCTGCACATCGAGCCGCCGGGCAATCTGTTGCCGGAGAAGCTGGCGCGTTTCGTGACCGAATGTCAGGTACGCTTCATCGGGAAGATGGAGAAGCCGAAGCTGAAGTGGGGGGCCAGCTCGTCTTGGAACGCGGACCGCGACACCCCGACCGTGTTCGTGGCGGTGCCGGAAAGCTGCAAGCTCATCCCAGAGCCGTCGGAGCCGTGTCCGGGTGGCCTGATCTGCTCCCTGCTGACCCGTTTGTGAACCAGGCCAGCACCGCCGGCAGCGCCAGCACCGCGGCGCCGAGGGACGCAAGCTCCCCGCTGATGGCGAACACGCCGAACGAGAACAGCGCCTGATTCTGCACCAACAAGAGCGCGCCCCAACCGATGACGGTCATGGCCGAGCACAGCACGAGCGCCCCGCTGGTCCGCGACAGGCGCTCCTCCGAGCTCTGCCCGTCCGCCTGGTAGCGCCGCAGCATGTTGATGGCGTAGTCGGCGCCGATGCCAAACGTGATGGGCAGCGCCACGAAGTTGGAGAAGTTGAGCTTGGCACCGGTCCAGGCCAAGAGCCCGAGCATATAGACGACGCCCAACAGCAGCGTCGCGACGGACAAACCCGAGAACATCCACGCCTGGCGACCCACCACCCCGAACGCGCCTAGACAGATCACGAGCACGCAGCCGAACGAGAGCAGCGTCACACGCGGCCCATCCGCCCGCATGGCCGCGGCCAGATCGCTCGAGAGTAGCAGCGGTCCGGCTGCCGTGGCGCCGACCTCGGCGGCCACGGCGCGCAGGTCGTGGGCAAAGCTCGTGAGCCGTTCAGCCCGCCACGTGCCACCACCGACCTTGGGAAACACCAGCACGCTGCGCCCCACCTGCCCGTCGCGCTCGCGCAGACCCGCGGCAAATGCCTCCGGCAAGTCCTTAGCCTGAAGCGGGACCAGCGACTCGGCCGACAGCGCGCGATCTAGCTGCTGCCGCTCGTTTTCACTGAGCTGGGCGCGCAAGCGCGGCGTGATGGCGTCCTCGAGCAAGAGCGCCTCCGCAATCGCGGCCTCGCGCGTTTCCGGCAGCAGCTGGCGCGCGCTCCGCACCTCGGCGATCAGATCTCCGGCGCCACCCGAGCGCATCAAGCCTTGCAGACGCTGCTCGACGATCGCTACGTCGGCGGGCCGCTCGGTCATCACGACCGTAGGTGTCAGGTAACGCCCGGTCGCGGCGTCGAGGCGCTTACCCCAATAGCGCTCGCCGCTCTCCCAAGAATCCTTGCGCCTCAGCTTGGACAGGTCGTACTCGATCCAGTCGCCGCGGCGCAACGTCAGTCCTACGCTGGAAACGACGCCTAGCGCCAGCAGCCCCAACAGCACCACGCGCCGGTGCTGCGCCGTGAAAGCGGCCAGCCGCTCCGAGATCGACGGCCCGACCTTCAGCGTGCTGCGTCGCTCGCGCGGGCGCAGCCGTTCGCCGAACAGCAAGCAGAGCGGCGGCATCAGCGCGTACATCGCCGCCCAACACAGCACGATGCCGATGCTGCCAATCCAGCCGAATTGGTTGAAGCCGCGAAAGTCGGTGAACACCAACGAGCCGTACGAAGCCGCAGACGCGAGCGCCGCCGCCAGCGTGGCGCGAAAACTCTGCGCGACACCCGTCGTGATGGCTCCGCGCACGCTCTGCCCACGACCCAGCTCCTCCTGAATACGGGCCAGCAGCACGATCCCGCTGTTGATGCCGTTGCCGACCACGATCGAGCCCAGGAACGCCGTGTTGGTATTCAGAGAGCGGATCGACAGCGGCGGCAGCGCCACCAGGGCGAAGCCCAGGCACGTTCCGAGCGCCAGCGGCACGAACAACACCACCAGTGCCGACCAGGATCGATAGAACCAGAGCAGGCTGAGAATGACGAGCAGCGCCACGACCGCGCTAGACGTACCGAGGTCGGTGGCGAGGCCCTGCATCTCCTCGACACGCGTGGCGACATCGCCCGCGTAGCCGAGACGCATGCCTGCCGGCACACCTCCGATGGCCACTACGTCGCGGATCACCGCGGACAGTAAATGCTGATCCGACTCCGAGCCGGTGGACTGCGAGCTAGTCTGTACCAGAAGCGCCAGATTGCGACCGTCCGCCGACACGAAGCGATCGGACTTTTTGGCTGCATCCACCGCGAAGCGCGCCTCGTACTTGCGCTTCAGCTCGTCGAGCGGAAGCTCCGGCGGCTTGCGCTCGGGATCGTCGTCGTCCAGATCCGTGCCCGTGGCGCGCGACACTTCGAAATCGCGACGCGCCTCCACGGCCTCGCGCAGCCGACGTACGTCCGCCGGATCCATCAACTGCAGGGCGTAGCGTTCGGCAAAGCGGCGCTCCGCCGAGCTGTCCAGGCGGACGCTGCGCACCAAGTCGGGGGGGTAGCCCCTGATACGCTCAGCCAAGCGCTCCAGAAAGCGCTCGGCATCCGCAGCGCGCGCCGGATCATCGAGCTCGATGACGACGCCCAGCGAGCGGATGCCGGGCAAGCGCCGACGCAGCTCAGCGATCGCGGAGACGCTCGGCGCGGACTGGGGCAACAGCTCTTCCAGGTCGCTGCGCAACGAGCCATAGGTCAGGACCGTGCGGTAGCCGCTCAGCGCCAGCAGCGCCGCTGCAAAAGCGAGCAGCCAGCGCCAGTGATCCATCAACCATAGCACGACGCGCTCGGTTCGACCGTGGTAGAGCGGCGCGCTCAAGCCGCCCCCGCTGCCGCAATCGCCACGCCGGGGTTAGAAGCTGAAGCGGGCAACAGCTTGCCGCTGAGCCAGACCGCAACGCAGGCCAGAGCGATGCCAGCCACGCCGTCCCACACCCAATGGTGGTCGAGATAGTTCGACCCCACGAACATGGTGACCGCATACAACACGTGAATCGGTCGGGTCTGCCAGGTGGCCGAGCGCCAGGCGGTCAAGAGCCCGAGCATCGGGTAGGCGCAATGCATGCTGGGCATCGCTCCGAACACCGAAGCGGCGCGCGTGTACAGGTTCTCGTAGTAATGAATGCCAAGCAGCTGGTCGACGCGCAAGAGCCCCGCCGCGCTCGGCAGCGCGGTCATGCTGATGTCGCAACCGTGCGCGCGCAGGTACCAGGGCGGCGCGGCCGGCACTGCCATCCAAAGCGCGAACGAGATGAAGTTCGCGATCGCGAACGACCACAGATAGCGACGCATGCGCGGTCTATCCACGAAGTACAGGTAGGCCGAGTAGAGCAGCGCCAGGTACGCGAACACGGTGTAGGGGACCGCGAACACCAGGTCCCACAGCGGCGTATGGTGCAGCTGAAACCAGTCTTGAAGCGTGACCCCTGGCGCCATGGCGAAGGTCAAAAGCTCCAGCTCGCGCAGGCCACAGCCCCAGACGCGCTCGGGCGTCACGAAAAACGTTCTGGCGTAGCGCACCATGTCGTAACCGAGCGCCACCAGCACGTATGGAGTGATGTCGCTCAGAAATGCGCGCGAGCGCGGTCCGAACGCCGCCAAACCTGCCACCACCACCAGCAGCACCACGTGCTCTAGCCGCAGATCTCCAATGGCCGCGATAACGAGCACGTACAGCACCGGCACGACCGGAAACATCCGGGCCCACAGCTGTCGATGGCGCCACAGACCCGAGCGCGATCCGAGGCCACCCCGTGTTACGGTCGCCCCATGGCTCAAGCCATCCTCCCCGCGCGCGTGCTGGCCACCTGGTTTGGTTGCGGCCTTTCGCCCCGTGCGCCCGGCACGGTCGGCTCGCTCGGCGCGCTGCCGCTGCACTTCGCGCTTGCCACGCTCGGGCTAGTGCCGCACGCGGCGGTCATCGTCGGGCTCACGCTGGCTGGAACCTGGGCGTCGAACGAAGTCGCGAAAGCAGAGGGCGTCGAGGATCCCCAGCACGTGGTGATCGACGAGGTGTGCGGCGCGCTGATCGCGATGGGCATGGTCAGCGGGGCCGGCTGGGGCGTACGACTGCTGGCGCTAGGACTGTTTCGCCTGCTCGACATCACCAAACCGGGGCCCATCGATTCGATGCAGCGACTGCAGCCTCCTGGCGTCGGGATCATGGCGGACGACTTACTGGCGGGGATGACCGCCGGCGCTACGGCCTACTCGGTGTCGGCGCTGCTTTCGCGCTGACCCGCCTGACCTCGTCCAGCACCAGCGCGACGTAGGCCGCCCGCATCGCCCAGACCGCGGCCACCGCGCTGAGCACGGCCATCACCGCGATGATCGAAAGCATCGCCACCCGGCTGGGAAAGCCGGCCAGCGTGATTGAGCCCACCAGGAGCGCCAACAGCAGCAGCCCCAGGCGCTCGGCGCGGCGCATGAAGAGGGGCGGCAGCGAGACGCCGAGCCCTTCGGCACGCGCGCGCACGTACGAGACTGCAAACCCGCTGAGCATGGCCAGCACCAGAACCACCGCCGCCAGCGGCGCAGACGAACAGCTGACCACGAGCCCGAGTAGCGGCAGCGCGTCAGCCAATCGATCCACGGTCGAATCCAGCAGCGCGCCGAAACGTGAGCTGCGATGCGCGGCTCGGGCGACCACGCCATCCAGCAGGTCTAGCGCGCCGCTGACCAGCAGCAGCAGCGCCGCCAGCAGGTACTGCGTGAACGCCGCGGCGACGCCCGAAGCGAGTGCTAGAGCTAGCGCGCCGTAGGTCAGCGAATTCGGCGTGACACCATGGACGGAAAGCCAGCGACCAAAGCCGAACACCGCGGTGTACGTGACGCGCGCCACGTTACTGCGCTCCCAGATGCCGCCGCGGAGCTTTCGCGAAACCTCATCAGCGTCAGAGATGAGCTCATGCGCGAAGGCGTCAGAAGAAGGCAGGGACCCGTCCATGTTTCGTCAGCTCGACGACTTAGAAGTTGTCGCTACATGGGACCCGTTTTGCCACGTCGCAAGTCCCTGAGTCGCGACTCAACAAATCTTCACCCCTGATCGGCTGCAACGCGCATGCCCATGACTTGTTGAGCCTCGCTCAACTAATGAATTGCTGAGTCGCGCTCAACAATTCGCGTCAGTCAGCGGTTCCGCTCGCAACTCAGGCGACAATTTGGTACAGAGTTACCCCGCGGCGTGGCGGAAGCGCATGAGCTCCGCGTGGTCGAAATCCAGCGGCGTGAAGGAGCGCTCCGGTCTAGCAGCAGCGTTGTCGGCGCTGCTTGTTGATCGACAGCGCACTCTAATCAAAACCACGCGCCGTGCGGCAAGCATCTTGCCATTTGGTCCGCTCAGCAGTTTGGATGTAGGGTCCGCCGGTCATGCGTCGCGTGCTTGCTCTCGGTTTCGTGTATTTCGCCTACGTGGCCTGCGCCGGCAGCCAGACGCAGGCCGAGCCCGTCGCGGTCGCCGAGCCACCCGCCCCGCCCCCTGCCCCCGCGCCAAGCACGTTCGAGCCGGCGCCGGCAGGCGCTCCATCGAGCTCGGCTGGGCCCCCACGAGCCAAACCACAGGCGCCGGATGCGAAGCCGGTCGCCAAGCAGAGCAGCGCCGATCTCGACGACAGCGCCTGCCCCGCAGGCATGCAGCTGGTCGAAGGCGAGTACTGCAGCAACGTCGACTACAAGTGCCTGAGGCAGTGGCACGATAAGGCCAACGACAAGATCGTGTGCGAGGAGTTCGAGCCCAAGAGCACCTGCAATGGCAGCAAGACCAAGAAGCGTTACTGCATGGACACTTACACCTGGCCCAACGAAAAGGGCGCCCGGTCCGAGGTGATGAACAGGTTCCATCAAGCGCAGGTCAAGTGCGCCGCGGTCGGCAAGCGCATGTGCACCGAGAGCGAGTGGACGCTGGCCTGTGAGGGTCCACGGATGCTGCCCTTCCCCTACGGCTACGTGCGCGACACCAACAAGTGCCACGGCGACATGGAATGGGACTCGCCCGACATGCCCAAGGTCGCCAAGCGTGACGCGGACGAGCTAGCGCGCCTCTGGAAAGGTGTGCGCAACGGCAGCCAGCCCGAGTGCATCAGTGCGTACGGTGTCGCCGATCTACCGGGCAACACCGACGAGGTCGTGCAGAGCGAGAGCTTCAACGAGCCCGGTTTCAAGGGCAAGTTCGACAGCATTCACAGCGGTGGCCCCTGGTACAAGGGCGTGCGCAACCAGTGCCGCCCCAAGATCTACACGCATGACGAAGGTTTCTACTACTACTTCCTCGGCTTCCGCTGCTGCGCTGAGCCCGACGGTCAAGCCACCCAGCCTCTCACGGCCAAGCAGCGTAAGGAAAAGTGGAAGTGGGAACGGGTCGAGCGCCTGGCCGGCTTCACCATCCATCAGATGAAGGACACGCTGCAGAAGAAACAAGAAGGCAAGTGCAGCTGCGGCGACAAAGACATCCTGTGCAAGACCATGTGCGGCACCCTGCTCGCCCCTTCCGCCAAAGACTACAAGTAACCGCCCGACTCAGATAACAGGGAGATGGGGAGACGGGGAGTTCTGCGAACGAGAATTTCTTGGGTATGAAACGTGGGCTACCTTACGCATCCGGCGCGGCGCTTGGAGTGAATCGCGGCATGCAACCCCCAAAAACTCCCCGTCTCCCCGCCTCCCTGTTGATTCGGGAGACTTACGAAGCCGCGATGATTCGTTCCAGGGTCGCGACGCGGTCGGCGAGGGTGGCGGCGTCGGGGGCGCAGACGGTGATGTGACCGACTTTGCGGCCTGGGCGTGGAGCTTTGCCGTACCAGTGCAGGTGGGCATCGGGCACCGCCAGGATGGCGGCGGGATCGGGCGCGATGCCCACCAGGTTGAGCATCGCGCAGGGCACCGGTACGTCAGTGGCGCCGAGCGGCAGCCCCAGAATCGCGCGCAGGTGATTCTCGAACTGGCTGGTACGGGCGCCTTCGATGCTGAAGTGGCCGCTGTTGTGCACCCGTGGGGCGATCTCGTTTGCGAGCAGCAAGCTATCCAGCTGAAACAGCTCGAGCGCCATGACGCCGACGTAGTCGAGATGCGTCAGCAGCTTCTCCACGTACTTTGCGGCCTGAAGCTGTAGGGCAGCGTCGATCGCGGGCGCGGGCGCCAAGGTCTTGCGCAGGATGCCCTGCGCGTGATGATTCTCCACGAGCGGATAGCAGACGACGTCTCCCCGCGAGCTACGGACCGCGATGATGCTGAGCTCGCGCTGAAAGCTCACGAAGCCTTCGAGAATCAGCGGGTCGCCCCCCAAGCGCTCGAAGGCCGCCTGGGCCTCTGCCTGCGTACGCAGCACGGCCTGGCCCTTGCCGTCGTAGCCGAAGCGCCGCGTCTTGAGCACCGCGGGCAAGCCGACACGCGCGAGCGCCGCACTCAGCTCCTGCTCGTTCGAGACGGCCTCGAACTGCGGCGTCGCGATGCCGAGCGCGCGGAAGCAGCTCTTCTCGTTCAGGCGATCCTGCGCCACCTCGAGCGCGCGTGAGCCCGGCGCTACCCGGACCTTGGCTTCGAGTGCCCGCAGCGCCTCGACTGGTACGTTCTCGAACTCGAACGTCACCACGTCGGCCTGGGCCAGTTGCTCGAGGCCCTCGGCATCCTGGTAGTCACGCGCCAGCAGCGCTCCCACGGCGCCCGCCGGGGAATCGGGGTTGGGAGAAAGGAACGTGAGCTCGAGACCCAGCTCGCGGCCCGACAAGCCGAGCATGCGGCCGAGCTGGCCGGCCCCCAGCACGCCGACGGTTGCGCCGAGCTTCATGGCCTAGCGCACCGCTAGTGATGTTCCATCAACAATCGCTTCGCGATTGTTCCGCTGCGCGGCTAGCGGTGCACTAGTGTCTGTCTCGCTGGGGCTACGCCCCAGACCCCCGCTTGCTTCGCAAGCGGCTAGTGCAGCGCGGTCTTGTTTGTTGTCTCTATATCGCATGCGCTGCACTAGCCGCGGGGATCGGGCTTGTCGAGGACGGCCTGCGTCCGCGCCTGACGGTAGGCGTGAAGAGCCTTGCGCACTTCTGGATGCGAGTTGCCCACGATGGCAGCTGCGAGTAGGCCTGCGTTGATGGCGCCTGCCTTGCCAATCGCAAGCGTTCCCACCGGGACACCGGCCGGCATTTGCGCGATGCTCAGGAGCGAGTCCATGCCGCTCAGAGCCTGGCTCTGCACCGGCACGCCCAACACCGGTAGCGCGGTCTTGGCCGCCACCATCCCCGGCAGGTGTGCGGCGCCACCGGCTCCTGCCACGATCACCTCGAGCCCGCGGCTCTCGGCGCTCGCGGCGTACTCGAACATCAAGTCCGGCGTGCGGTGCGCCGACACCACCTTGACTTCATGTGGCACACCCAATTCCTGAAGTGCCGCAGCGGTGTGCTGCAGCGTCTCCCAATCGCTGGAGGAGCCCATGATCACACCCACGAGCGGGGCTTTTTTCGTCGTTTCAACCAATGGAAAGCGGGCACTTTAGCGATTTTGGCGCTTTTCGCAAGACACGGCCGCGCTTGCGCCGCCGGCCTGGCGCAGCGCGCTAAGGGCAGCAAATGACTGAAGAATGACCACCATTTCGAGGCCCTGACACTAGCTTGGGATGGCCCATGGTCCCGATTTTGGTCTTCTTCGTCGCCCACTGGCAGCTCTCGGTCTTCTTCCAGACCTTCTTCCTGCACCGCTACGGCGCGCATCAACAGTTCACGATGACGAAGGGTTGGGAGCGCTTCTTCTTCTTCCTCACCTACCTGGCGCAGGGCTCGAGCTTCTTGTCACCGCGCGGCTACGCGATCCTGCATCGCATGCATCACGCCTACAGCGATACGGAGAAGGATCCGCATTCGCCGCTCTTCTACAAGAACGTGTTTACGATGATGCTGGCGACCAAGAAGCGCTACGACGACTTCGCGTACTACCGCGAAGCGCCGGAGCCTCGCTTCGAGGCCAACCTACCGAGCTGGCCGTTACTCGAGAAGATCGGACAGAACTGGTTGGGGCGCGTCGCTTGGGGCGGCCTGTACACGCTGTTCTACCTCAAGTTCGCCACGAGCCCCTGGCTGCTGCTGCTCTTGCCCGCGCACTACATCATGGGCCCGATCCACGGCGCCATCGTCAACTGGTGCGGGCACAAGTACGGCTACCGCAACTACGACTGCGCCGACGTCTCGCGCAACACGCTGATCTTCGACTTTCTGACCGCGGGTGAGCTGTTCCAGAACAACCACCACGAGTTCTCGATGAGCCCGAACTTCGCGGCGCGCCGCTTCGAGCTCGACCCGACGTATCCCGTCATCGTGCTGCTCGACAAGCTCGGTATCGTTCGCATCGCGACGCCGCAGCGCATGCGTTATCCGCGCCGCCCCGAGCCGGAGTCCGACGCGCCCGTCGCCGCGGAATAGCGCCAAGCTTACTTTCGAAAACGCTCGGCTTCGAGCTCTCGTATCTTCTGCTCGAGAGCCAAGCGCACCTGGTCGGTGCGTTCGATCGCGCTCTTCAGCCGTTCGTTGTCGGCTTGGGCGCGCTCGGCATCGGCTTGGGCGCGCTCGGCGTCGGCTTGGGCTGAGCCAGCTTGCGCCCGTGCCTCCTCCGACTCCGTGGGCCAGCGCTGGGTCCCGGCGCGGTCGTCACTGATGTGAAGCACGCGTCCCTCGGCGACGAACCAGGCATCGAGCACCTGCGAGTACACGGGCGCGTCGCCGAAATGGACGCGCTCGAACAGCCCTGACTGCTCGCGCCGCCACAGCTGAAGTGCGACGGGGCCGCCGAGCGCCTTGGGCCCGACTAGCAACGGATCGAAGACCAACAGTTCCTCGGCGCCCATGGCCGCGTAGCGCTCGTGGATCGAAACATAGTCTTTGTAGGGATGCGAGGCACTGGCCACCTCGATGGCGAGCCGTGGCGGTCGCCGTCCAGGCTCCCACAAGCAAAGCGAAGTTAGGGCCTCGAAGTCCGACGGCCCCGGGAGCAAGACGCACACATCGGGATCAATCCCGGTCCGCGGGTGCTCTGGCAGCCAGCGGATCGCCAAGTTACTGGCGATGCGCGCGCCATTGGCAACGCGGGCCGCCCAGGCAATCAGCAAAGATTCGGTTCGCCGCAGCGCTTCGTGGTGAGCAGTCGATTCTGGCACGGGCCCCTCCGGAATGACCCATGCTTCGGGACTTTCGCCGACGCAGTAGCGAAGCGAGACAATCGACTGCGGCACCATGGCGACGGGCAGTATAGCTTGCATGAGCTCGCTAGCGACTCAGCAAGACTCGGACCGCGCGGGTGCTCACGTCTTTTAGCGGGTTTTCAGCGTGCTGGGCGGGGCCGCCACCGGCGCAGCGGCGGCCAGCGGCGCCGCCGGTGATCCCAAGCCAGCGTCGCGGTCCCGAAGAGGAACCGGAAACCGAAGCGCCCGTCGCAGCAGGATAACCGCGCTCAGCGTCGCGACCGCTCGGCCTCGAGCTCTCGAATCTTCTGCTCGAGGGCGAAACGCAGCTGCTCTTCGCGCAGCGCGCTCGCCTTGGCGCGCTCGGCGTCGGCCTTGGCGCGCTCGGCGTCGGCTTTGGCATGCTCGGCGTCGACTTTGGCGCGCTCGGCGTCGGCCCGAGACTCGCCGAGCCTGAGCGCCAGCTCTTCAGCCTCGGTGAGCCAACGCCGGGCACCGGCGCGGTCGTCAGCGATATGCATGCTACGCCCGTCGGCGATGAACCAGGCGTCGAGCACCACCGAATACACGGGCTCGCTCCCGAAATGAACGCGCTCGAACAAGCCGGTCGCCTCGCGACGCCACAGCTGCAGCGCGACCGGGCCACCCAGTGCCTTCGGACCAACCAACAACGGGTCGTAGATCAGCAGCTCTGGTACGCCCATCGCGGCGTAGCGCTCTTGGATCGAGACGTAGTCCTTGTAAGGGTGCGACTCGCTCACGACCTCGATCGCGAGCAGGGGAGGTTGCCTATCAGTTTCCCAGAGTCGGAGCGATGACAGCTCGTCGAAATCGGCGGGGCCCGGCAGCAGCACACACACGTCCGGATCGATGCCGGTCCGCGGGTGCTGGGGCAGCCAGCGCACGGCCAGGTTGCGCGCGACCCGGGCGCCGTTGCCGGTGCGGGCCGCCCACGCGGCGAGAAGTGAAAAGCAGCGCACTAGCGCTGCGTCGTGAGCGGTCGACTCAGGCACGGGCCCCTCCGGAATGACCCATGCCTCGGGATCCGCACCGACGCGGTAGCGAAGCGAGACGATCGGCAACGTCACCATCGCGGGCAGTATAGCGTGCATGGATGCGCGCCGACATTGCAGCGCGCGTGCCGCCCACAAACAGCGGCCTTCCCTGCCAGTCGAGCTGGCCGCCACGTTGGCCCTTGGCTGGCCGCCAGCTTTCGGCTGGCCGCCAGCTAACTACCCGAGCGCTTCGGCGTCGCTGAGCAGCTGCTTCATCGCTTCGTCCTCCGAGGTGCGGTAATAGCCGCGGATTTGCCCGGCGCGGTCCACCAGCACCAGGTGCGAGCCGTGCATCAGCCCGAAATGCTCGACGCCCGCTGTCGGCTTGCCCTGAAGCGCCAGCTTGAAGCCCTGCTCGGAGGTCCTTCGCACGACCTCGAGATCCCCGGTCAGGAAGCGCCAGCTTTCCAGGTCGGCCTCGTACTTCTGCGCGTACGCGCGCAGCACCTCGGGCGTGTCGTGCTCCGGATCGACACTGAAGCTCACCAGATCGAGCTCGATGCCGTCATTTTTCGCGGCCCGCTGCAGGTCGCGCATGCGCCGCGTGATGCGCGGGCAAACCGTCGGGCACCGCGTGAACATGAACGCCGCCGCCCAAACCCTCCCGCGTAGGCTCTCGGCAGTCACCGCGCGCCCGGCCTGGTCGGTCAGGCTGAAGGCACCGATGCCGCCCAGCTCGGGCAACTCGGCGGAGCGCTTGCATGCGCCGAACAGCACCCCACAGCTCGAACCGAGCAACCAGAGCAACCGGCGTCGGCTCAGCTCGCTCGCGGTGGCTTGCACGCGGCCCGCATACGACCCGCCGCCCGGACCGTCAAGCGCCACCGACTTCCGAGCATGTCGCGCTGTGCAGCTCGTGGAGCAGATCCCGCGACGAGCGTTTTCCACCCTACGTGAGACGGAAGCCGCGCTCGGACAGGGCAGCGGCGGACCTCCCGAAACCATCCGAGATGCCGGGCTCCGCTCGCCCACGCGAGCGAGTTTACTTGCCAGGCCAGGCGCATGGATGTACGACCTCACCTCATACCGGCCCACCCGCCGTTTTCTACTGGAGAGCAGCCATGCGCAGGATCAAGAAGCTCCTCGAACGCCTCCGCCTTCCGCTACCAGCCTTCGCCTGACGCCCCGTCCAGGTTTGCGCGCGCCCCGCCCGTGCCGAAACGGCTACTTTGTGGGCGGGTTCGCAAAAGTCGAGTTCAAGATGACGCCTGAGGAACAGGCGCGCTACCGGACCGTGAAGAAGATGGCCGATTCCATCCCGCGCGAAGCCAGCGTCGCCGCCTCGGAAAACGAGGTGCCCCACGTCGCGGCGCGCTCGACGCCTACACGCTCAAAGACGGTCCCAGCGTGGACGTCGACTACGTGCTCGTGAACGTCAATCAGATGGGCGCCGGCAACACGCGCAGCGCCACGAACCAGATGTTCGCCAGGTCGCACTACGGCCTGGTCCTCGTCGTCGCACTGCTACGCATCGCCTACACCCTGCTCGCACTCTTTCGTAGCGTTACCCAACGCTCCGACGAGCGTCGTGCTGTGCCCTGGAAAACCGTGATGTCCGAGATCTTCTTCGCGCTCGTGACGACCACTGACTACGAGCTGCGAGAGCTG
>DATEDZ010000055.1:0-4620 GCA_035281385.1 Polyangiaceae bacterium
GGCGTCTTGACCACTTTAGCCGGTTTGATCTGCGTGTGACTCTTGCGCGTCAGGTCGTCGGCGATCCACGTCTTACGTAGACCGCGGTAGTCGCGGCCCGCCTTGCCCCAGCGGTAGCGATCCGGCTGCGGACACTGAATGACCGGCACCCAGGGGTGGAAGTTGTTGTAGCGGATCTGAAGCTTGTTGGCGTCGCCGGTCTTGACCTCGGTCGTGGCCTCGCCTTCCTTGCCCTTGGGCTGGGCGTGGCCGCCGCTGGCGGGCGCCGCGGTGCCGATCTGCGGGTCCTTGGGCAGCGTCTTACTGTCGTAACGATAGTGCAAGCGCGAGACGAGGTACTTGTGGCGAGCCACGAGCGCCTGGCGTTCGGCCACCATCATGCGCTCCTCTTTGAACGTCTTGGTGCGTTCGAGCTTCTCCTTCGGCTTGAGCTCTTTGATCGAGTCCTTGAAGATCTTCTCTTCGTCCTTGGTAAGCTCAGGTGGCTTGGGGTGACGCTCGGCCTCCGGCACCGATTGCTCGAAGACATCGGCCCCCAGGCTGAGCAGCTCGTGGATCATCAGCGGCTCGGTGGCGCACGGCTGACCGCAACCGTCCGCGGGCCAGGCGTACTCCGCCAAGAAAGTCTGCGGATGCTTGGCCAGGATGATGTCGTAGAGCGCGTTGTAAAACTCGCCCATGCGCTCCTTGGCGCTGAAGTCGAGGTGCACGTTGGTGGGCGGGAACATGGTCGCGTAGTTTTTGGCCTCGTAACGTGACTCCGGATCGATCACGAAGATCACGAGCTCCTGCTGCTTCGGAGCGTTGAGCAGGCCCAGGCGACTGGGGAAGGTATCGAACCGCTGTGATGTCGCAAAGCGTACCGGCGAAAGCTGCGCGCGTTCGCCACCCACGAGCTCGATGCGCTTGGGATCGACCTCGGCAACCAGCGGCCGCAAGGCAGCGTAGGCCGCAAGCGCGGCGGCTGCCCCCTCGGGCGCCTGGTAGCCGTGGCTCGAGAGCCACTCGACGACGCTCGCCCCCGGCTCCAGCAGCGTGAACTTGTACTCGCCTTCCTTCTGACGCGCCTTCACGTCGAGGAACAGCTCCTTGGCGGGTTTCAGCGCGCTACCTTCCGGCGTGGGCGCGCCGCCACCCAGCGGACCGCCTGCCGAGCCCTGCACTTTGAGGTTGCGCTCCCACTCTTGCTCGATCGGACCGGGATCGCAGGGATCCTGTTCCCAGTACTCGTGGAAGCGGGGAGCGCTGAGCGAGTCGAGCCGATCGACGAAGTCGCGTTTGAGCGTGGTGACCTTCTCGCTCGTGACGTCCGCCGGCACCAGCATGACCAAAGCGAAGCCTTCCAGCGGCCCCTCGTAGTCGGCCATCACGCTCACCACCGTGTCGGCCCCCCGCTTCATGACCGCGATCTGGGTGGAGTACGTCTTGATCGGCTCTTGCTTCTTCGAGGCGAAAAACCCGGGGAACGCCGCAGCAGGCTCGGCGCTCGACAGCAAGGCGAGCGCGAGGGTCGCCGCGCCGAGCAGGCGGGCGGTAGGGGCAAGCTTCATGGCGGGCGAGAGGCTACACCAAGCGTCCCTCCAAATTCCACTCTAGCTGTGAAGGAAAAGGCGCTGGTTTTGCGGGAAAATTGGGGGGTGGCCCCTCATTCTGGTAGCCATCGAAAGATGAGCGCTGCATCAGGCAATGCTAAAGAGCGCGCGTTCGATGTCGATCGCCCGCAGCAGCGCCGCCAGTAGCTGCCCGCACTGCGGCGCTCTGGCCATCGTAGAGCCGCACGCCGCGCTCGGCTTCCGCTGCGCGGTCTGTGGCGGACCGCGCTTGGTCCTCGACGCGCCCGAGGTGGAGCTCGGAGCCCCCGCGCAGGCTGCTCTCAAGACGGCGGGCCGGAAGCACACCCGGCACGTAGTGCTGAGCGCCGCCGGCCTGGCGCTCTCCGGTCTCGGCGCGCTGGCGCTGCTCGTGGCGAGCGGGGTGCTGCTGGCCGCCTCACCGGGCCTGCTACCCACGCTGTTCACGCTGCTGGCGTGCAGCGTGCCGCTCGGCGTGGGACTATGGGCGCTACGGGCGGCGGCGGCGGCGCGTAGCCAGCGGAGCGAGGCGCTGCACGCGGCGCGCCTCGCGGCACTGAGCGATGCGCAGACGGCGCTCGGGGCTCTGGACGGCACTCGCGCAAGTCAGCTCTTGCAGATCGACCCCGAACAGGCCGAGCTGCTGCTAGCCGAGGCCAGCGTCGCCGCGCTGCTCGAGCAGGCAGCGCCCCGCCTGCGCGTCGATGCCGAACCGGCCGCTCCGCCCGCGACGCCAGAGGCGACAGCGGATGCGAGCGCGACCGAGGCGCCGCTTTTGCGCAAGAGCACGGAGCCTTGAGGTGATTCGCGTCCAAAGGGCCCTGCGCTCGCTTGCCACGGCCGATTACCTGGTGTTCGGCTACCTGGTGCTGCTCAACGTCGCGGTGCTGATCGCGCCGCCGAACCCGGAACGACTGCACTGCCTGGTGCAGGTCATCGGCCTTTTGACCACGTTTCTGGTCAGCATGCTGCTGGTGCGGGGCGAGCTGTTGAAACAAGGCTTGTGGTGCGCGCTCCTGTACCGCGTCGGCATCTACGGCACCGTGCAGCAGAGCTACTTTCTGTTCCGGCACCTGCTACCGGTCGTCAACCCCGGCTCGCTCGACCACGAGCTGTACGCGCTCGATCTGAAGCTCTTCGGCGTGGAGCCGGCGGTGTGGATGGACCAGTTCGTCACGCCCACCACGACCGAATGGTTCGCCTTCTTTTACTTTTGTTACTTTTTCCTGCTGGCGGCGCACGTCATCCCCATCGTCTTCGGCGCCAGGCGCCAGATGCTGCTCGGCGAGTTCATGCTGGGCATGCTGATCATCGTCTGCCTGGGGCACACCGGGTACATCCTGGTGCCGGGCTTCGGCCCCTACAAGGCCATGCCCGAGCTCTTCCGCAACGAGCTGCCCAGCGGCCTGTGGATGGACCTGGTCTGGTCCACCGTACGCTCCGGCGGCGCGATGAAAGACATCTTCCCGTCGCTGCACACGGCCGGACCGTGCTTCATCGCGATGTTCTCGTTTCGCAATCGGGACCGCCTGCCGTTCCGCTTCACGTGGCCGCTCTTGGCCTTCTTCGCGGCCAACATCATCGGCGCGACCATGTTCCTGCGCTGGCACTACGTGATCGACGTGTTGGCTGGCTTCGCACTAGCGACCACCGCCGCCATCGTCGCGCCGAAGATCACACGCTGGGAGCTTTCGCGCAGACAGGCAGGCGGGCTCGGCGTTTTGGTACCCCTATTCGGTGCGGGCAAGCTGGGTAGCGCGCCCGATCAAGCCGAGCGCACTCCCGCGTAGAGCCCATCCCGTGCGGGATGGCGAGTCGACTACTTCTCGAAAACCTGAGCTGCGGCGACGCCGGAGCCCGCCGAGACGGTCATGATCACCTTCATCATGCCGCTCATCGGAAACGCCCACTTGAAGCAGTTCGGCTTGTCGCCGACGATCGCGTTGGCGCCCACCGTGTTGTCAGCCGCCATGGTGGCAGCGGGCAAGCCGGGGATCGGAAGCGCCGGCACCAGCGAGATGTCGAGGTTCGTCACCGGGGGCAAGCCCACGCCGACCACCGTGTAGCACTTGCCGGGGTTCATCTGGACCTGCGACTCGAGCGACTGGCCCTGCTGGAAGTTACCGGCCATGGCCGAGCCGACCGGCTTGGCGCCGGGCGCGGCGTGCTGCGCACCGAGCGGCGTGATGAGCTGCGTGGCAGCCTGCGCAGCCGTGGGATCGAGCGGCGTCGCAGTCGGACCGGCGGTGGTGGTGGCGACCACGCCCGGAGGAATAGCCCCAGGAGCGGTGCCGCCCGGTGCAGCGGTGGTGGCCGGAGCCGCGGTCGTTGCGGCGGGTGCGCCCTGAGTCTGGCAGAAGCGACCGTCGTAGTACTGGCCGGGAGGACACTGGACCGCGCCGGGTTGGCCGGTCTCGGCGGGCTTGTCCTCGCCGCACGCCGTGAGCATGCCCACAAGGCTGCTCAGTAGAAGGAAGCTCATCGAGGTGTTTCGAGACATGCCGTTTCTCTCCTCTTGTGTGGCACGCGCCACGCTCTGCCAGGGCCCGCTGGCCCGAGCAACAACCGGACGTTTTCTAGTCGAAATACAGTCAAGCCAGAAGGCCAAAGCTCGCCAGCTCGGCATATTTCGCTCTTTCGGGCGAGAAACGCCCGAGCGCCGTCGATCTTACACGGCGGGAGGAGGTGCTCCGCGGCGAGGTTCATGCTGCTGATCGATGCGCATCGTACGACTGTTGCTCCGAAGGTGGGGAGCGGCAGGCCGTCCGGCCATGGATAGCTTGAGTGCGGTCACTGGGGCCTGGTGGTGCGCCATAGAATCGACGAAGAGCCGAGCTCACCGACCCTCACTTCGTGTTCGCCAAAAGCCGTTCCGGAACCTCGATGCCGTCCTTAGTCCCTCGCGCCCAATCGCACGAGCTCCGTATCCGGATCATAGAGTCCCGCCGCGAACCCGAACGGCATGAAGCCGGGATTCGTGTCCTCGAGCACCTTGCCCCAGGCGTCGTGCCGCATCTGCTGGGCGATCGCGCCCGTGTTGACGTTGACC
>DATEDZ010000056.1:0-39606 GCA_035281385.1 Polyangiaceae bacterium
TGCCCGAGCGGGCGCTCCGCCGGGCCCGGCGACTCTTCCAGCCAACGACGAAACCGCGCTGGCCTCGCCAGTTTTGTCTCGTGGCTCGTTCCCACTCACGCCGATCGTGATCTGCTCTCGCCAAAGTCTGCGGCAGTAGTGCTAGGTTGCAGGTCGAATCACGATGTCTCGACGTCCAGATATCGCCGAAGTCGCCAAGCACGCCAAGGTCAGCAAGAGCACGGTTTCGCGTGTCATCAACGGCGGCTACGCCAGTGCCGAGGTGCGAGCCCGCGTGGCCAAGGTCATCCAAAAGCTCGGCTACACGCCCTGGACGACCGCCCGTAACTTCTCGCTCGGCCGCGCCGGCTCCTTTGGCCTGGTCATGGAAGACAGCCAAAACGAGTGGATCACTCAGATCCTCGGCGGCATCGAGGAAGAGCTCACCTCCAAGCACATCTCGCTCTTGGTCGGCAGCTTGGTGCTGCGCGGCACCTACGATTCGGCTACCGTGACGTCGTGGATTCGTGAGCACTGCGTCGACGGGCTGATCTTCGCTCGCCCCGGCAAGCGGGAGAAGCCGCTGGTCGAAGCCGCGCGCAAGCTGAAGCTCGCCATCGCGCTGATCACGCCGGACGAAAGCTTCAAGGGCGGCGCCGTCTTGCGCAGCAACAACGTGGACGCCGGTCGGGAGATCGCCGAGCACTTGTACGAGCTCGGGCATCGGCGCATTGCCTACCTGGGCGGGCCCGAGGACTCGCTGGATAGTCGGCAGCGCGCGCAGGGGCTGGAGGAAGGGCTAGGAATGCGCCGCATCAAGATCCCTGCGCAGCACCTGATCTTCGCGCCGCGCTACCACTTGCAGGAGGGCATTGCCTTTGCCGAAAGGTGGATGAAGATGCCGCGCCCGCGCGCGCCCACCGCCGTGGTGTGCGCCAACGACGTGATGGCCCTCGGCTTCCTGCGCACCGTGCAAGCGCACGGCGTGGGCATCCCCAAGGACGTGTCGGTGGTCGGCTACGACGACGTGCCGGCGGCCAGCTTGTTCTGGCCGGGCCTGACCACGGTGCGGCAGCAGATGCGGGCCATGGGCGCAGCCGCCTGCCGCTCGCTGATGGCCCAAATGAACGGCGAGTCGCACGACCGCTCGGTGCTGGAGTTTCCGATGGATTTGGTGGTGCGGCAGAGCACCGCGCCGTCGCCGGACAAGAAAGGGTGAAGCAGAAGCGCCCGCGGCAACGGCCAAAGGCGGGGACGCGGCACGAGCCAGGTGTTCTGGTTTTGCCCGAGTCGCTGGAGGCGCGGCTTTCGGCGGGCCATCCGTGGGTCTACCGCGACCACGTCCCGCAAAGTTTTCGCGCACAGCCCGGTGACTTCGTGGCGATTCGCTCGGGTGGGTTCCGCGGCTATGCACTTTGGGATGCCGACTCGCCGATCGCGCTGCGCGTCTTTTCGCGCCAGCAGCGCCCCGACGCAGCCTGGGCGGCGGAGCGGATCGAGGAAGCCTGGCAGTTGCGACGACGCCTACTGCACCCGGACAGCGACGCGTTCCGCTTGCTCTTCGGCGAAGGCGATGGTTTGCCGGGCATCGTGGCCGACATTTACGCAGGCGTGGCGGTCCTGGTCAGCTATTCGCCTGCGCTGCGGCAAGTCGTCGACTGGGTGGCCCAGGCGCTCGCCGCGCGCCCAGAGCTCAGCGGCGTCTACGAGCGCGTGACGCGCCGCAAGGATCGAGCCTCCGAGCTCCGCCATCTGAATGGACAGCAAGCTCCCACGCCGCTCGTGGTCCGCGAGCACGCGCTCCGCTTCGAGGTGGATCTCGAAAACGGCCAGAAGACGGGCCTCTTCTTGGACCACCGCGACAACCGGCACTACTTGCGGCAGCTCTCTGCCGGGCAAAGCGTGCTCAACCTGTTCGCCTACACCGGGGCCTTTTCGGTGGCCTGCGCGGCGGGCGGCGCGAGTCACGTGACCAGCGTCGACATCGCCGCCCCAGCGCTGCGCGCGGCTAGTCGCAACTTCGACCTCAACTCGATCCCCGCGGACCGCCACGAAGAGCTGGCCGCAGACGCGTTCGATTACCTCGAAACTGCCAAGCGGCACGGCCGGCGCTTTCAGCTGGTGATCGCCGATCCGCCCAGTTTCGCAAGCTCGCGCGCCGAGCTGTTCAGCGCTCTGCGCACCTATAAGAAACTTCATGCGGCCGCGCTCGCAGTGCTGGAGCCCGGTGGCCTCTATGCCGCCGCCAGCTGCACCGCCCAAGTCTCCCCCGACGCATTTCGCCAAACCCTGGGCGAAGGCGCCGCCCGCGCTCACCAGCGCCTCACCATCGTGCACGAAGCCGCCCACGCCCCCGACCATCCCTACGCGGCCGGTCACCTCGAAGGTCGCTACCTCAAGTTCGCCCTTGCCCGCGCACTACCCTTCGTCTGAGTGGGGCATCAGAACTTCTTGTACTCTTCGACGAACTCCCAGTCGGCGATCAGTTGTTTCTTTAGCATCATCGAGAGCAGGGCCGAGAATAAGGCCTCCCAGCGCAGGTTTTCCCCCAAGATTTCGGTGGCATCGGCGCCGTGGGAGACGGCTCGCAGGGCGGTGATCAAGTCGCGGGCCGTCAGGCCTTCGAAAGCGCGTCCGGGAGCTTCGGTCGAGGGCGGATCGCTGGGCAGACGCCCCTTCGTCACTGCCGGCGATTTGGCGGGCAGATTGACGCGCGTGCCGTCCAGCAGGGTCAGCATGACCATGCGCTGCTTCTTGCCGCGGCGTGGCAGTGGGATCTCGTGGGCTTCGATCGTCGGCGAGCTATCCGGACCTTCGAGCGGCTCGGTCTCGACCGCCGGGTGCGTTGCGGAACCGTTGGTGAGCGCGACTGCGGCGGGCGCGGCCGGACTCGCTTCCGCGGCTGCCACCACCGCTGCCGCAGGCGACGCTGCAGTTGCGTGCGCCACCGCAGGCGGCTCAAGCAGGGCTGGGGCCGGCGTGCTGCTCTTGCGATTGAGCCGCTCCGCTGAGGCTCGCTCCGCGTCGGCTTCGGCCACCGCCTCGGACAGTGACGAGGAGTCCTTGCCCGCGCCGTAGTAGGCGCGCAGCGCGGCGCGGATGTCATTGGGCGGTGCGATCATGGCGCGCACCGGCAGGCCCGAGAACTGCGAGACCTCACCATGCGCCCGCTCGTCGCTCGGGTCGTCCATGGCCACGTACAGGGTCTGGCCCAGGCCCCGAACCTTGCGCACGAAAATCGGGACCAGGCAGTAGCGCTCCGCCAGCTCCTGGCTCACCAGGTTCAGCAGCTGACGCGAAAATTCGATGTGATAGAGCGATACCCAGGGCACACTGAGCTGCTGGCTCAGGATCTGGGTGACCTGAGTCTCACTGACCAGCCCCGCCTCAACGAGTAGAACTCCGATGCGGCGGCCGTCGCGCTTCTGAAGGCTGAGGACGTCCTCAAGCTGCTGGCGGGTGATGATCTGGGCGTCGACCAGAAGCTCTCCGAGTCGGACGCGGGCGTTGGGCATAATCCCACAATCATAGCCCTCACCCCCGAAACCGGCCACTTTCAGCGGCGGGGGAGGGGACCAGAGTGAGCGAGGAGACCGAGTCGCTGATGTAGGTCAGACCCCGCGCTTATAGATACGGACAGGCTAGCGGCCGGCCTTGCCTCGGTTAGAATGGCAGGCATTTCGTGCTTTGGTCGGTAGCCCAATCCGCCTGATCTCGTGAACGCTCAAGCCGCACCCTCCCTCCGAACCTGCCCGCACTGCGGTGCCGGCTGTGCGACGGAGCATCAATACTGCCCCGCCTGCGGCTTCCCGATAGGGACGATGGGCTCGACCACGGACGACAAGTTCGTCGGCAAGACCTTGCCCGGCGGCTACCACATCCTCGACCTGATCAGCGTGGGCGGTATGGGCCGCGTGTACCGCGCCGAGCAGTCGGCTCTGGGCCGCACGGTGGCGGTCAAAATCATCCACCCGCACCTACTCTCCGACGAGAACTCCGCGCTGCGCTTCATCACCGAGGCACGCGCTGCCAGCCAGCTCAATCATCCCAATTCGATCGCGGTGTTCGACTTCGGTCGCACGGACGATGGCCAGCCGTACCTGGTCATGGAGTTCTTGCGTGGCAAGGATTTGGCTCGCGTCGCCTACGAGGAGGGGCCGCTCGGCTTCTCGCGCATCGTGGACGTGCTGCGCCAGGCGCTCGCCGCGCTCAGTGAAGCCCATGATCTCGGCATCGTGCACCGTGACCTGAAGCCGGAGAACGTGATCCTCGAGCCGCTCCGCCGCGGCGGCGACTTCGTCAAGGTGGTCGACTTCGGCTTGGCCAAGCTGCGCGCCGACGCCCAGGCGCCCAGCGTTACCAGCCCGGGCATCGTGTGCGGCACGCCCGATTACATGGCGCCCGAGCAGGGGCGCGGTGATCCGATCGATGGCCGCAGCGATCTGTACGCGGTGGGTGTGATCTTGTTCCAGCTGCTCACCGGACGTCTGCCGTTCGAGGCGGACAGTCCTACGCAGGTGGTCATGATGCACATGACCATCCCGGTCCCCGACCCGCGCCAAGTGTCACCAGAGCGGAACATCCCCGAGCCGCTGGTGCAGGTCCTCAACAAGGCGCTCGCAAAAGACGCAAAGAAGCGCTATCAGGACGCGATCGAGTTCGCTGATGCGCTGAAAAGCGCGCTGGCGCTGGCGGAAAGCGTCCCGCCCGATTCGCGTCTTTCGATCCCGCCCGCGTCGATGAGCGGCGCGATGCTGTCGTGCCCGGGCTGCGGCAACCAGGTGCCGATGGCAAAGTTCTGCCTCGAGTGCGGCGTGCGGTTGCCTGCCCGCAGCGCTATGCCCCCGCATCCGACCCACCCTGCGCTGCCGCTGCCGCTGGTGGCCCGGGACGACGATGTGGCGTGGCTGGAGGATCGCCGGCAGCAGGTCCGCGGCGCCCTGATCGGGGCGCGCCTGGTCGGCGAGCAGGGCGCTGGCAAGACGCGGCTGATAGGAGAGCTCTTGGCGCGCGCCGCCTCGGACGGTGATCTGGTGGCCGTGACGGGGCCGGATCCTTACCACGCCGAGGTGGCGGGCTACGCGCTGCGCACTGCCATCGAGGCGCTGGCCGGTCTGTCGGAGATCGAGGTGGCGGAGCTCACGTTCGAGGACGCTACTCCCGACGCGGAAGCGGGCCTGGCCGAGCTGTTCGATTCGGCCCCCAACCGCCACGACATCCGCTCGCCCCAAGAGCGTCGGCTGGCCCTGGCCGAAGGTCTGCGCTGGGCGCTCAATCGCGCAGCCAAGCGTTCCAAGTCGGGGCGCATCGTGCTCGCCATCGACGATTTGCAGCGCCTGGATGGGCCGAGCCGCAACGCCTTCTCTGACGTGCTGGGCGAGCCGCCGCGCCTTTCGGCGTGGTTCTTGGCTGCACACACGCCGGGTTTCGAGGCCGGCTGGGGCGCGGAGGCGGCTGCGCGCATCCTGCTGGGTTTGCCGCCGCCCGCTGTGTCGCGCTTGCTGCGCCCGAATCGCAGCGGCGCTCGCGCCGACGACACCGGTCGCGGTGTGCTGCCGATGTACGTGGAGCAGGTGCTGCGCTATGCGCAGGAGGGCGGCAGTGACCCGCCAGCGCGACTGGCCGACTTGGTGGCGCTCCGCGTCGATACCCTCGATCCGACCGCGCGACGAACGCTGCAGGCGCTGGCCGTGATGGGCGACCAGGTCAAGCCGGAGATTGTGGCCGAGCTACTGCGCGGCGAAAGCGTGGAGCAAGCCCTGCCTGAGCTGCATAAAGCCGGCATGATCTCGCAGCAGGACGGGCGCATCTCGACCTCCCATCCGTTGCTGCGTGACATCGTGCTACTCGGCATTCCCGCTGCGGTGAAGAAGGACCTGCACAGTCGCGCGCTACGCGCCTGCGAGCGCTTGTGCGCGCCCATCGAGGCGCGCGCGCAGCATGCCTATTACGCCGGAGACTCTTTCCAGGCGTTGCTGCTGTTGGAACAGGTTGCGGAGCGTGCGGCGGCGCGCGGCGACACCGCTACCGAAGTTCTGGCGCTGCGGCGCGGTCTGGAAATAGCTCGCCAGGAAATCGCGCGCGGTGAGCTCGATGATCCCCTGCGTGCTGTCCTGATCTTCGGGCGCAAGCTCGGCGCATCGCTCACGCGCGCCGGTAACTTCGCGGATGCCGAAGGTGTGCTGCGTGAGGCGCTCGATGTCGCAGGACCGAGCGGGACGGATCGAGCCCGCGTGCTGTCGGCGCTCGCGCACGTTGCGCACGGGCGCCGTCGCTCATCGGAAGCCATGGGCTACATCGATCAGGCGATTGCGGTCGCGCGGGAATCCGGCGCACACGACCTGGTCAACGCGTTTGCAGATACTCGAAAAGCCTGGGCGTCGTAGTCAATCTCCGAAACGGAGGTGGGGTCGGGGCCCCACCGACCCACGAGACAGCCAATGCATTTGCAGATACTCGAAAAGCCTGGGCGTCCTAGCACCTAGCCTCGAGTTGGACGATTTCGCCTCGAGCCCAGCTGTCACTACCCAAATTCCGCTCTGGCCATCCCGTAAACATCAGCGCTCGTGACGCTGGCACTGGAACTGCGGCTTTGGGGTGGTTTCGCTCGCTAAGGGGTGGCTGGCGCGTTAGAATTGACGCTGATTTTTCTGCGGAAAGGCGGAAAGATTGTGCTTGTCCGGAGCCGCTGCCTGTTCCGGACGCTTGCTGGGACAAACGTGAGTAGGATTCACCTACTCGCGCTGATTAGAGAGCGCCCATGAGCGAGGTCAAGCCTCAACAGAACGAACCGAAGTCGCGTTCTGGCCCAAGCAGCGGGTCGTTCAAGGTTGCGCGCGTCCAGGTTCAGGAGCTCGGGGCCGTGGCAAGCCCCCATGTTTTCGAAGCGCCTGCCGCCGACCTGCTGAGTGACGAGCTGCTCGTCGAGCGCGTGCTCGGTAAGGAGCCAGAACTTTACGATGTGCTCGGGCGCCGTATCGTGTCCCGGCTGTATCGCCTGGCGCGCGGCATTACCGGCAACGTTCGTGAAACAGAGGACGTAGTGCGCGGCGCGCTGATCGGCGCGTACGCGAATCTGAGCAGTTACGATCGGCACCTGCGCTTCGGCGACTGGGTGTCGCGCATCACCATCCACGGCGCTTTGGTGCGTTTGGAGCGTCCGAACCGCGCCAGCCAGCGCGTCAAGCGGCCTGCGCAGGACTTGGTGCGGCAGCTCGAAGATGCCGTGGACGAGTTGCCGGAGTCGTTTCGCGTTGCGTTCACGCTTTGCTCACTCGACGAGATGCCGGTACACGACGCCGCCGAGACCTTGGGCATCTCGCCCAATCTGCTGATGCTGCATGCCTTCAGGGCACGGCTGCAGGTGCGGCGTCAGCTCGGCACGCGCTCGGACGACGCCGAGGCGCGTGCTTTCGGCCTCGAGTTGAACACCGCCCTGCAGCTGGTCGGCGACGCGCTCGCGCGCGTCGGAATCACCGCTCGCTGAAGCGTTTTCAGCTGCGGAAGCGTGTCGCCCGCTCGCGCACTGCTTCGCGCCAGCGTGAAGGCGTTTCGGATGTCGGCTGCGGAGCGAGCCGTTGGTCCGCCTGCGCGGCCAGCGCAGCCAGCAGCAGCGCGTCGTGCAGCGCGTGCTCGCTCGTCTCGGGATTGCCGGTCAGCTCCGGTGACTCCTCGACGAATTGGGTGTGGTAGTCGCCGGAAGCCACGCGCGGGTGCGCGAGCAACCGCTCCAAAAAGTCGAGGTTGGTCGTCACGCCGAGCACGCGGTACTCGCCGAGCGCGCGCCGCAAACGGCTGAGCGCTTCGGCGCGCGTGGTGCCCCAGGCACACAGCTTGGAGAGCAACGGATCGAACTCGGCGCTGACTTGTGAGCCCGAGCTCACGCCGCTGTCGTCGCGGACGAACGGACCTGCAGGCGCCGCAAGGTATTCGATGCGGCCCGGCGCTGGCAGAAAGCCGTGCGCTGCGTCCTCGGCATAGATGCGCGCCTCGATCGCCACGCCGCGCCGCGTGACGCTGCCTACCGAAAGCGGCGCGCCGTCGGCGATACGCACCATCTCCTGCACCAAGTCCACGCCTGTCGTAAGCTCGGTGATCGGATGCTCGACCTGGAGGCGCGTGTTCATTTCCAGAAAATGGAAGCTTTGATCGGGTGCCAGCAGAAACTCGAAAGTGCCGGCCGAGTAGTAGCCGATGGCGCGAGCTCCGGCGAGCGCCACCCGGCACATCGCCTCGCGCGTCTCGTCGAGCAGGACAGGGCAGGGCGTTTCTTCCACGATCTTCTGATGGCGCCTCTGCAGTGAGCAGTCGCGCTCGAACAGGTGCACGAGATTGCCGTGGCGATCGCCGAGCAGCTGAATCTCGACGTGGCGCGCGCCCACGATGACCTTTTCGATGTAGACGCTGCCGTTTCCAAATGACTTTTCGGCTTCGCTGCGCGTGCGTTGCCAGGCGCGCTGCAGCTCGGTCGCGTTGTTTACGCGCCGCATGCCCTTGCCGCCGCCACCGGCCGCGGCCTTGAGCAGCACTGGGTAGCCCAGCCCGGCTGCGCTTTGGCTGGCTTGCTCCAGCGTGTCAGCCGGCCCACCCGGCACGATCGGGACTCCAGCGTCCTGCATGCGCTGGCGCGCGCGGGTCTTGTCGCCCATCTCCCGGATCGCGCTGAGCGGCGGTCCGATGAAGACGAGACCGGCACGCTGGCAGGCGCCCGCCAGCTCGGGACTCTCGGATAGGAAGCCGTAACCCGGGTGGATGCCCCAGGCTCCCACTGCCTGCGCCGTCGCCACGATGCGCTCAGCGTCGAGGTAGTCCCCGCGTCCCTCGCCAACCCGCACCGCCTCGTCGGCGTGTCGCACGTGCAGGCTCCCGCGATCGGCGTCGGTGTAGATCGCTACCGATGGCAGCGACAGCTCGCGCAGCGCTCGCGCAATCCGCATCGCGATCTCGCCGCGGTTGGCGATGAGCACCTTGCCAGCCATGGACAGAGCACCATGCCAGGCCCTCGTGCTCGACTGGACCAGAAACTAGATAATATCAATAATTTCGGCTATTTGCAGGCACTACGGGGGCTACTGGCCACGGCGCTGCTATACAGGCGCGCCTCAGGGAACATGGAGTCCGACGACGTCATCACCGTTGGCGAGTTCGATCGACGTTTGCGTCGTGCAGTCGAGCTCGCGTCCGACGACTTTTGGATCGAGGGCGAAGTGGCGTCTCTGAAGCGCGCGCCCAGCGGTCACGTCTACTTCACGCTCAAGGACGAGCGCGAAGACGCACAGATCGATTGCGTGATGTACCGCTTCGATGCGCAACGGGCGCGCCGCATCGTCAGTGACGGCGCACGACTGCAGCTCAAAGGAAAAGCCACGGTTTGGGCGCCGCGCGGGCGTTTGCAACTGGTGGGCACACTGGCGCGTCTGGCAGGTCGCGGTGAGCTGCTGGTCGCACTCGAGGAGCTAAAAGCAAAGCTGGCCAAGGAGGGCCTGTTCGACACGGGCCGTAAGCGCCCGCTGCCCGCCTCGCCGCGCGTCGTGGGTGTGGTGACTAGCTCCTCGGGGGCGGCGTTTCACGATATTCGCAGCGTGGCGTTCCGACGCGGTGGCCTGACGCTGGTGCTGGCAGCGGCGCTGGTCCAGGGCGACGCGGCCGTGCCGAGCATCATGGCGGCGCTCGATCTGCTGGAGCGCTACCCGGGCATCGAGGCCGTCATCGTGGGACGTGGCGGGGGCTCGGGCGAAGACTTGATGGCCTTCAACGACGAGCGCGTGGTGCGGCGCATCGCGCGCTGCGGCGTGCCCACGGTGAGCGCGGTAGGTCACGAGATCGACGTCACGCTGACCGATTTGGTCGCCGACGTGCGCGCTGCGACACCCTCGCAGGCGGCCGAGCTCCTGGTGCCGGATCGCGCCGCGCAGCGCGAGGCGCTGAAGGCTTGTAGGCGCCAGCTGCTGCGCGCGCAGCGCTTCGTTGTTGCCGAGCGGCAGCAGCAGCTGGATGATTTGGCCGAGCGCATGGCGCGCGTGACGCGGCAACGCCTGACGCGAAAGCAGCGCTTGCAGCATGAGCTGCTGCAGCGCCTGGCGCATCGTCACCCGGAGCGCATGCTGGCGCGCGCGCGCGGTCAGCTCGGCATGCTGGCGGCGCGTTTGGCGTCCAGCGCGCGACTACAGCTCGGTCTGCGGCGCAAGGCCTTCGGTGCCTGCGCGGCGCAACTGGACGCCCTGTCACCGCTGGCAGTGCTGGGACGCGGCTATGCGATCGCCACACGCGACGGTATCGCATTGCTGTCCAGCCAGGAGCTTCAGCCGGGTGATGCGGTCAGGGTGCAGGTTTCGCACGGCGCGTTTCAGGCGCGGGTGACCCGGATCGAGGCGCCCGCTGGGCCCGTGAGCGACGTGGGCGCGGCGCCGGCAGCGGGTGGTGAGGCGGCCTCGTGAAGTTTGCCCTAATCGGTCACCCGGTGTCGCACTCCTTGTCACCGGTCATTCACCAGGCTGCCTACCGCGAGCTCGGTCTAGGCCACCATTACGAGCTGATCGATGCGGGCAGCGAAGCCGAAGTGGATCGCGCGGTCGAGCAGCTGCGCTCCGGACAGCTCGCCGGAATCAACGTCACGATTCCTTGGAAGCGGCGAGCCTGTGCGGCGGCGGATCGGCGGAGCGCGCTGGCAGAGCGGCTGGGCGTCGCCAACGTGCTGGCCCCCGAAGCCGGAGGTATCACCGCGCACAACACCGATGCGCTGGCCTTGGAGGCGGAGTTCAAGCGGCTGGCTTCGACGCCCCGCGCGATCCTGCTCGGCAGTGGCGGCGCGGCGGCAGCGGTGGTGGCCGCTTGTCAGGCGGCGGGTATCGCCGACGTGATCGTTACGGCGCGCCGTTACCTGCCGGACGTGCCGCAAGCGAGCTGGCCCGGCGCGGCGGAGCTGTCGCGGCTCGGCGCCCGCCTGCTCCGCTGGCCTGCGGCTTCGGCCGAGGCCGCTAGAGCCTTCGAACAGCAGCTGCCCACGACCGGGCTGCTCGTGCAGTGCACCAGCGCGGGCATGCAAGGCGCCGACTCGGGGGAGCCGCTTGCGGCGCTCGTGCCCTGGCAGCTGCTGCCGTCCGACGCGCTGGCTTATGATTTGGTCTACGTGCCGCTAGAGACGCCTTTCCTGCGCGCTGCGCGCAGCGCAGGGCGCCGCGCAGCCCACGGGCTCGACATGCTCGTCGGTCAGGCACTTTTGGCGATCGAAATCTGGCTCGGTCAGCGCCCACCTGTCGAGCCGCTGCGACACGCTGCGTTGCAAGCGCTGGAAGCGCGGAGGCGCGCGTGAGAAGACAACAACAGAACTGGCTCGGCTCGCGCGATGGCGCTTGGCCCTCGGTCGACGTAAATGGCGCGCTCGAACGAGCCGAAGCCGAATGGCTGCACACCAACGGCGCCGGCGCCTACAGCATGAGCACCATCGCGCTCATGCACACGCACCGCCACCACGGCGCGCTGGTCGCCGCGCTGCCACCGCCGCTCGGACGCCATGTGATCGTGAGCCACGCTGACCTGACCCTCCACGTGGAAAACGAGCGCCGCTCCTATCGTCTGGCGACGCATCAGTTCCCAGACGTGGCGCCCACGCCCGGTTACCGCAATCTGCTCACGTTTGCGCAAGATCCGATCCCGCGCTGGGTGTTCCGGGCCGGAAGCGGCACCTTCGAGCGCACGCTGTGCCTGGTGCGCGGCGAAAATGCGGTGATCATGGGCTACACGTGGTCGGGCGCCGGACCGGCTCGCATCAGCCTGCGGCCGCTGATGCCGCTTCGACCCGTGGATTCCCTGATGCGCGAGCACGGAGCCATGGAGCAGCTCGTCGCGCTGCGCTCGGGTGCCGTCGGGCTCAAGCCGGTCGAGGCCTTGCCGGCCATCTTTTTCGCGCATGACGGGGTATTCATGGGCGGCCCCGATTGGTGGCGGCGCTTCGAGTACCTGGCCGACCGGGGTGAGCATGCCGAGTTTCAAGAAGACATGTGGACGCCGGGTGTCTTCGAGCTACCCCTCGAGCCGGGGCGCACGTCTTACCTGGTCACGTCGGTCGGCAAGCTCGTGGACCGGCCACCAGCCGAGCTGGTGATGGAAGCTTGCGAGGCCATCGGTCGCGAGGCGCTCGGCGACGGGCGACCGCCTGCAGTGCGGCTGCTGTCCGTAGCCGCGGAACAGTTCTGTCTGGATGCGGCCAAGCCGCCCATGATCATCGCCGGCTACCCCTGGCACGCGCCGTATACGCGCGATTTCTTGCTGGCTCTGCCCGGCCTGACCTTGGCACGGCGGCGGGTCGATCTGGTGGTGCGCGCGCTGCCCAACCTGCTCGCCTCCCAGCGTGCCGGCTTTCTGCCCGAGTTTTTGGCCCAGCCGGGTGAAAAGCGCGCCAAGCCGTTGCCGGACGCGACGCTCTGGCTCTTCGAAGTGGCGCGCTTGCTACTGCCGGAGCTCGGACCCGAGCACGACCAGCTCAAGCGGCAGCTTTACACCGCCTTGGTGCGCGGCTTCGCGCGCCTGCGCAGCGGCACGAAGCGCTGGGGCTGGCTCTCGCCCGATGGCTTGTTGGTCAACGGCGCCGAGGGCGCTGCGTTGACCTGGATGGACGCCCACGTGGGAAATGAGCTGATCACACCGCGTCGCGGTATCGCCATCGAACAACAGGCGTTGTTCACGCAAGCGACCGGTACGCTTGCGACGCTGGCCGAGCAGGCCGGTAACCAACGCCTGGCCGAGGCTTGTCTCGAAGCGGGCGTGCGCGCACGACATGCCTTCCGCGTGCGCTTCTGGTGTCATGACACCGACTACCCCTACGACTGCGTGAGCGAGTCGCGCGACGCTCAGGACGCCTGGGTCGACTCCAGCATCCGGCCCAACGCACTGATCGCGCTGGCCGTGGATCCCAGCCTGTTCGAGGACTGGCAGGCCCGAGCCATCGTAGCGCGCGTCAAGAGTGAGCTGCTCACGCCGCGCGGCATCCGCAGCCTTTCCCCGCACGATCCGCGCTACGTCTCGCAGTTCGCGGGCACACTGCAGGAGCGGGAGCTCGCCTACCACCAGGGGACCGCGTGGACGCACCTGCTGGGCTTCTACGTGCGTGCGGCGATCCGCTCGGCCCCGGACGACGAGGAGCTGCGCGAGGAGCTGCGACAGGTGATCGAAGGTGCGCTCGACGGCTCCGTGATCTTGGGCCAGATCGCCCAGCTTGCCGACGGCGACATGCCGCACCGTGCGCGCGGCTGTCCGGCTCAGGCCACCAGCGTCGGCGAGTTGATCCGTGCGCTCGTGGTAGACTTGGGCGTATAGAGATGGCCTCGCGCGACCTCGCGGCTCTGGGCTACCGCCGCATCGTCATTCTGCTCGTGTCGCTGGTGGTGGTGCCCACCTTCCTGCTGGTGTCACTGGGGGTGATCCTGCTGTTCTTGGGCGAGGCGCAGCTCAACTTGCTGATGGGCATCCTGGTCATGGCGCTGTCGGGGGCGGCCGTGACGGGCGTGATCCTGGTCTGGGTGTTCGTGCGCCGTGAAGCCAGCCTTTCGCGGCTGCAGAGCGACTTCGTTTCCAAGGTGTCGCACGAGCTGAAGACGCCGCTCACGTCGATCCGATTGTTTTCGGAGACGCTGGCGCTCAGGCGCGGCGACGTGTCGGCGGAACAGAAGTGCATCGAGGGGCTCGAGCGTGAGACGACGCGGCTGCAAGAGCTGATCGATCGCCTGCTCGACTGGGGACGCATGGAAAGCGGGCGGCGTGAGTACGTGATCCGCGAGACGGATTTGAAGTCGATCTTGGACAATGCCCTCGATGCTTTCGAAACGCACCGGCAGCGGCGCAGCGTCGAGCTCTCGGTGGCGATGCCCCGTGAGAGCCTGCGCGTCCGGGCGGATCGTGGCGCCGTCTCGGACGCGCTGCTCAACTTGCTGACCAATGCCTACAAGTACGGGGGCGATCCGGTAAAGGTCAATGTGTCGGTCGAAGAGCAGAACAAGTTCGTCAAGGTCAAGGTCACCGACAACGGCGCCGGTATTCCGGCTGCGGAGCACAAGAACATCTTCCAGAAGTTCTACCGCGTCGATGATCGCCTTTCGCGCGAACGCGAGGGCTCGGGGCTGGGCCTTGCCATCGTGAAGCACGTGATGCGGGCGCACAACGGCCGCGTGGAGCTGGAGAGCCAACCGGGTCGCGGCAGTACGTTCAGCTTGCTTTTGCCGCGGGCGGAGTAGTGGTCGGTGGTTAGTGGTTAGTGGGGGCGGCGCAGTTGCGGGGGGCGAAGTGGGTGCGGTCCGTTGAGTAGGCCTGGTCGCCGGGGCGTCCTCCGGGGGCCGATGCAGGCTTGGGTGACGCCGGGGGACGCAGACGCGCGGGGGGCGGGTAAGGCCCCAGCGATCCGAGACACTCGCGCCCGTTGGCCTACAGCAACTTTATGAATCAATTGATATTTTTTGCCACTTATCTCAACCTGAGACGGAGCCGTATAGTCCAAGGTTCGGTTCTCGGCCATGTACCTTCGCTTCGTCGCTGCTTCCTTTGCGCTAGCCGTGCTCGTGAGCGGCGCCGCGCAAGCAGAGCCGCTCCGGGCGCACGGAGCTCTGGCAGCCGGTCACGCGCTGAGCGGCCACCAGCAAGACGAGTACTCCTGGGGAGCCGGGGCCTGGGCGAGCCTGGAGTACCCGTTCATTCGCCAGCTCGGGCTGGAGCTCTCTGCCAGCTGGCTCGGACTCGGTGAGGGTGATCCTCCGACCGACTATCGCGTCGTTCCAGAAACCGGAGCTTCGGCGGTATCCGTCGCGCTCGGTGTCCGTCTCATTCCGCTCGCTGCGCAGCATAACGGTTCGCTGCTGAGCCCCGCCGGGCTCTGGACGCGCGTCGCCGGTGGCGCCGCGTTCACCAATGGTCTTACCCGGCCCATGCTGGACGCGCAGCTCGGCTTCGACTTCCTAGACCCTTCTGGCCGCATGGGCGGTGGCCCGATGGTGGCGTTCGTTCACGTCTTTCAATCCGACGACGAGTTCCGCCCTGCGGATGCCAACGTGCTGATGTTCGGCGTCCACGCCATGTACGACTTCGCATCGCCCCAGGGACCAGTCGGTGATCGCGACGGGGACGGCATCAAGGACGACGTAGACAAGTGTCCCGATACGCCCGAGGACAAGGACGGCTTCCAGGACCAGGACGGCTGCCCGGATCTCGACAACGACGCCGATCGCATCCCGGATACGACCGACAAGTGCCCCAATGATCCCGAGGATCGCGACAAGTTCGAGGACGAGGACGGCTGCCCCGAGAAGGACAACGACAAGGACGGCATCCTGGATCGCGCCGACGAGTGCCCGAACGAACCGGAGGACCCGGACGGTTGGGACAGCCTAGACGGCTGTCCGGACCCGGACAACGATGCCGACGGCATCCTCGACGTCAAGGACCTGTGCCCGTTCGAGCCCGAGACCATGAACGGCTACGCCGACAACGACGGCTGCCCCGACGAGGAGCAAGTCCGCGTGGTCGGCGACAAGATCGTGCTCGATGATCGCGTGCACTTCTTCGTCAACAGCGCGGTGATCCGCCAGGTCAGCTACCCGCTCTTGCAGCGCCTGACCAAGCTGGTGGCCGAGCATCCCGAATACTCGCACATCTCGGTCGAGGGCCACGCCGACGAACGCGGCCCCGAGGACTTCAATCGCAAGCTGAGCGAAGATCGCGCCAAGAGCGTGATGGAGTTCATGATCAAGGCGGGCATTGCGCGCGAGCGGCTCAGCTACCAGGGCTTCGGCGCTTCTCGCCCGCTCGTGGACAAGAAGAACGAGTACGCCTGGCTGCTCAATCGCCGCGTCGAGTTCACCGTTACTCGCCAGATGCGCCAAGGCGGCAGCTCGACCTCGTCCACCGGGGTAAGCGTCCCGTCCGAGAACAACCTACCCAAGGCGCCCGTGTCCGCGCCGGCACCCGTACCCCCGCCCTCGGGCAAGCCGGGCGACAATGAGCGTGAATCTGCTACTCCGCCCCCCGAGGCTGGCAATCCGAGCGCCACCCCCAAAAAATCGGACGGGCAAAAGTCGGGAGGCGCGCCAAAATGAAACCCTGGATGCGCGCGCTCAAGATCACGGGGATCGGTCTGGCGCTGGCTTATGTCTTTCCGACCGCCTGCGGCAGCGGTGGCGTGGTGGGTGGCGAATGCAAGCCAGGCAACTGCGACGGTACCGGCGCCAGCAGCACGAGTGGCCGAGCCGGGAGCGGCGGCACCGAGAATGCGGGCGGCGTGAACGGGGAGGCTGGTGAGGGCAGCATCGACCGCGGCGGCAACGGTGAGCTGCCGGACGGCGGATTCTTCGATTCGCCGGTCGACGGTGAAAGCGACGCCATGGCGCCCCTCGAGTGCTTGCCGCCTCACGACTCACCGTCGCACTGCGGTGACTGCGACACCCAGTGCGTGGATCCCACGCCGCTGTGCGCGCCCGATGGCAACGGCAGCTTCGAGTGCGTACCCCGATGCATGGCGCCGCTCGTCGAGTGCCAGGGTCAATGTGTGGACCCAGCTAGCTTCCAGAGCAACCCGGATAACTGCGGCAGCTGCGGCAACGCCTGCCCCTCCGATATCTGTCAAGACGGGGAGTGCGTGGGCGCGCGCTACGGCAACGTCGCGCTCATCTGCAGCGACTTGAACTCGGCGAACGCCAGCTCGTCCCTCACGACGCTCATCGGTAACGCCGTCTTCCTGTCCGCCACCAATCCGGTCAGCGTGCTCGCCTACACGCGAGGCGCGTCCGCCGCGGCGGTCAACCGAGTCAATCAAGTCATCACGTGGGCCGGCAGCGCTCGCGGTCGCAGCGCCGACATCACCGAAGCCAGGACCGTTTCGGCGGTTACCAGCAATCTCAACGTCGACGACTACCAGGTACTCTTGATCCACGACCTGGATCAGGCGGGCCCCACCGATCCCGGGGCCGCGGCCACCACCTGGGAGTCGGACAACGTGCTCACGTCGTTTGCCAGGGCCGGTGGCACGATCATCGTGCTCGACGGTGCCGACGGCACCGCAGCGATGCACGAGCTGATCACCAACGGCAACTTGCTAGCGGTTGACGGACAGACCGAAATCACCGGTGATCAAGTCTGGAACCAAGCGCCGTTCGACGTGCTGGGCGCCAACGTGCTCTCGCCCTTCCTCGGCACTTCGCACACATGCACGTTCGACACCAACGTCACTTCCGACAACGAAACGATCTTCGTGCTCACGGACGACGAGGCAGGCGGTGCACCCATCGCCATCCACCGCGTGATCGCTCCGTAACGCGCGCTAGAAGCACGGTAAAGAAGCAAGCCGAGATAGTAGCGACGACCCAGAGCTTCCCCCAGTTGTTACTTCAGTTTTGGTGGCGTCGCGCTGATCGGCGGCGCGAGGGCCCCGCCTCGATGCGGCTGCTGGCGGTCCGCCCCGTGATCCACTTTGCCCTCAGCGGGCGGAGCAGGGGGTGACACGCGTCCAGTGACGAAATCGATAGCGCGCTGTCGCAAGCGCAGCGCGCTCGTCGTCAAATCCTCGATCGCCGCGCTTGCCGCCGGAGTACTGAGCACCGCGCGCGCGTGCTCGAAGCCGGTTTGGCGCCCGAGCGGCACGTACAGGAAGCCCAGCAGGGCAAATAGCCCTACCGCACCTTCCAGTAGCCTTCTGCCGAGATTGCCGAGCCCGAGCACGGCGCCATCGTACCGAGCCCGCGTCAGAACTGAGAACTCTTCGGCATTTGCGCGAGGCCCAGATCTCAAAAATCCCGCGATTGTGTAGCGCCTTCCAGGCCCCGGGCCATCGCGGTATCTTGGCTTCGCCCCGGCATCCAGGGCCGTATCCCGGGAGAGACTCACATGCGACTCTACGTTGGGAACCTCGCGTACTCGACGACCGATGAAAGTCTGCGCGCGCGCTTTTCCGAGTTTGGCAACATCGTCGGCACGATGGTCGTGCTCGATCGCATGAGCGGTCGCTCGCGCGGCTTCGGCTTCGTGGAGTTTTCGACACCCGAGGAAGGGCAGAAAGCCATCGAGTCCCTCAACGGCGCCGACCTCGACGGCCGCGCCATCGTGGTGAACCCGGCGCGCGAGCGGGAGGCTGGCGGCGGTGGTGGTCGGCGTGGTGGTGGTCAAGGCGGCGGTGGACGCGGGCCAGGCGGTGGTGGACGCGGCGAAGGCTACGGTGGCGGTTTCGAAGGCGGAGGCGGCGGTTACGAAGGTGGCCGGCGCGGCGGTGGCCACGGCGGTCGACCACGCGGCGGCGGCGGTCGCGGGCGCTGAGCGCCGCTCAGCGAGAAGCCTGCAGCACCTCGCGATCGAGCTCGATCAGCGCGAAGCGTGGCGTCGACGCGCGCAGCTGGCCGAGCGGCAGGGCCAGTTGCTGCCGCAAACGCGTGGTGACGAGCCACTCGGCATCGTGCTGGCGCAGCCGGGCCGCGAGCTCCGGCGCCGAGCTCGGTCGCGGCTGGGCCGGCCTACGCGGATCCAGGTCGGAAAGCGGCCAGCTCTTGCCATGGCCGAGCGCCGCCTGGATCGCAAAGAAGCCGAAATCATCGCCATCGAGCGCGATCTTGCGAGCCGAAAGGCCACGCAGCAGACCGCCTACCTGCTCCTCTTCGCGCCGATCCACGAAGCCACTGCGCAGCTCGGGACGCAGCAGCAAGTTGCCGGCGAGCGCGAGCGGTAGCGCCAGCACCGGTAGCCGCCAGGCTTGTGCCGGCTGCCGCGCCAGCTTCGTGATCAGCCCGGCCGCGAGCAGCGCCAAGAACCAGAAGATGGGCAAGAGCGAACGCTCGGGGTGGTGCGTCGCGGTCCCACCCGTAGCGCTTGCCACGATCAAGAATGCGAGAAGCGCCAGCAGCGCGACGGCCGGACCGAGCGCGCCGCTCGCAAAGGGTGATTGCCTTTTCCAGAGGCTCAAGCCCAGCGCGACGGTCACGACTGCTAGCAGCTCTGGTTCGAAGCGCACGATGGACCATGGCGTGCTCAGCAAGGCGTGAGCCCAGCCCCCCGCCTCGTGCCCGAGGGCGGCGCGGTACTGACTGACGCGAGTCACGAAAAACAGCGCGCTTCCGTGTCGCACGGAGCCGTGCAAGAGCCAGAGTGCCATCGGCAGCAGCGCCAGCAGGACCGCAAGCCAGAGCTCCCGGCGCCGCTGTCGCAGCGCCTGCACCCCGCAGATCAGCCCGAACGAAAGCGCGGGCGGCCAGGCTTCGTAGCGGCAAAAACAGGCTGCACCCAGCGCCGCGCCGCCCCAGGTGCGCAGCTTGGTTTCCGGTCGCGCCAGCGACACCACCCCGAACAGCAGCAGGGCCGCGCTGGGCGCCTCGGGCACCGTGGCCGCCGAGAGCCAGGCCCCATACGGCAGCAACGCAGCCCCGAGCGCGCCGAGCAGCGCCGCGCGCTCGCCAAGCCCCAAAACCCGCCCCGACAGCCAAACCAGGACCGCGCCGCCGACACCGAGCAGCCACGCGACCGCACGCGCGGTGAGCAGGGAATCACCCAGCAGCCACATGGGTGCCCCGTACAGCCAGAACGGCAAGGGCAGCCAGCTGGTTCCGCTCGGATCCAGGGAAGGCGCCGCGGCAAAACGCTGCGCGATCACCACGCGCGAGTAATCATCGTCGCTGATCGCGCGAAAGCCGCTCCACAGACACAGAGTGGTGATCAGTGCACGCGTCAGCCCCACCAGTAGTGCGTCGTACAGCGCCCTGCGCGAGCGCAAACGCGTTGGTTCTGCCGCGCTCGCACTCATCCGACGACCGTGGATTCAGCTCGTTCTCGATGAGCTCTTGCCCACTGGTTTCTTGGTGCCGCGTTGCGGCTCGCCCAACGAGAGACGCAGAGGGTGCCGGCCTCGCCGGTTTGTTCCGTTGGCTGGTTCCCGCGCTCGCCGATCGTGATCTTTTCTTCCAAGACTCACACGTCTCGCCGGGCTAGGGCTGCGCCCTAGCTATTTCTTGTCCTGGGCCGGGCTCGTCGGCAGCTTCACGGGAGCCTTCTTCTCGAGCGCCATCTTGCTCTTGCGCTGCAGCGAGTCGTCCGTTGACGACGAGAGGTAGGCGAGCGTCATGCTGGTCGCGAAGAAGATGCCCGCGGTGGCCCAGGTGGTCTTGGTCAGGAAGTTACCTGCACCCCGGCCGCCGAACACCTGCTGTGCCCCCGCGCCGCTCAGTGCGCCGAGCCCGCCGCTTTTGCCGGGTTGGATCAACACGACCAGCATCAGGAACATGCAGGCCACGATGTGAATCACGGTGAGCGGTGTCTGGATGACTTCGGCCATGGGGCGCTCGAGGGACGCAGTACTTAGCGCGTTTCCGCGGCCTGCGCGATCTTGGCGAAACTGGCGGCGTCTAGCGAGGCGCCCCCGACCAGCGCTCCGTCGATGTCCGGGCAGCCAAGCAGCTCCTTGGCGTTGTCGGCCTTGACGCTTCCGCCGTAGAGAACCCGAGTCTTTTCGCTGAGCTCGGGGCTCAGGGCGGCCAGCCGCTTGCGGAGCGCGGCGTGCACTTCCTGGGCCTGCGCGGGGGTGGCGACCTTGCCGGTCCCGATGGCCCAGACCGGTTCGTAGGCGACCACGCCAAAGCCGGGCCTCTCGAGCAGGACCCGAGCAAATGCGTCCAGCTGGCGGAAGCACACCTCGAGCGTCTTGCCCGCCTCACGCTCTGGCAGCGTCTCGCCGATGCAGGCGATGGGTTTGAGGCCAGCGGCCATGGCAGCGACGACTTTCTCGCGCACCGAGTCGTCGGTCTCTCCGAAGTACTGACGCCGTTCGCTGTGCCCGATGATGACCCACCTGCAGCCGGCCTCGAGCAGCATCGGCGCGCTGACTTCTCCCGTGAAGGCACCGCTGTCCTTCGGGTACAGATTTTGAGCCGCGACCTCGACGGGTGAGCCCTCGAGCGTGCTGGCGATGGCAGCCAGCGCCGTGAACGGCGGCGCGACCACGACTTCGGCGCTCACGCCCTTGCTAGCCTGGGCGACGTCGACGGCGAGCTTCAGACCCGCCGCACCACCGGCATTCAGCTTCCAGTTACCTGCAATCAAGTATTTGCGATTTGCCATGTTCACTCACGCAGAGCTTCGATGCTCGGCAGTTTCTGACCTTCGATGACGGCGAGCGACGCCATGCCGCCCGTCGAGACGAGACCGATTTTGCTTTCTAGCTCCGCTCCGGCTTGCTCGGCCAGCGCGGTCGCGGCCGTGCCGGTCACCACACCGAACGCGGGCGTTTCCGACAGCGCGTTGAGCACGCCGCGCGTGCCCGCGGCAAAGGCTGGGTTTTCGAGCTTGCCGAGCGCACCATGCATCAGCACCGTTTGCGCCTGCGCGATACGCGCCTGAAACGCGCTCAGCGTCTGGGGACCGATGTCGAAGGCGCCCGAGCCATCCGGAATCGAGCCGACCCCGACAACGCGACCTTCAGCCGCCTCGGCGCTGCTTGCCACCACGACGTCACTCGGCAGCAGCAGCTCGATCCTGCGATCGCGTGCCTTGGCCAGCAGCGCTCGGCCGAGCGCGAGCTGGTCCCGTTCGAAGCGCGACTCCTTCAGATCCTGCTCGCGCGCAGCCAGCAGTGTGCTGCCGGGCACGCCGGCCACGCACACGCTGTCACAGCGCCCTAGCATCAGCTCCAGCACCTCGAGGTTTTCCAGCAGTCCTGTGCCACCGAGGATACCCACGAAAGGTTTCTGGACGGTGACGGCCGCCCGCGCCAGTCCCGAAAGCTCTGCCTGCACGCGGTAGCCCATGCCCTTGACCTTCAGCAGCTTGGGTAGAGCGACCAGTGATGCCTGCGTCAGGTGCGCGCAGCCGAAAGCCTCGGCCACGTACACATCACAGAGCGCCGCCAGGCGCCGCGCAAAGCCCTCGTCGTTGCTCAGCTCCTCTGCGGCGAAGCCGAGGTTTTCGAGCAAGCAAACCTGGCCCTCGCGCAGGTCCCCGACCACCTTGCGTGCCGCATCGCCCACGCATTCATCGGGCAGCAGCACGTCGCGACCCAAGAGCTCGGCCAGCTTGAGCGCTACCGGCTCGAGGCTGATGGGCTTGTCCGCTTTATCGGTGAGCTGGGTCGCGAGCACCAGCCGCGCGCCTTCCTGAAGCGCCTTGTGCAGGGTGGGCAGCGCCGCGCGCAACTTTCGGTCGTCCGCGACCTCACCGTGGTCGCCGAGCGGGACGTCGAAGTCGACGCGCACCAGCACGCGCTGATGCGCAAGCTGCAGCTCGTCGATGCCGGCAATGCGGCCGGCGCTGGAAGGGGCCTGAGCCATGGCGCGGCTCCTTATGCCACAAATGCGCCGAGCTTGCGGAAGCGCTCGTAACGGTCGGCGCGCAGCTCCTCCGGGCCCAACTGGCTGAGCGCGGACAGCTCGGCGTAGAGCGCGGAGTCCAGGCATTTTGCAGCCGCATCGTGATCCTGGTGCGCGCCGCCGGGAGGCTCTTCCACGATGCTGTCGACCACACCGAGCTCGAGCAAGTTGGGCGCGGTGATCTTCAGGCGCGCTGCGGCTTCGGGCGCCAGATCGCCGCTCTTCCATAGGATGGCTGCGCAACCCTCGGGGGTAATCACGGAGTAGTAGCTGAACTCCAGCACGAGCACGCGATTGGCGACACCCAGCGCCAGCGCACCGCCCGAGCCGCCTTCGCCGATGACCGTGCTGATGATCGGCACGGTCACGCGCGACATCACCTCGATAGAAGCGCCGATCGCCTCGCTCTGCCCGCGCTCCTCTGCGCCGATGCCGCAGTAGGCGCCGGGCGTATCGACGAACGTGAAGATGGGTAGCCCGAAGCGTTCGGCCATCTCGTAGACGCGGATCGCTTTGCGATAACCTTCGGGGTTCGGCATCCCGAAGTTAAAATGCATGTTTTCCTTGGTGCTGCGACCCTTGCGGTGCCCGACGATCGCCACGCTGCGCCCGTGGTAGCGACCGAGGCCGGCCAGGATCGCCGGATCATCGGCGAAGCGCCGATCGCCGTGCAGCTCGACGAAGTCCTCGAACAAGCGCTCGACGTAATCCTGCGTGTAGGGCCGGCTCGGGTGCCGCGAAAGCTGCACCTTCTGCATCGGCGTCAGGCTCGCGAAAACCTCGCGCGCCAGGACGGCCGCCTTGTCCTCAAGGCGCTGCAGCTCGGCGCCGAAACGTGGATCCTCGCTGGCCAGGTCACGCAGCTCGCGCACGCGCGCCACCAGCTCTACGACGGGACGTTCGAAGGCGAGGACGACGGCCATGTTGATTCGGGGGGCGGCACTCTTACGCGAAGCTCCAGTCCTGTCGAGCGGGCGAGAATTAACAGGGAGACGGGGAGAATGGGAGGTATGCGGAGGTATTTTCGGTGGGCTCCGCCCACAAAAAACAGATTCCTCTGCTTGGTCCTCCCCGCCTCCCCGCCTCCTGTTGTCTCGATTCGCTCAACGCGCCGCGGTGCGTTACGCGTTGCCGCGAAGGCTCACAGGCACTTGCGCGCTGGCGTGGGCGCGCTTGATGTCGAACATCCGGAACGGCTTGTCCTTGCCCTTGAGCTGCGCCGGCGGCAGCTCCTCCGTTTCGAACTTGCCGCCGAGCTTCGACAGAGTCTGCTCGCTGACCAGGATCTGGCCTGCCGAAGCCACGCCGCAGAGCCGTGCACTGGTGTTCGCGGTATCGCCGATCACCGTGTAGCTGAGCGCCTTGGAGCTGCCGATGTAGCCGGCAACCAGCGGCCCGGTGTGGATGCCGATGCCCATGGCCAGCGCGGGGTGTCCCTCCTCCATGCGCGTGCGGTTGAACTTGCCGAGCACTTCCATCTGCTCGAGCGCGCACTCGACGCTGCGCATGGCGTCGTCCTTGTGCGCTACCGGCGCGCCCCAAAGCGCCATGATGCCGTCGCCCATGAACTTGTCGAGCGTGCCTTCGTGCTTGAAGAGCACCTCGACCATCAGCTCGAAGTAGTCGTTGAGCATCTCGACGATACCGGCCGGATGGGCGCCGTCACTCATGCGCGTGAAACCGCGAATGTCGGAGTTGAAGACGGTGCACTCTTCGACCAACTGCCCGCCCTTCTTGACCTCCAGCTCACCGGACATCACGCGCTGCGCGACGTTGGGCGATAGCAAGCGGCTGAAGCGCTCACGATTGACGATCTCCGCCTCGACCTTGCGGCCCAAGATGTTGATTTCGATGAACATGGCCGCCTGCGTGGCGATGGCGGTGACGATCTCCATGTCCTTGGGCTGAAACTGCGCCAGCGTCTCGCTATCCAGCCACAGTACGCCCAGAATCTCGTCGTTGTGGAGCAACGGTGCCACAATCGCGGAGCTGATCCGATTCAGGATCATGCTCTTGCCCTTGGACGCCGCGAAATCCATGGCGGCGTCGTGCGTCAGCACCGTCGCTCGCTCCTTGATCACGTGGTTCATGATCGTCGACGACACCGGGATCGGCTGATTGGTGCCGTCGCGACGCTGACTGGCGCCCGGGACGAGCTGGCCGTCCGGAGCCTTGAGGAAGATCACGCCACGATCCGCGCGCACGAACTTGAAGATGGTGAGCAGGATCTTGTTGAGCAGGCTGGGCAGGTCGCGCTCCAGCGCGATCTCCCGCGAAAGCTCGTGAGAAAGCCTGAGGCGCTCGTAGTCGGCGGCTAGCTGCTGGGTGTTGCCGGAGACGCTATCGTACGGCAAAAAGCCCTTTTGGGTCGCCGCGATTTGCGTGCCGATCTGGCGCGCCTTGTCGTTGATGTCGACGTTGGCGGCGGCCGCGACGGGCGGCTGGCCTTGCAGCGGTACCGGCTGGAAACCGACCGCCGGTGTCGGGCTCAGCTGCTGCCCGCTCACCGCCCCAATCGGCGTGACAGGCGGTTGGGCCACGCCGTAAGGGGTCGGTGCCCCCACCGTGGAGGGCGCCCCCATGCTGGCCGGACCCGCAGGCTGCCAGCCGGATTGGGGCGGATGCGCCTGGAAGGGCGTTCCCCCGGATGCGTAGCCTCCGGGTGACGGCATCGGTCGCCCACTGCCATCGTCGTAGCGGGCGCGGGTCTGACCGAGCGCGATGTCGTCGCCGTGACGCAGGTCGCGTTCCCCCGCGACCCGTTCGCCATTGACGTAGGTTCCGTTCAGGCTGCCGAGGTCCCGCAGCGTGAAACCGTTCGGTCGGCGTTCGATGATGCAGTGCTCCTTCGACACAATCTTGTCGAGAAGCTGCACGGTATTGGATGGGTGACGCCCGAGCGAGTTGTGATCGCGGAGCTCGACCACCTGTTGACCTTCAGGGGAGACGAGCAGGATTCGGGCCATACCAGCCTGACAGGGTAGCTGTGCCAAAAGCCCGGCACAAGGGCATCTAGCTGGGGCAGGGGCCCCAGCCCGACAAGGCATGTGAGTCTTGGAAGAAAAGATCACGATCGGCGAGAGTAGGAGCCACCCACGAAACCAAAACCGGCGAGGCCGGCGAACGTTTGAGGTCAGGTCGCAAGGGTCGCATGGCCTACCTGAAAACCTGCTCGGACCCGACAGCTCAGCAAAACTTGACTCATTTGTCACGGAGGACGGTTCTCAAGGACCTAGCTGGGGCAGGGGCCCCAGCCCGACAAGGCATGTGAGTCTTGGAAGAAAAGATCACGATCGGCGAGAGTAGGAGCCACCCACGAGACCAGACCGGCGAGGCCGGTGCGCGTTGCTTGCCAGCCCGCGACAGTCGCGAGACCCCGCTGAAAACCTGCCCGAGGCCGACGGCTCGGCAAAGACTTGCTCATCTGCCACGGAAACCGGTTCTCAACCTATACAGGCGCCGGATTTTCCGGCTGCCTCATCCCAGAGCAGGCTACGCTGGCGAGCCGTGGCAAAGCATCTTTTGTCCATAGATCAGGGGACAACCGGGACCACCGCGCTAGTGATGTCGCGGGAGGGCGCGACGCTCGGACGCGCGACACGCGAGCTCCCCCAGCATTTCCCGCAACCCGGCTGGGTCGAGCACGATGTGGGTGAGATCTGGACCTCGGTCGAGGCGGCGATTGCCGGAGCGCTGGCGGCTGCCGGCACGCGCGGTGACGAGATAGCCGCCATCGGCATCACGAACCAGCGTGAAACGACTCTGCTCTGGGAGCGTGACACCGGACAGCCGGTTCATCGCGCCATCGTCTGGCAGGATCGTCGCACCACGCCGGTCTGCCAGCGGCTCAAGCAAGCGGGCCATGAAGCACGGGTTCGAGAAGTGACGGGCCTCGTGCTCGATCCGTACTTCAGCGGCACGAAGCTGGGCTGGCTCCTCGAGCATGTAAGCGGCGCACGAAAGCGCGCCGAGCGCGGCGAGCTGGCGTTCGGTACGGTTGACTCCTACCTGGTGTACCAGCTCGCAGGAGGCGGCGCTTCGGCCCCCCACGTCACCGACGCCACCAACGCCTCGCGCACCCTGTTCATGGATCTTCAGAAACTCAGCTGGAGCCCGGAGATGTGCGAGCTGCTCGGCGCGCCGAGCGCGGTCTTACCCAACATCGTGCCCAGCGCGGGCGTCGTGGCTTCCACCAAGAACGTGCCCGGTTTGCCCGATGGCATCCCGATCGCCGGGCTCGCCGGCGACCAGCACGCCGCTCTTTTCGGACAGGGTTGCTTGGCGACGGGCGATGCCAAATGCACCTACGGCACGGGCGCGTTCCTGCTCGTCAACGTGGGTGACAAGCCGCTGCCGAGCCGCTTCGGGCTCCTGTCCACGCTGGGCTTCCACACCGGTCATGAGGTCGTCTACGCGCTCGAGGGCAGCGTCTTCATTGCGGGCGCTGCCGTGCAGTGGTTGCGCGACGGCCTCGGCCTGATCAGCTCGGCCAAGGAGATCGAGCAGCTTGCCCGCAGCGTCTCTGACAGCGGTGGGGTGTACTTCGTGCCCGCGCTGTCCGGGCTCGGCGCCCCACACTGGGACGCCGACGCCCGCGGCCTGATCAGTGGCATCACCCGTGGAACGACCCGCGCCCACCTTGCCCGAGCGACGCTCGAAGCCATCGCCTTGTCGGTCAACGACGTCGTGGCTGCCATGCGGGATGACCTAGGCCGGCCTATCGAGCGGTTGCGGGTGGACGGTGGGGCCGTGGAAAATGACCTCCTGCTCGAGCTTCAGGCGGGCCTGTCGCGCATGACCGTGGAACGGCCCCAGGATCTGGAATCCACCGCCCGAGGCGCGGCCATGCTGGCCGGCCTGGGGGCTGGTATCTATTCCAGTGGGAGTGAAGCGGCAAAAATCGTCAAGCTGGACAGGTCGTTCCCTGACAGCATGATGGATGTGCAGCGCGCTGCGCGGCTCGCGGCTTGGCATGAGGCCGTAGGTCGAGCTCGCTCGACTCGAGCGTAGCGTGCCGGACGAAAGGAAACAGGAAGCGATGTCGGACTCGGACAAGAGCGGTGCTGGAGCGGGACAGCCGCCGCGCGACGTCCCGATCGACTGGGAAGCGCTGGAGGACGCGTTCGAAAACAACGCGCCGGAAGTGCACAGCTACCTCCACCTGTCGACCGGTGAGGTGCTGCGCGTGGTCGACGGCATCGCGGATCCCGAGATGCATCAGCGTATCGCCTCTGACGCGAGCTACATGCGCATCGAGCCCGTTAGCTCTCGCGAGCAATACCGCTGGATGGAGCGCTTCATCCCCATGGTGGAGGACAAGCCGCTCTCCGACCTCTTGACTCAGGCCATCGACGGCAAGGGCGCTTTCCGGCGCTTCAAGGACGTGCTGATGAGCCACGGTTCCGAGCGTGAACGCTGGTTCGCCTTTCGCAGTGAACGTCTGCGCGTTTTCATGGAGGCCTGGCTGGCCGCCCATGCCCTCAAACCCGCTCCCCGAGTGGTTTGGCCGACCGAAGCGCCCGACGGCAAGGACAAGGAAAAGGAAGTGGTGTCGCCGCAGGACGCCGCGGCCCGGCGCGGCCGCAGCGTGGACAGCCTGCGCAAGCAGCTCCACGACCTAGTCGAAACGCTCAGTGCGCGTGATCTGGACAAGGTGACGGCCTTCGCCGAGTTCGTGAAGGCGCGGCGGGCGGCCCGGGCTTTCGCACCGCGCGGCGATTCGCCGGAAGCGGGTCCGGAGAGCGATCCAGCCGCGTCGTCGGCCCCGCTGCCCGAGCTGGCCCCCGCTGCCGAGCCTGCGCCTGCGCCTGCGTCGGTCGCGGCCGCGCCCGACGAGGAAGTGACACCGTCGTCGCGCAAGCGCCCAGCAGCACGCTAAGGGCCCGCGAATGGCTAAGTCGGTCGATGATCGCGGCCGATCGACTTAGCCATTCGTGGGCCCTAAGCTCTGCCTTCGCATGCGTGTCGTCTCGAAGCTCGTGGCAAACCTGAGTTGTCTGATCGTGTCGTTGACCGCGACCGCGCAGGCTCAGCCGGTGCTGCTCGACCGTACGGTCGTGCGCTTCTACGCGCCCGAGACCGGTGGTGTGGAGCGACCACGCTTCATTTCGGAGCGGCGGCTCGCGTTCGAAGCGCGTATCGAAGCTCTGGCGGATCGGGATCGCCCCAGCGAGTCCGAGCCTTACCGAGAGCGGCACGTCAGCGCGGCGCTGGAGCGCCACATTTCGGAGGTGCTACTGGCCAGCTTGCGCATCGAGCCGGAGCCATCGGAGATCGTGGTGTCGCGGCAGGTCGAGCTGGCGCGCAAGCTGCTCAGCGACCGCGTCGGCGGTGAGGACGCCCTGCTGTCCGCGCAGCGCGCCGAGGGCGTCAGCAATGCGGAGCTTTTGAGAGTATTGCGCCGCCAGGCCCGCGCCAGCCTGTACCTGGATCGCATGGTGGCGCCCATGCTTCGGCCGAGTGACGCGGAGCTCGAGGCCATTCAGCGCAGCGCGCCGGCAGCGCTACAAAACGAGCCATTCGTGCGCGTCCGCCCGCTGCTGTTGCGCTGGTACGTCAGTCGCCGTTTGGGCTCCGCCATGGCGTCGTTCTTTCAGGAGGCACGTTCGCGCGTCGTCATCACGCTGCTTTGAGTCGCCAGCGCCGAATACCTATGAACGTGGTTCCCCAGCTCAGTGCGCACTCTTGCCGCGCAGCCGCTGCACCGTGTTCCACGCTGCAAGCACGATGGCGCCGGCGACGAGGCCGATGAGGAGGTCCACGAGCGTGGGCAGCAGCGCGGCCGCGACCGGTCCGACCACTGCAAGCCCGCCGACTCCCTCGGCCCAGTGATGCACCACGTCGTGCATGGTAGGGATGGCGTGGCTCAAGATGCCGCCGCCGACCAGGAACATGGCGATCGTGCCCGCGATGCCCAGGCCCTTCATCAGCCAGGGGGCGGCACCCAAGAGTCCGGCGCCGAGCGTCGCAGCGAGCGCGGATCCGCCCTGTTTTCCTCGCTCTGTCAGGTGCCTTCCGGCGTCGTCGAGCTTGACGATGCCGGCGACCAAGCCGTAGACGCCGACTGTCATCAGCGCGGACAACGCGGCCAGTACCGAGAGCCGGGTGAAGAACGGCGCAGCTTTCACCGTCCCCAGCGCGATCACCACGATTTCCGCCGAGAGCACGAAATCAGTGCGGATGGCGCCTTTTACCTTGTCTCGCTCGAACGCGATCAAGTCCACGTTTTCGTCGGCAACCGCGGCCAGGTGCCGCGCGTGCTCATCGCGCTCTTCTTGCGGGTGCAGCAGCTTGTGCGCGACCTTTTCGCAGCCCTCGAAGCAGAGAAAGGTTCCGCCAACCACGAGCAGCGGCGTGATGAGCCATGGAATGGCGGCGCTGATGCCGAGCGCGGCAGGCACCAAGATCGCCTTGTTCACTAGCGAGCCCTTCGCCACCGCCCACACCACGGGCAGCTCGCGATCAGCCGCCACGCCCGCGACTTGTTGGGCGTTCAGGGCGAGATCGTCGCCGAGTACCCCCGCCGTTTTCTTCGTCGCCAGCTTGGTGAGCACGGCTACATCGTCCAGGACGCTGGCAATGTCGTCGATGAGCGTGAGCAGGCTCGCGCCGGGCATCTAAGCTACCACTTGACGCTGACAGACGGCGGCTGGAGCTCGGCTTCGGCGTGGGAAAGGGATAAGGTGACCTTGATTGTTCTCGAGCCGTGCTTCGTCAGATCGAGGCCTTCCACCTTGGTCAGGTCGGCCACCGGCACGATCTGCTCGGGCCGCAGGGCGCGCACGATTTCCGGAGGTCCGGCCACCACGACGTCCACGGTGCGCGGCGTGGCGATGCCGCCCGGCATGCCGACCACTTCGACCGGTCGATTCTCGAAGCGCACCTCGCTGACTCGGCGCGCCACCGCAACGGCCACGTTGGCCGCCTGCGGTCCCAGGTAACGCACCCTGACGGGCGGCGCGTCGATGCCCAGACGCCGCCGGTGCACACCCTCACTCAAGCCCGACACGTCGAAGGCCTGGAGCCGAGCGAACTGCAGCACCTCGATGGCGCTGATCGGACCGCTGACCGTGATGGTCTTGGGCTCGACCTCGGGCTCACCCTTGACCACGTAGCCGTCCGCGGGCTGACCGGTGATCGCGGCCTGAATGGGGATCTGGCGGGTTGCGACGTCCTCCCAGTCGAGCTCGATGCTGCTGGGGTCGATGATGGTGATCTTGGTCTCGGGCGGCAAGGTGAACATGCTCTCGTCGAACACCACCGACTCGCGGCGACCATCGCGCAGATCGATTTCGACCGGCGGGATACCGTCTTGAATCAGCGCGTCGATGGCGCGCGCGCTGCCCTGCAGCGTGACGTGGATGCTGGCCGGAATCGGCGTCATCAGCTCGCGCTGCGCCGAGCCCTGCGGCAGGCGCATGACCAGCGCCACTGGCACGGTGCGCTGCTGTTCCTCCTCCTGCCCGTGGACGAACGCAAACAGGCCCAACGCGAAACACATAGCCAGCGCCTTGAGCCCGATGTTATCGGTGAAGGAGTCGCGCAGGAACGTGAGCAGGCTGCTCAAGAAGCCGCGCAGCATGCTCAGCCTTCCCCGTGGGAGTCGCGGTCGCTCCCGCTGGAAGGCCCGCTGCTTTCGCGCTCGGTGGTGGTGGTGACTGGCGTGCGCAGCGGCTTGGCCGGGCTCACTTGCGGCCCCGCGCGCAGCGGTGCGGAGGCGGGTGGAGCAGGCGGCGTCACCAGCGGGCCGCTCGTGCGCAGCGGCGCGGGAGGTGGATCGCTCTTGGGATGCCCGGAGGTCGGCTCGGTTTCGGCGGCGATCAGGCTGATGCGCGGCTGCAGGGAATCGGGCTGGCTGTCGCGCTCGGCGCGGCTGATCGATGCGGCCTCGAGCTCGGGCGGTGCTTTGGAAATGGACTCGGGCGGCGCCGTGTCGCGAACTGCCTGATTGCGGCGCGACTTCTTGCGAACCTTGGGGCTGAAAATCGCATCCAGCATGGTGCGTAGCTTGGGACCGTCGAGGTTGCTGGCGATGTTGCCGTTGAAGCAGAAGCTGATGGTGCCGCGCTCTTCACTCACGATCACCACCACCGCGTCGGTCTCCTCGGTGATGCCCAAGGCCGCGCGATGTCGTGAGCCGAAACTGTCATCGACCACGCGCCCTTCCGGCATCGGAAAGAACACACCGGCCTTGGCGATGCGCAGATTGCGGATCACCACCGAGCCGTCGTGCAGCTTGTTCATGCCCTCGGGAATGAACAGCGCTACGAGTAGCTCCCGCGTGACTTGCGCGTCTAGCGCGTGCCCCTTGTGAACGCCTACGAACTCGTCGAGATTGGCGTCTTGTTCGAACGTGATCAGCGCGCCGATGCGGTGGCGAGCCAGCTCGGTTGCGGCTTCCACGACCTCGTCGATCACTTTCGTCTCTTGGGCGCGCACGAGGCTGCCGAACCAGGCTCGACTCCCGACGCGCTGCAGCGCTCGACGGATGTCGTTCTGGAACACCACCGCGATGATGAACGGCAGGCTGGCGATCAGCGTGCCCATCACGCTGATCACCGTGACCAGCCGCAGCCACTGCGCGACCAGGAACAACGAGAGCACCAGCGCCAGGCCGAGCCCGACCTGCATGGCGCGCGTACCGCGCAGCACCAAAAGGGCGCGGTACGCCAGGTAGTAGACTAGGAAGACGTCGAACGCGTCTTTGGCCAGCTGCAGGGGCGTGCGGCTGTCCCAGTAGGCGCGGACGACCTCAAGCATGCGCCGGCGCTCCCGTACCGAGCGGCGTCAGCTGTTCGGTGACTGACAGGGCTTGCCGCACCGGGCGCACGTCGTGGACCCGAAGCACCTTCGCGCCCTGGGCCGCGCACCACAGGCAGGCGGCGATGGTGCCCCCCAGCCGGTCCTCGGGCCCGACGTCGTCGACCGCGCGGATGAACGACTTGCGGCTGGCCCCCACCACGATGGGTACGCCCAGGTCGCGGAGCTCTGCCAGGCGCCGCAGCAGCTCGAAGGACTGCCGGGCGTTCTTATCGAAGCCGATTCCGGGGTCGAACCACACGTTTTCGCGGGGCACGCCGGCCGCGACGGCTCGGTCCCGAGCAGCACACCACTCACGGCGGACGTCGGCCACCACATTCACATAGGCGTCGTCTGGGTACTCTGAGAAGCCCTGCATCGACCCCAAAGTGCCGCGCGCGTGCATCAGGATCAGCCCGGCTCCGTAACGCGCTACCACTCGCGCCAGGTCGACGTCTGTCAGGCATGACACGTCGTTCACGAGCACCGCACCAATTGCAAGCATGCGCTCGGCCACTCGGGCGCTGGTCGTATCCACCGAGACCAGTAGCGAGCGGCTCCCGACCGCGTACGCGACCGCCGGCTCGATGCGCGCGATCTGTTCGTCTGCAGTGACCGGCGCCGCCCCCGGTTGTGACGACTCCCCACCAATATCCGCAATCTCAGCGCCTTCGGCGCAAAGTTGGTCGATGCGACGCTGCGCGGCGGCGGCCCCGTTGCTGCGGCTTTCGGCATAGAAGGAATCCGGCGTCACATTCACGACACCCATGAGCACGGCGCTACGCCTGCTCCGAACGGATCCGAGCCGAGCTGAGAGCTCTCCCACTCCTTGCCGCTAGCAAGATGTGGGCCATTTCGCAAGGTTTTATGGCCGAATCAAGCGAGCTGTACGTCGCTGATCAGGCCTTTGGTCGTCCATTCCTGGAGCAGGCTTCCGATCTGCGCGGCAAGCTCGGCTTCGGCTTCGGGCGTCGTGGCTGCGGCTTCGGCGGCGGATCCGAGCGGAACACCTGCCGCGAGCGCGCTCATGAAGGCGTATGCAGCCGGGCTCAACGGCATGTCCCACAGCCGAAGATCACGCCGATAGACGGCAAGTCGCCGCGGATCCGGACCCGGGATTGCCACCGGCTGCTCGCCGGCAGCGCGTAGCGCGCGACGCAGGTCGGCTACCGGATACGTGAGCTCGAGCAGTCTCACGCAGGGCGCCAGGATCAAGCGCGCGCCCGGCAGATCCTGCTCGCCGATAGCTGCCAGTCGCTGGGGATCGAGCGGCGCCGAGTCGGGCGCATCGAACGCTTCGATATATGCCAGCTCCAAGTGGGCCATATCCAGGCACAAGGCCTGGTGAGGCAGGAAGCTGGCTTGTCCAATCACATCGGGCAGGCGCCGGCCCAAATCGCGCAATGTGTAGCTGTCGGGCGTTACTTCACGCAGGTATTGCTGGCACAGGCGCTCCCAGTCCTTCTGACCCAGGATGCCGCCGAGGCCCGGAAAATCTTCGATCAATGAGCCGGTATGGCGCCACCAGAACTGCTCCCGGTAGATCTCCAGCTGCTCGACCGGCGACAGGCGGTCGTTGCCCGAGATGTGCTGGTCGGCAAAGCGGGCCCAAGCGGCGTCGCTATCGAGTGAGCGGTCATGACGCAGGGCCCTGGCCAGCTGCTCCTGCAGCTCGCTGAGCTGGCTCGTCATCCGATGACCTCGTCTGCCGCCGATTCGCGCGGTCCGCCCTGCCTCCAGGCCGCCACGGGCTCTGGGTCTGCTAAGGCGCTCGGCTGGCGAGGAACTGCCGACTTGCTTTTGACCCGCCCCTCATGCAGCGCCAGCCCTTCGCTGCGGACCTGACGCGCTCGCTCGGCCTCGGCCAAGAGGACGGGAAGGTCCGGGATCTCGTCGTCCCATTCGATGAGTGTGGAGACAGGGCCGGTGAGCGCGATGGTCTGACGATAGAGGTCGAGCACCGGTTCGCTGACCGCGCCGCGGTGCGTATCGATGATGTACTTGCCCAGGTTCGTGTGGCCCGCCAGATGGATCTGAAAGATGCGCTGGTGCGGGACATCTCGCACGAAGGTCTGAGCGTCGAAGTCGTGGTTGTAGGCCGACACGTAGACGTTGTTCACGTCGAATAGCAGACCGATATCGGCCCGCTCCGCGACTTCGCTGATGAACTCCCATTCACTCAGCGTGCTCGAGCGGTAAGTCAGGTAGCTCGAGGTGTTCTCGAGCGCGAACGGCACCTCCAGAAAATCCTGGATCATACGTGCCCGCTCGACCGTGCGCCTGACCGCCTCGGGTGTGTAAGGGATGGGCAAGAGGTCATGCAGGTGTGCGCCGCCCGCGCCGCACCAACAGAAATGGTCGCTGACCCACGGGCTTCGAGTGCGCCGGATCAGCCGCTTCAGCCCGCTGAGGTACTCGCGATCCGGCTCGCTGGGCCCGGCGATACCCAGTGAGACGCCGTGCTGCACCACCCGGTAGTGCTCGAGCACGCGCCCCAGGTGATAGAGCGGCTTACCGCCGCCTACCATGAAGTTTTCGCTGATGACCTCGAAGAAGTCGACCTGCGGTCGATCACGCAGCACGGCCGCGTAATGCGGCACGCGTAAACCGACGCCGACGCCGAGATCAACCTGCATCTTCATCGACATTGCCACCAGCTAGATTGCATCTTTCGGTAGCGGACGGGTCATGTTCTTGGTGCCAGTTTGATGTGTCAAGCAGGCGGGCTGTTGTGTCGTCCGACCCTGGCATTCCACCGAGACGGGCGCCGGCCCCCTGCCCCAGCGACAAAAGCGAACGGCCCGACGTCGAGCGACGCGGGCCGTTCGGTTCAAAGCGAGCGCTTCACTTCGGACAGTGGGCGTTGCAACCGCCCTTGCCCTTGCACTCGTTCTTGCTGGCGCAGCCGTTGGTGTCGGTCTTGCAGCCGCCCTTGCCCTTGCACTCGTTCTTGCCCTTGCAGCACTCCTTGGCACCAGCCGCGTCAGCGGCGGGTGCGGCGGCGTCAGCGCCCGGAGCGGCAGCGTCGGCGGCCGGGGCCTCGGCAGCCGGTGCTTCAGCAGCGGGAGCCTCGGGGGCCGGGGTGCTGCCACCGCAGGCGGCCAGGGCGCCCACCATCAGGCCAGCGGATGCCGCAGACACGATCGATTTGGAAAGACTAAAAGCCATTGCCACTCCTCTTACTTGTTTTTTCTGGGGTTGATTGTGCGTTGGGCAGCATTCCCGCCGAGCACACGCTGAGGTTCCGAGCAGGCCGCTGTATGCCAGAGGGTCCCGCCCGGTTTCAGGGGAGGGGAGTTTACCTGCTACGCTTCGCCATCCGCCACTTTCACGGCGGCGGGCTGCTACTTGTACGAATGGCGAACGCGGCCGGATCGATGGCAATTCCGATGTGGACGAAAGCCTCTACAGCCCGAGCCTTCGTGGAGCGACGCGCCCGCCTCGCCGGCCGGCTTTCGGGCCCGGTGCTGCTCGTGGCAGGCCAATCTCGGCCGCGGAATTTTCAACACAATCGCTTCCCGTTTCGCGCCGAGAGTCACTTCCTCTACTTGGTCGGGCGTTCGATCGAAGGCGCGGCGCTGCTGGTCACGCCGAGCGCTTCCACACTCTACGCGCTGCCGGCTGATCCCGAGGCGGAGCTATGGACCGGGCCGATGCCTTCGTTGGCCGATCTGGCGCAGGAGCTCGAAATCGAAGTGCGACCCATCGACGAGCTGCGCGGCTCGCCCGAGCTTTCGACACTGCCGGCCCAGGACCTGGAGACCGCGCTGTGGCAGTCGGAGCTGCTCGACCGGGACGTGGAGCCTGGTGGGGGCCCGGAGCTCAAGGGTGCGGACGCGGAGCTAGCCGAGGCCATGATCGAGCTACGGCTGCAGCACGACGCGGCGGCGATCGACCAGCTGCTCGAGGCTGCCGTCGTGACCGAGCGCGCGCACCGCGCAGGCATGGCTGCCACGCGGCCCGGTCTGCGCGAGGCGGCGGTGCGCTCGGCGATGGAAGCCGAGATCACCGCGGCTGGTTGCAGCCCCGCTTACGGCTCGATCGTCACGGTGCATGGCGAGGTGCTGCACAACGAACGCCACGACGGCGAGCTCGGCGCCGCAGATTTGCTGCTGGCGGACGTTGGCGCTGAGACGCGTGAGGGCTTTGCCGGCGATGTCACACGTGTCTGGCCTACCGCCGGCCGCTTTTCGGCGACTCAGCGCGCCATTTACGAGATCGTGCTGGCTTCACAGCTCGCAGCCATCGCGGCGGTCGCGCCCGGCGTGCGCTACCTGGACGTACACCGGCGCGCCGGGCTCACGCTGGTGGAAGGATTGCGTGCGCTCGGAATTCTGCGCGGCGATGCCGCGGATCTCTACGCGCGCGGCGCCGCGGCACTGTTCTTTCCGCACGGCGTAGGTCATCTGCTGGGCATCGACGTTCACGACATGGAGGACCTCGGGGATCGCGCGGGCTACGCAGCCGGTCGCAGCCGCAGCCGCACGCCCGGCGACCGCTACCTGCGTCTCGATCGCGACCTGAGCCCCGGCATGTGCGTGACGATCGAGCCCGGCTTCTATCAGATTCGCCGCATCCTGGAACGGCCGGAGGAGGTGGGCGAGCTCGAGAGCGCGCTCGACCGTAACGAGCTCGCACGTTTTTCCGACGTGCGCGGCATCCGCATCGAAGACGACGTGCTGGTCACCGAAGGCGGCCGCGAAGTCCTGAGCCACGGCGTGCCCAAGGCCATCGACGAGATCGAGCAGGCCATGCGCGGTTGAGCGCATTCACCGGTCAAGTGCTGGTTGAACGGCAGCTCAAATCGCGGCGCGGTCCAGGCGGGCTTCGGCGGCTAGCACGGTTTCGCGCAGGGTTGCGTCGACGGGGGCGGTGGTGGCGACCACGTCCTCCGCGGAGGCGCCGCCGGCGATGGCGGAGCGCGCCTCGGCCGATCCGGTGAGCAGATCGAAGGCGGGGATGGTGGCTTCGAACTCGTACGGCGTGGTGCGGAACGCGAACGCCTCGGGCGCCTGCGCCCGCGCCAAAGTGATCAAGGTTAGGTACGTGGCGACAGGGCGAAATAGCGCGGGGCTCGTCACGTGGAGCATCACGCCGCTGCAGCGCTGACCGGCGTGCTTCTCGAACGTGGGCTTGAAGGTGACGGGCCTGACCTGGACGCCGGGCGTACCGGCTTCGGCCAGGGCCTGCGCCAGCGCTTGCCCATCCAGAAAGGGCGCGCCAGCGATCTGAAACGGAGCGGTCGTGCCGCGTCCTTCCGACAAGTTCGTGCCCTCGAGCAGGCAGCCGCCCGGATAGACCAGCGCTGTCTCGAGCGTGGGCATGTTGGGCGACGGCATGACGAAGGGGCGACCCCAGGCTTCCGCGGTGCGGTGCCGCTCCCAACCCAGGACGCGCGCCACCGACAGCGCGCCATCTGGTCCGAGCGCCTGGCCGTCGCGCTCGAAGAACTGAGCCACAATCTCGCCCAGCGTGAGCGCATGACGGATCGGCAGTGGTTCGAGGCCTACGAACGAAAGGAAGCCTTCGTGCTGCGGAGCGCCTTCCAGCGTTGCTGGGTCGCCCGATATCGGATTCGGGCGATCCAGCACCACGGTGTGGATACCCTTGGCTGCGGCGGCGCGCGCAGCGAGCAGCGCGCTCCACACGTAAGTGTAGTAGCGACTGCCGACGTCCACCAAGTCGATCACGAACAGCTCGATACCTTCGAGCTCGTCTGTGGTCGGCGACAGGCGCGCTTTGCTGTCGCCGTAGAGGCTGATGATGCGGCGGCCGCCGTTACTGCCTTCCCCTTCGGCGCGACCGGCATCGCGCACCGGCTCTTCCGCTTGCGCGTCGGCGTACAGCCCGTGCTCCGGCGTGAAGATGACCTGAGGTGAAGCGCCGAGCTCCTCGAGCACCGTGAGCAGGTGCCGGCCGCGGCGATCGATCGCCGCCGCATGAGTCAGCACCGCCACTCGTTGCTCGCGCAGGCGGCGGCGCAGGTTTCCAATTTGGGCGCTGTAGAGCTGGTCGAGACCGGCGAGCATGGGCCCGTGTATAGCCCATCATTCGGGGCCGGCGCGGGGGTAGGGCCCCCGCGAGGCGGGACAGCGGACTTCGTGAAGTCATTGCGGGGTTGGCGGCTGTGGGGTAACTTTTTTGCACAGTGCGTCGAGTCTTGGTCGTCGATGACGAGGAAAACCTGCGGGTTGTTCTGCGCACGCTCCTGCGCCGGCACGGCTACGAGGTGGAGACCGCAGCTAGCGGCGAGGAGGCGCTGGGTATGGTGGACTCCTTCGGCCCTGACGTCGTCCTGACCGACGTGCGCATGCCCAAAATGGGAGGACTGGACCTGCTTTCCACCCTGAAGGCCAAAGGCAACGACGCGACCGTTATCGTGATGAGCGCCTACGGCAACATGGACCTGGCGCTCGATGCCATGAAAGCAGGGGCGTACGACTACGTGCAGAAGCCCTTCAAGCCGGACGAGGTGGTGCTGGCGCTGCGCAAGGCGGAGGAGCGGGAGCTCTTGCGGCGCGAGAACCGCGCGCTGCGGGACGAGATCCGCAAGGAGCATCGCTTCGAGGACATCCTGGCCAAGAGCGCCCGCATGCAGGAGATCTTCCGGACCATCACCAAGATCGCCGAATACAAGACGACGGTGCTGGTGACCGGCGAGAGCGGTGTGGGCAAGGAGCTCGTGGCGCGGGCCATCCATCGGCGCAGCACGCGGCGCGGTGGGCCGTTCGTCGCCGTCAACTGCGGCGCCATTCCAGAGAATCTGCTGGAGAGCGAGCTGTTCGGGCACAAGAAGGGCGCTTTCACCGACGCGGTGCATGATCGGCGCGGCCTGTTCGAAGAGGCCAATACCGGGACCTTGTTTCTCGACGAGATCGGCGAGCTGCCGCTAGGCCTGCAGGTGAAGCTACTGCGCGTGCTGGAGGACGAGAAGATTCGGCGGGTTGGCGAGACGCGCGATCTGCAAGTCGACGTGCGCATCGTTACCGCGACCCATCGCGATCTGCACAATGAGACAAAAGCCGGGCGCTTTCGCGAGGACCTATTCTATCGGCTCAATGTGCTACCGATTCATTGCCCGCCGCTGCGAGAGCGACGCGACGATATCCCGCTGCTCATCGACCACTTCGTTGCCAAGAACAACACCCGCCTCGGCACGTCGATCCGTGGGCTCGACACCGAGACCCGCCGCTTGCTTTACGAGTACGCCTGGCCGGGCAACGTGCGCGAGCTCGAGAATACCATCGAGCGCGCGATGGTGCTGTCGGAAGGTGAGCAGATCGTGGCTGCCGACTTACCCGAGCGCATCCGCGAGGCCCGCGATCCGGTGCAGGTGCAACTGGCTAGCGGCGAGCTGTCGGTCAAGAAGACCACGCGCATCATCGAAGAGATCCTGATCCGCCGCGCGCTCCAAAAAACCAAAGGCAACCGGACCCGGGCTGCGGAGGTCTTGGAGATAAGCCATCGCGCATTGCTGTATAAGATCAAGGATTACCAAATTACAGACTTGTAG
>DATEDZ010000057.1:0-71592 GCA_035281385.1 Polyangiaceae bacterium
GAGGTGAGGCCCGACGCGGACGGTCTTGGCCTAGTGTGGACAAGTCGGTTCGAAGTTCACGTCGATCAAGTTATCGGACTTGCGGACCGAGTCGAGCTCATTCAGCAGACTGCCTCGGGTTAGCTTCCTTGAGCGCCGCTTTCCCTGACGAGGCGGAGGCGGGGCGACGCCGCGTCGCTCGCAGCGTGAAATAGCCCCCCATCGCGCACGCAACCACGAACGCGATCAGCAGCCAATCGCGGCTGGCCCTGCGCTTGGCGGGTTTTTCGACACGGGTCGCTTTGCTGGCGGCGGCGGCTTCCAGCTCCCGAGGGCCCCCGTCGGGCTCGACGCGCCTCTGGGGCTCGAGCGCGACGCTCGAACTGGCGGCGGGCGCAGACTTGCTCCGCGCCGACGGCGGCGCGGCCCCGACGGGTCGAACCTGCGGCGGCCCCTCTGCGGAGGGGTCGACCTCCCAGCGCGGGCGCTCGACGATCAGCTCGGCCCGCCCTTTTCCGCCCAGGGTCTCGACCTCGAGCATGCCCATGTGCCCCGGATCGACGTCGAAGAACACGCGGTAGTCGAGCGTGACGGGCACGCCGGGCGGGCAATGGAACACGAAGCGCATCTCGCCGTAGAGCCGCTCGTCCTCAGGCACTTCGATGCCGGCGCGCTCGACCGGGCAAGGCACGCCGGCCGAGCTCATGCCGATGAGGGGTTGAAACTTCTGGAAAAACAGCTCCTGAGCGGCGCGCACCTCGGGCGCGTTGAGCTGGGCGTGGCCGCTCTTGCCCGCCGTCTCAGCCAGATCTTCGACCGGTATTTTCAGGGCGTAGTCGACGTCGCCGCTCTCACGGATGACCATGCGCGAGTAAGCGACGGTCTCCTGATGAGCGGCGGCGGGCGCCGCCAGCAGCAGCGCCCCGAGGACCAGCAGAATGCGCATCAAGGCGCCGTCGTGAACGTGCGGGCTGCAGTGGCGATCGTGTGCTGCCCGTCGGAGGCGTCCGCGTACCACTCGTAGGCCGTCGACGCCGCCAGGCCGTTCCAGGTGACGCTGGCGGTGTTGCCGACCGGCACCGCGCTCACCGAGCCGACCTGCACGTAGGCCCCAGGCGCGACTCCCGGCATGTCGTACGGCAGGGTGAACTGGCTGTCCGCATCCGTTTCGGATTGGTTGAGTGTCGGCGAGTAGGTCCTGAAGGTGATGGTGTCGTTGGCTGGCGAGAATTGCATGGTCCGGAGCCAGCCATTGCCACCGCTAGTGCGGCATTGATAGTCGGTCAAGATCGTGCGCACGGTCCGACCTTCGAAGACGTCGGCGCGTTGTCCCTCGCCGCAGATGTGGCCGCACACGATCAGGAACAGATTCGGATTGTCCTTCAGGTTGTCGTAAATGGCTTGACCCTGAGTGCCGAAGGCGGCGGGGTTGCCGGTGCCGACGCCGTAGTGCGTGGCCACGATGGCGCGGCGGTTCGGATTGGCCTTGAGCACCGAGTCTGCCCAGTCGAGCACTGGCTGATCGGGCGTGGAGTCGTACTCGAGCGAGATGACGATGAAGTCCATGCCGCCGGCGCTGAATAGGTTGACGTGATTGTCGTTGTCGGATCCGAAGTGCCCCCCGTAGTAGCTCCTACCCTGAAACCGAGAAACGCCGAAGTAGGTGTTGAAATTCGTCGTGTTGCCGCCGGACGCGATGTCGTGGTTACCGACCGACGGGCAGTACGGCATGCCGTGGGGGAAACCGGCCACGGGCGTCTCGAGCAGGCTCATGGCGGCGTCGGCATTGTCCCACTGGTAGAGCTGGGTGGCGACGTTCACGATGTCACCGACGTGCGCCACGTACTCGATGTTGAGCGCGTCGCGGTTGTCCATGATCCATTGCGTCTGCGCCGAGTAGGTCGCGGGGAAGCTCTCGGAGTAAAACTGCGTGTCGGGTAGGACCACCACCGTGAAGTCCGCCGCGGCCGTCGCTTGGGGTCGGCCGAAGAAGCGCACGGTGTGGGTCGACGAGTCGGGGTCTGCGACGCGGGCACTCAGTGCCGGCGGTCGGGCCACATTGGTGGCGCCAGCGCTGGGTGCCAGCAGGGTCGGCACCGGCGGGTCCGTCACCTCGAACGGCGCCCCTGGAGTCACGAACACCGCGCCGTTGATGGTGCCGTTCGTGGTACCCGCGCTGTTGCCGGCCACCGCTCCGCCGCCCTCATCGAGCCCCCAGCGCCCGACCAGTCCGCTGGCCTGCACGATCGGCGCCGTCATGCCGCTCTGGAGCTGGTTGAGTGAACGCGCGTGATTCCAGACTCGCACCTCGTCGATCGTGCCATCGAAGAAGCCGGCCGCTACGCCCGTCGAATTCAGGGCGGTGCCGACGCCGAAGTGCTGAATGCTGTCGTGGCGCGGCGTCGCATTGGCGGCCGCGGTCGCGTCGGGCGCGCCGTCGAGGTAGAGCCGCCAGGTGCTGCCGTCGTAGCTCACCGCCACGTGGTGCCAGACGTTCGACGTCACGACGGTCGAGCCGATGACGGGGTGGTTGCCCCCTGTCGCCATGTCTTCGAAATCGGCTGCCAGCACGCCGTCCACGGCGCGGATGCCGAAGAAGTAGTTGCAATCTTGGGTGCCGCCATCCGACTCGCCGCGGCCCTTGGCGATGAGCGGGATCATCGTCACGCCGCCGGAGCCTGAGCCGCTCGACTGACCGCTGCCGGTGCGCTTGATCCAGGCCTCGGCGGTGAATTGCGCGAGACCGAGGCTCGGTGCCGTGCCCATCGTCGCGTAGTCGTTGACCCCGTCGAAGTCGAGGCCCGTGGACAGGGAGTTCGGCGGCAGGTACGTGATGTTCAGCTTCGGGCGCTGCGCCACCGTGGCATGCTCGCTCGAGGCGAAGTCGACGCCGTTGGCGTTCGTGGCGTTGGCGATGATGACGCCGTTGTTCGCTCCGCCATTCACCCAGGATTGGACGAGCGCCACGCCGGTGCTGTTGAGGTTGATGGTCCTGCTGCCCACGGCGCCCGTCACGCTGCCCACGACCGCGCCGCGATCGGTGGCACCCAGCGCGCCTGCAGTGGCCCATGCCGTGCCGGTCGCGGCGTTTTGCCACGTCACCTGCGACTCATTCCACGGGCGCCTCAGCTCATGCAGGTTGTAGGTGTTGTTGCTCTCATTGACGATCTGCAGCGTGATGCTGGCCGACTGAACGATGCTTCCACTTGGAATACCACTGAGCGTCCAGCGCAGCAGGGCCGACTTGTCCACCCCGGCCCCGTCATCGCCATCGGCCTCGAGCGTCGTCGCAGCACCGAAGTTGGTGGTCGCGTTGGCCTGCTTGATCGAAGCATCCGTATTGCCCGCGTACGAGCTGGTCGGCAGCGCGCCCTGCTGAAACGAGACCGTCACTGGTGCGCCAAGCAGCGACTGCTCGACCTCACCGAGGTCCTCGGTTTCACCGGTCCCATCGGGATCGTACGCGCTGCACGCGGCGGCGCTGGCTAGACCAGAAACAGCTAGCACCGTGCGAAGCCGGCGCCGCAAAGTGCCTTGGTTACGCCGGAAACTCGAGTCGCGACACTCCGCCAATACATCGAAGCCTTTGCGCATGACACGTTCTCCCTCGTGGGGGTTGGGGCCAACGACGACGGGCGCCGATACTGCCAGCATCTCGTGTCAACGCTGGCGAAGTTGAGTAACAACCTGCCAACACTTTGGTGGCGCCGCCGAGCTCGTCTCAGAGCGTGAGGATGCGACCACCCACCGGAATGCCGATGGTGCCAGTATCGGTGACGTATTCGATCAACGCATCCAGGTCGATCGGTCCGCCGATCTGGTTAGTGCCGGCCGTGAAGGTGGTAAAGCCATCGCCACCGGTCGCCAGGAAGTTGTTGGTGGTCACGGTGTAGGTCGCACTCGGATCGATGGGCATGCCGCCGAGCCGGATCTCGACCACGCGGCTGCCGACGGGCGCCGCCGGGTTCCAGGTGTAGCTGAAGCCAGCGATCTGGAGGATGCGCGGTGAGGCCATCTGCCACTGCTGCTCGAGCACCGCCTTGATCTGCGTGCCGGTCATGTTCATCTGCACCAGCGTGTTGCCGAAGGGCTGAATCGTGAAGAGCTCGCCGAAGGTGATGTCGCCGGCGTTCAGGTCCGCACGGATACCGCCCGGGTTCATGAACACGAACTGGCTGTTTTGCGCGGCGAGCTGCGCGTCGGCAATGAGATCGCCCATCTGCGATTCGCCGGCGACGTTCTGAGCGCGGGTGAGCGCGCTGCTGGCGACGCCGAACACCTGGTTGACCAGCGGCGCCACGCGATCCGACGCGGCCTGGACCACGGCCGCGATGGCTGCGTCGGGAGTCAAGCCGGGCGCGACATCGCTGAAGGTGGTCACGACCTGGGCGGTCTTGGCGACCACGTCGCCGCTCAGCGGATCGATCTGCAGATCGACGTCGTCGTAGGCCGTACCGGCCGAGAACGCCTGAACCACCAGGATCGGCGTGCCGTTGGCGTTCGGGATGAACGCGTTGGTGAAGGCGTGCGTATGGCCCGAGATGACCACGTCGATCTCGTCGTCGAGCCGGCTCACGATGTCCTGGATCTCGGGCCCACCCGTCAGCATACTGGCCGGGCGTGTGGGTCCGACGTAGTTGGTCTGGAAGCCGCCCTGATGGATGGTGACGATCTGGGCTCGTACCCCGAGCTCCTTGAGTGCCTGCGCCTGGGTGTTGATGGCGTCGGCCTCGTCGATGAAATCCAGGCCGGCGACGCCGGTGGGCGTGACGATGGTCGGCGTCTGCTCCAGCACCGCGCCGATGAAGCCCAGCTTCACACCATGCGTCTGCTTGACCACGAACGGGCGCAGGAGTGGCTGGCCGGTGGCGCGTTCGATCACGTTGGCCGAGACGTACGGGAAGCGGGCGCCCGGATAGGGATCCTCCAGGAACGGGCCGCTACTGAAGTTCCCGCCCGAAAGCAGGCGCAACAGCTCGACCATGCCCTCGTCGAATTCGTGATTGCCCACGGTGCCGACGAGGTTGCAGGCCGGATTGAGCCGATCTTCGGCCGTGCAGGCGTCGTTGGCGAGCATGTTCAAGAACTGAATCGACGGTTCGTCCTGCAGCAGCGCCGAAGCCGGGGGCGACGCGCCCACGTGGTCGCCGGCGTGGACGATGAAGGTTTGATCCTCGATGCCGCTTTGAGCCGCCTTCAGGTAAGCGGCCAGCACCGCAGCACCGCCGACGGGCCGGCCCGCGACGACGCGCCCCTTCTCGAGCTGGCCATGGAAGTCGTTGAAACCGAGCACCTTGACCTTCAGGTTGCCGCCCGCGCACAGACTGCCGTCGGGAATCGGGGTGCTCGAACAGAAGCCCTGTGCATCGGCCTGGTCCTCGGTGCACGGATTTCCATCGTCGCACGTCGCAGAGCAGCTGCCGGCCGCCACGTGCAACGGAATCTCCAGACTGTCACAGTCCAGCTCGTCACAAGCGCGAACCAAGAGCACGTGGTCGCCCGCGGCCGGCTCGAGCTGCACCGAGCAGTCCACGCTGCCGGGTTCTGCGCCCGGCACGGCCTCCAGCGTCACCGGCTCGGCCGCGTCGAGGCTGGCGTCACAGCTCAAGGGACCGCCGTCGGCGTCGATCGCCGAAAACGCCACCGTCACGGGCTGACAGGCCGAAAGCTGCGTCCCCGGATCGACCTCGACCGACGTGAGCTCGGGCACGAAATTGGCGCCGGCTTCGATTCCAAGAGCTCCGAGGTCGCCGGACTGGCACCTGGAAAGCAGGCTGACCTGACTGGTTTTGCCGCTCTTGATCGATACGCTGCGGGTGGCCGGCTTGCACGCCGCTGCCGGCTCGGTCGGTGAGAGCATGGGTGTGGACGTGACCCGGTAGGTACCGGGAGCCAGGCTGACGAGCTTCTGCACCGCTGCATCGGCGCCGGCGCTGAGGACCTCCGAAAACACCACGCCCCCTGCGCGGTCCTTCACCTCGATCGAGAACCCGGTGATGTCCGCCGCCGCGCTGAGCGCCAGCGTGAGGGTACCGCTCGGCCCGTCAGCAGGGCCGCTCGAGCCTGGCTGGCTGACAGGCGCGGCTGCGTCGCCGCACGACGCCAACCAGAGCAAGGCGAGAGCAGAAACCGTAGTCAGGGGTCGCGTAGCGAGCGAGCGCGTCGTGTGCAGCATGGGAGAACCTCGGGTTTCGCTCCACCCCGACGAGTGAAGCGCGCGCGCACGATACGCTCCGACCTCGCTGCTCACTGCAACAACGTTGCAACCCTCGCAGTGCACGACCGTGACGTCAGATGACGTGGCCGTCTCCTAGTCTCCCTTCCTGTCCCCCGGGGACGCGTCCCCGGGGACAGCAATCGCGCGCCAGCCGCCCGACCTCCAAGCCGCACGCGCAAACCTGGCCCAATCGTCGAGGCAACGTCACACCACGCAGGCCAAGCCACCCGCTGCCTCGCGCGGCACGCACCTTGCGACGTGGGCTCGAGGGCGCTGCTAATCTGACGCCGCAACGCGATACCGACCATCTGAAAATGTATCAGGCACTTACAGCACGTTCGGGCAATCGATCTAGCGTGCCGCCCGAACGAAAGAACGAAAAGCAATGGCCCATCAATCATTCCCGGATGACGTCGTGTGGGAGCGCCGTGCCGGCTCAGGCGCGCACGACGGCGGCGCCGTAGGTTGCGAAGACGTCGTCGCGCGTAGCGACCGTGAAGCTGCCCTCGAGGGCTTGAGCGATGAGGAGACGATCGAAAGGGTCGCGATGATGCCACGGCAAAGCTCGGACGCGGAGCGCCGAACCTAGCTCTACCTGAGCCACCTCGAAGCCGGACCGTCTGAGCACCTCCGGTAGCCAGCGTTCCGCCGATTCCGGCAACTCGAGCTTTCCGAGAGACTGCTTGATCGCGATCTCCCAACCAGTGACGACGCTGACGAAGACCTCGTTCTCTCCGTCCTCGATGGCGTCACGCGCTTCGGCCGAGAGCAGGGCGGGGTTCGTTGCGGCCCAAAGTACGACGTGGGTATCGAGCAGAAGTTTCACGGAACAGTGGCACCAAAGGCCGCGGCGATGTCTTCCGGCAGCTCGTCGAAGTCGGCGTGCAGCTTGGCCTGCCCAGGAAATAGTCCCAGGCGTCGACGCCGCACGGCGCTCTTGTAGGGAATCAGCATGGCCACGGGCTCGTCTGCCCGAGCGATCACCACGCGCTCGCCCGCCTCGACTCGTTCGAGCAACTTGGAAAGCTGGCTCTTGGCCTCGTGGACGTTGACTCGACGCATGGACTAAGGTTAGCTAACTCGGTCGACCTGCGCAAGCGCGGCACTCGCCAGAACATGGGAGTGCGCGCTGGCGGCGTTCGGGCAATCGATCTAGCGTGCCGCCCGTGCCGCCCGTGCCGGCCGAAGGCCCCTGGTTCCAGTCCACGCATCCGAACGCGCCGGTTTCGATAGGAACGGAGCCGGTGCTCGAGCTTTTGGTCGTGCACCCGCCGGAAGTGGCAGGGCTGCGCTTTCCGCTCGGCCCCGATCTGGTGTTCGGGCGCGCGCCGGAGCCGAAAATGGCGGCCATTCCGCACGCGACCATCTCACGCCAGCACGCAGCCGTGCGTCTCGGCATGGGCGGCGCGCTGCTGCTCGAAGATCTGCAGAGCCGCAACGGCACGAAGGTCAACGGTGCGCGGTCCGAGCTGCCCGCGCCGCTTCAGCCGCAAACCGTGGTGCGCCTGGGCGACGTGCACGCAGTCGTCGATGTGTGCTGCCAGCGACAATTCGCGCAGGACGAAGTGCTGCCGGGCGCCAGTCCTCGTCTCGATCCGGTGCGCGTCAAGTTGGACGAGGCGGCGAGCGACAGCGCCGCGCTGCTGATCATCGGTGAAACCGGTACCGGCAAAGAACGACTGGCGCACGAGGTGCATCGGCGTAGCGGTCGCTTGGGCCAATACATCACGCTCAATTGCGCCGAGCTCTCGCCGCAATTGATCGAAAGCCAGCTGTTCGGGCACGAGAGAGGCGCTTTCACGGGCGCGAGCGCCGCCAAGCCCGGTCTATTCGCGGCCGCCCACGGCGGCACGTTGTTCCTCGACGAAATCGGCGAGCTCGGTCTCGAGCTGCAGCCCAAGCTGCTGCGGGTCCTCCAAGAAGGCGAGGTGCGGCGCGTCGGCAGCGTCGAGACCGAGCGCATCGATACGCGCGTGGTCGCGGCCACCAACCGAGATTTGCCGGCGCTCGTCGAGCAAGGCTCGTTCCGGCGCGATCTGTATGCGCGGCTGTCATTCCATGAGCTTCGGTTGCCAGCCCTGCGCGAACGCCGGCAAAGACTTGCTGGGCTTACTCGCACTGCTGTCCGAAAGCTACGGCCAGACGCGCGGCGCGGCCGTCGCGCTGACGTTCGCGCCCGACGCCGTCGAGCGCATCTTGCTCCACACCTGGCGCGACAATTTGCGCGGCCTTCATCGACTCGTTCACCGCCTGGCCAGCCACCCGGGCAACGTCGGCGTCACCGCGCTGCTCGAGGCCCTGCCAGAGCTACGTTCGCGCTCCGAAGCCCCAAGCGCAGAAACACTGCCGCCCTACGGCTCGACGTCCTCCCGCGCCCCCCCGCAGGCTTCGCCCAGCCCGGCGCCCTCGCGCGAAGAATTCCTGGCTGCCTTCGAAGCTTGCGGCTGCAGTATCCGCGGCACGGCCAAGCATTTCGGCAAGGATCGGCGACAAATTTACCGCTGGCTCGAACGCTTCGGCATCCCGCGCGACGGCGCGCAAGATTGAGATGACTAGTCTCGAGTTGGGTGTTCTTGCCAACTCAAGACTAGTCAAGGCCAGCCTACGCGTTCCGCGCGCTGAGACCTGGCTTCGCTATGGCAGCTTTCTGCAAGTCTGGCCGCGCCGCGGCAGCCCCTCGAGCTAGCTTCGAACCCGGTGGCGTTCCTGGATCATATGCCATAGCCGAGCTCGTCGATGCGCTCAGTGTCCGACCATGCAAGGCTGCTCACCAGCCCGTCCTCACCGAACGAGCAGTCTCTCATGCGGTGTTTGGCCGTTGGTGTCGACCTTTTGAGCGTCGCATGAAGGCTGTTGACCAGAAGCTGCCGCAACGTGAGGCCGTGCTCGCGTGCGAAATTCTTTGCTCGGCGCAGAAGCAGGTCGGGGATGTCAACGGAGGTGCGCACATGCCGAAGCATAAATTCCAATATGCTCAGGTGCAAACTGGGCTGGGTTGGCTCGTCACCTTCCGGGCTTGATCCACGCCTCGGGTGAGGTATGTTAAAGGTATGAAATCCAATACCAAGTCGAGCATCACGCTTCCGCCGGCGGAGTTGGCCTTGGTGGAGGGCCTGCGGAAGCGCCTGCGCGCGAAATCGAAGGTCGATGTGGTGCGGCGGGGGCTCTACCTGCTGCGCGATTCGGTCGACCGCGAAGCTCTTCGCGCCCGCTACACCGAGGCATCCAAGCAGGTGAGAGAGTCGACTCTCGAAGAGATCGAGGAGCTCGACGGACTCAGTAGCGAAGGCCTCGAGCTCGAATACCCGAGGTCCGAAGAACCTGACGATGACTAGACGGAACGTCGTTCATGGGGGCTTGTATTGGGCCGATCTTGCTCCGCGTTTCGGTACTGAACCGGGTAAGCTCCGCCCCGTTGTCGTGATTCAGACGGATCTGTTGAACGCGACAGGGCATCCCTCGACCTGGGTGCTGCCCTGCACCACCAAGCTCGTCGGTGAGAATATACTTCGCGTCGAGCTGCCGCGTGGCATCGCTGGAAATACTCGAAGCTGTGAAGTGATGATCGATCAGAGCCGGACGATCGACAACCGTCGCCTGAAGAGACTGCTTGGACACTTACCCAGCTCGGTGCTGCGCGAAGTGAAAGAGAAGCTGAAGCAACTCGCGGAGATCTAGCTGGGGCAGGGGCCCAGCTCGACAAGGCATGTAGGTCTTGGAAGAAAAGATCACGATCGGCGAGAGCAGCAGCCACCCACGAGAACAAACCGGCGAGGCCGGCGCGCGCTGCGGTTTAGCCCGCGATAGTCGCGAGACCCGGCGGAAAACCTGCTCGAGCTCGACAGCTCAGCAAAACTTGACTCATCTGTCACGGAAGACGGCTCTCAAGGACCCTAGCGGGGCCGCGAGGCCCCCCCGCCCAACAAGACATGTGAGTCTTAGAAGGAAGGATCTCTACGCCAAGCGTTTCGACCGCTGACAACCGCCACGTTGGGCGCCGGTCGCGCTGGCTTTGCCGTCGCTCCGGCGCTCGCTGTCCCAGTAACTGGCGTGACCACAGGGGTTGACTGCGTGACGAAGTCCTTCTGCCGGGGACGCTCGAGTGACGAGTTCGAGACGCCGTCACTTACACCTGGCGGGTAGGCGCGCTCGGACTAACAGTTCGTTCGCGCGCACTCCGCGCACACCTGAAAGGGCTCGGCATGCGAATTCTGGAGTTGCAGGGAATATCGGCGCTGTTGTTGGTCTCGGCCTGCGGCGCCGGCGTCCCCGAAGCCGGCGAGGTATCGGGTGAGCACGCCGCGCAGCTGATCGGCGGGCGCTTGGCGACAGAGGCCGAGTACCCTTCGACGATCTACATCAATGGCACGTGCACGGCCACGAAGGTGGGTAGCCACCACTTCCTGACGGCGTCGCATTGCGTGCTCCTCTTCAACGGCTTCGAACCACAGCTCGACATGAAGCAGCAGTTTCAACCCGGTGGTGAGATCCAGATCACCGACGACAACCGCGGTTTGCACCCGCGCCCGGTTACGGTCACGAACACGAGCGTCGTCTCGCCGCACTACTACGAGACGGGCCCCGTTTCGCCGCCATTTCCTGATGCCGCTGTCGTTCGCATTCTGGAAGACACGCCCGAGATCTCGATCGCGGTCGTGGATACCGAGACGGTCTTGGTCGGCGACCAAGTCGTGAAGACTGGCTACGGCTGCGACGGCGCCAGCAACGTGGCCAAGTTCAAGCTGCAGGAAGTCACGGTTCCGACGACATCGCCCCCGGATCACTCGTGGTTGCAGTCGTTCGTTCGCACCGAGCGGCTCGAAGCTACGCCGGGCGGCGCTGCCCTGTGCCCCGGAGATTCCGGCGGCCCGCTCTATCGCCAGAGCTCTAGCGAGCTGGTCGTCGTGGGCATCAACGCCCTGGGCGGAGGGGACAGCGACCACCATACTCGCCTCGACTCCGGCTCGCTCTACGCGGTCCACGATTGGGTGAAGACCACCGGAGCGCGCGTGCGTCGACCAAGCAGCGCCACGCCGTTCGGGGGCGTGCCGATCTCGGCTGTCGCGGACATTCAAGCCGAAGACTTCGACCTGGGCGAAGCCGACGTCGCTTATCACGACAGCACCGTCGCCAACGACGGCGGGCTCTATCGACCGAGCGCGTCGCCCGATATCTACGCAGCGTCTGACGCGCTCAACGGTCACTTCGTGCGCGCGTCGGCCGGCGAATGGTTGCGCTTCAGCGTGTCCGCACCGGCTGGCGTCGAGTACGACCTCGAGCTACGCCTCGCGGGTGTGCCGAGCCCGAACGCGTTGCGAGTGGAGCTAGACGAGCAGGAAGCGTCCGGCGCCGTCGCGATGCCGCCTGAAATCTTCGGTACGCCGGGTTGGCAAACGCTCACGGTACCCAAGCTGGCGCTCACGCCCGGGCGCAACGTGCTGCGCCTTCATTTCCTCGCTGATGTCGAGGTCGACTCCTTTCGTTTCACGCCACGACCGCTGCCCACTTGCAGCGATGACATCAAGAACGGCACCGAGACTGATGTGGACTGCGGAGGCCACATTTGTGGCGGCTGCGCTCCGGACGCCAGCTGTCTGGTGAATGCAGATTGCGCGAGCGCACTGTGCCGCGAGCAGCTCTGCCGCGATACCGTGCAAGAAATCGCCTCCGGCGAGTTCGTCGAATGCGCTCGCTTCTCCAGCGGCAACGTTCGCTGTTGGGGACATAACGATCGCGGTCGACTCGGCATCGCGACCACCGCCGGGAACATCGGCGACGGCCCGGGCGAGATCGGGCCAGGGATGGTGGCGGTGCCGCTCAGCGGCCCGGCGACGACACTCGATCTGGGCCTAGCGCACGGCTGCGCGGTGCTCGAGAGCGGTGCCGTGGAATGCTGGGGCGCCAACGACAAGGGACAACTCGGCGCCGGCGACACGCTCGACCGAATCGATAGCGTCGTGCAACCCGACCTTGGTGGGCCAGCGGTGTCCGTCTCTTTGGGCGCGGCGTTCAGTTGCGCGCTCATGACCTCCGGACAAGTCAAATGCTGGGGTGCGAATCAGGCCGGTCAGTTGGGCATCGGCAGCAAGCTTACCATCGGCGATCAGCCCGGTGAAATGGGCTCCGCGCTCGCAGCGGTCGGCCTGCCGTCACATCCGCTGCAGATCTCGGCCGGCACCGACCACGTCTGCGCGATGTATTTCGGGGAAGGGATCCGTTGTTGGGGCATCGCGTTGAACGGCGAGCTGGGCTTCAACGCGGGCAGCGCGTATGGCGACGCCAGCACAGAGCTGAGCCCGCCACTGGTGAACCTGGGCTCCGGTTTCTCACCGCAGCGCGTCGCCGCGGGGGCTCAGCATACCTGCGCACTCAGCTTCGGTGGCACCATCAAGTGCTGGGGCTCGTCGTTCTGGGGGCAGCTCGGCTACGGCGACACGGTCAGCCGGGGACGCAGCCCGTCTACGATGGGTGACAACCTGCCGACGGTGCCGACCGGCGGCTTCGTGTCCGCCCTGAGCGTCGGCATGCACACGACCTGCGTTATGCAGGGTGGTGGTCGCGTCAAATGTTGGGGCTTCGGTGGGCATCTCGGGCAACCGACGCTGACGTCGTATGACATCATCGGCGACCAGCCCGGCGAGGTCAGCCCTTCACTACCTTACGTCGACCTGGGTACGAGCGTTCGCTTGAGATCGCTGAGCACCAGCGGATCCACCTTTTGCGGCTTGCTGACCGATCAAGACGTGAAGTGTTGGGGGCACAATTGGTTCGGTGAGCTAGGCCTCGGCGATAACGCCATTCGCGGCGACGAGGTCGCCGACATGGGCGACAATCTACCCAGGCTGCCGCTCTACTGAGCAGGGACAGGGAAGCCCAACACGACACGAACGCCGCGTCGACGTCGCAGCGGATGCTGACGGCCCCAACCCGAACCAACCTCATAGCCGAAGCGCGTCGCGAGGCGCCGCGAGCCCCAGGGCAAACGCCGCGCCTTTGATCGCGACCAGGCGGATGGTGTCCGGCAACGAGCGGCCGATCGCGTCGCCGCGTCGCACGCTAGCGGCGTAGCGCCGGCGCCCTCGGCTAGCGCGGCCAGCGGTTCGGAGCCGCCGCCCATGACATCAGAGGAAACGAAACGCCGCCGACAGTATATCCAAATGCCGTGCAAAAGCAGTACATTCCGATTGCTCGCGCCTGCTATGAGGAGCTGCTCGGTCGCCAGCCGACCGCGTCGGGCAAGGTCGTCATGTCTTCGCCTGCAAGCAGGATCGTTCATGGGCAAGCACAAGAAGCTGTGGGCTCAGCGCTTGGGCCACGTGCCAGTGCGACGTAAGTGCGGTGAGAGCTCGGGCGCCGACCAGCCCAGCAGCACGCCGCGCCACAGCAAGCCGGACCGAACCTGAAACTCGAGCAGGCGCTCGGCGCCCTCCAGCTCGGCTACAGCGGGCCCATCCCAAATCACGCGCGCCGTACCGGTCAGCGACAGCACGACACCCGAGTCGAAGTCGAGTGCGAGCAGGCCCGCCCGCGGATTGACCTCGAGGTTGCCGAAGGTGTTGAACATGAAGTTACCGGAGAAGTCGGGTAGCGTGAGGCGCGTACCGGCGCCGCTACGCTCGCTGCGAATAAAGCCGGGGCGGCCGCCGCGGTGCGACACGTCGACGCCCTCGGCGCCGCCGCGCGTTGGCTCGCGCGACGCAGTGGCAATGAAAGTCGTGTCCGTGCCGGCGAGCACGCCGAACGCCTCGCTCGAAAGCGCGGAGCTTTCTACGCTCGGTGGAGCGCATGAGCTTGCCGGAGCGAACGTGCCCGCGCGCGCCTGAATGTATTGCTTGCAGTTGCCGAAGCTCTGCTCGACCTCGAGCTCGAAGCTGCCGCCCTCGACGCGACGGATGCGACCGTTTTCGCGGTTCCGGCGGCGCGTCGAAAGCTCGATGCCGAGCAAGCCCAGCGGGCTCCCGGGTAGGAGGCTACGCGCCAACGGATCGCGCGGCAGCGGCACGGCCTGCACGACCAGGCGCTTCGAGCTGGGCGCGCGCACGAAGCCGGGCTCGCCGCTGAGCAACGAGGCCCACGGCGCGCCGTCGGCGTCCGCGCTGCCGACGACGATGAACGGCAAGTCTTCGAAGAACTCGCGGTGTTCGTCGGACATGGCATCGTGCACGATGCGCCGGCCGGTTTGCTCGATTTTGTCGCGCATCCCGATGCGGGCTTGCGCGGCCTGCTCGCCCCCATGGAATGGCGATTTGGCCAACATGGGCTCAGTCTTTCCTGGTTGCCAACATCGGAACGAACCCAGGCAGCTCCTCGACGCGCTCGAGCCATGAGCGCAGCGCCGGATACGGGTCGAGCGTGATGCCGCCTTCGGGCGCGCGCGCCACGTAGGCGTACAGCGCCAGATCTGCCAGCGTCGGCGACGCTCCGACGAGGTAGTCACGTTGGTCCAGCTCGGCTTCGAGCACGCCGAACAGCTGCTGGGCGATGCGGAGCGCGCGCTCGTAGTCGAGCTTCGCGCCCAGCAGCCGCACCAGGCGCGCCGCCGCCGGCCCGGCGTGCAACGGCCCCGCCGCGATCGACAGCCAGCGCTGTACGGCTGCTCGGGCCTCCGGCGCGCGCGGCCAGAAGCGCGCGGCTTCGTCGTAGCGCTCGCCGAGGTAAACGAGGATGGCGTTGCTGTCGGCGAGCGTGAAGTCGCCGTCTTCCAGCACCGGCACCTGGCCGAACACGTTCATGGCCAGAAACTCCGGTCGCTTGTGCTCGCCCGCCATCAGGTCGACGTGGACGAGCTCGTAGGGCAAACCGAGCAGCGAGAGGCACAGCTCGGCGCGATGAGAGTGCCCGGAGAAAGGGTGGCGATACAGGCGGAGGGGGCGTGATGGCTGCATGCCCAGTATCCTGGGCCCCTCTCGTCACCGTAACAATCGTTCGGATTGACAAGTTACTATTCCTGTTTCAGGAATAATCCGTGGACCGGCTGGCGCTGATGCAGACCTTCGTTGCTGTCGCCGAGGAAGAGGGCTTCGCGCCTGCCGCGCGCCATTTGGGCGTTTCACCCCCGGTCGTCACGCGGGCCGTGGCCGCGCTCGAGGCGCGCCTGGGCGTGCGCCTGCTCGAGCGCACCACGCGCAAGGTGCGGCTCACCGAAGCAGGCGCGCGCTACCTCGGTGACTGCAAGCGGCTGCTCGGCGAAATCGAAGACGCCGAGGCGGCGGTCAGCGGCGAGCACAAAAGCTCGCGCGGGCTGCTGAGCATCACGGCTTCGGTCATGTTCGGTCGCATGTTCGTGGCCCCCATCCTGGTCGAATTTTTGGCCAAGTATCCGCAGGTCACGGCGCGCGCGCTGCTCGTCGATCAACTGGTCGACTTGATCGACGAGCGCATGGACGTCGCGGTGCGCATCGCCAAGCTCGACGACTCGACGCTCACCTCGGCCAGGGTCGGCGCGGTGCGGCGCGTGACCTGCGCAGCTCCCCAGTACCTGAAAGCGCACGGCATGCCGAAGACGCCGCGGGAGCTGGGCGAGCACCGCTGCTTCGTGTTCTCGACCGAGCGCTCCGCGCCAGCCTGGGCCTTCGAGCGGCGCGGTCACACGCTGTCGTTTCGGCCGCGCGCCACATTGCTCGCCAACAGCTCCGAGGTGGGCATCGAAGCGGCCATCGCCGGCGCCGGCATCACGCGCGCGCTGTCGTATATGGTCGCGCCGCACGTTCACGCCGGCCAGCTGCGCGTCATTTTGGAGGATTTCGAGGCCGAGCCCATGCCCATTCACGTCGTGTACCGTGAGGGCCGCCGGGCCTCCGCCCGGGTGCGCGCCTTCGTCGACTTCGTCGTGCCGCGCTTGCGTGCCGACCGCGGCAGCAGGCTCGAGCGCTAGCTGGCCACTTATCGAACGCCGTGCTGACCACTAACCACCGACCACTGACCACTAGCAATCACCGCCGCCCCAAGATCCGATCGACACCGACCACCTCGTCCCACGCTACCTCATGCCCCTCGTAGTGCACCTCGAAACGGTCCTTCGCCACCACCTTCACGACCGTCGCCGAGTAGACGCCCCCGCGCCAGCTCACGCGGATACGATCGCCTTCCTTGTAGGGGCTCACGGCCACCTCGCCGGCACTGCTCGAGCCCTTGGGTGAGGGGACACCCAGCGCGCGTGCCACCTTGGGCGGCGGAGGCGGCGCCGAAACCGAGCCTTGTACGCGCCCCAGGATGCGATCCAGGCTCACCTCTTCGTCCCAGCGCGAGTCGTAGCCGTCGAAGTGCACGCGGTAACGCCCCGTCCCGGTGCGTTCGATGATGTAGGCCGGATAAGGCGGCTGCTCCTTTTCCCATTCCACCATCACGTGCTCGCCGACTCGGTAGGGCTTTTTGCAGCCGGGCAAGGCCGAGAGCGCGACCAAAAGCGCCGCCTCCAGGTAAAGTCGCCTCGCGGTCATGGCCGGGCGGACATGGCCGGAGGCGGCATCGAGCCCGAGATGCGAGGCACGAAGCCCGCGCGCTCGAGCGCCGGATGCCGCTCCGCGAACGCCCGCGACAACGCCGCGCGCGTGTGACGGTAGGCGTGCTCCAGCATGCCGCGCCGCGCGTCGTAACTGGCCGGGTTTTGCATGGCCAAGATGCCGTCCTCGCGATTCGGTTGGAGCACGAACAGCTGAGCCTGCCCCGCCTCGCGCAGGCGCGTGATGGCCGCCTCCACGCTGCGCTGCACGCCGATGCGACGCGCCTGGTTGAACACCCACATCATGCCCTTGTCGCGCAAGCTGTCGCGCTCACCGTGCCCAGTTGGTACGCCGCTGGCGGTGATGGCGACCATCGGACGTACCACCACGAGCACGTCCGCGCCTTCCGCGACCGCGAGCTCCAGCTGCTCCACCTCTCCCGCGCCCGAGCTGATGTAATGCCGATCACCCAATCGCACCGGCGAAAATAGCGGCGGAATCGCCATCGAAGCGATGCAAGCTCGAGTGATGGCGACGCGATCGAAGCCCGCCGCGCCGAACGCCACCGGCTCACCCGAATCCAGATCGTGCGCCACGATGCGGAGCGCGCGCGGCATCTCCGAAAACGCATTCGGCACGCCGCGCCGCATGAAGAAGGCCTCGAGGAACCGCTCATAGCCGTCGAGCGTGAAGATGCCGGCGGGCAGCGAATCGTACAACCGGTCGAGCTCTTGCGAGAGCTTGGCCGGCATTTCGGTGGTCTTGCCCGAAAGCAAGGAGCTTGCGCCGTAGCGCAGCGCCACCAGCGCCGACAGCACCGTGCGCCGCCACTCAGCCAGATCGACGCGCAGCAAGTGTCCGCGCTCCAACCCGAAATAGACGTCGGCCGGATCCAAGAACGCGCGATAGATGCGCTGCACGGGCAGGCCACCGGCGAGCGCGGCCGCTACGCTGGCGCCGGCCGAGCTGCCCAAAAACAGATCGAAGCTGCTGGCTTGAAAGCCCTCCACGCTGTCCTCGAGCGCCGCCAGCGCGCCGATCTGGAACATGGCGCCCATCGCGCCGCCGCCGAGCAGGCATAGCGCGATCTTCATCGGCGGGCCTCCGCGGCGAGCCGGCGCGCCGCCACCCGCCCAAACAGCCACACCCCGACGACGCACAACGCGGCGCCGACCACCGCCATCCTCCAATCGGATTCCGCGGGTTTGAGCTGCACCGGGCGCGTGACGAACACGAAGCCGAGCGTCGCCGCGTTGAAGGCCGCATGCAAGGCAACTCCGGCCCAAATCGACCCGCCGCGCCGCCTGAGCTCCCCCAGCACCAGCGCCACCAGAAATAGCGGTGCCCAGTTGCGAGGCTCCAGGTGGGCCAGCGTGAACGCTAGCGAAGTGGTCCAGACCGTGACGAAAGGCGGGCTGCTGCGCGACAGTGCGGTGAACAGCGCGCCCCGGAAAAATAATTCCTCCGCAAACGGCACCAGCATCGCCACCGCCGCGAACATCAGCGCTCCGAGCAGCGGCGTCTCAGGAGTCAGCTGCGAAAGCTGCGCCGCCAGCTTCTCGGGCGGCGTCGGAAAGCGACGCTCCAAAAGCGCGCTCACGTAGCCGGCTGGCATCTGCAAGAGCACCCCGAGCGACGCGCCGATCAGCAACTCGAGCGGCGACGTCCCGATCGTCGCCAGCGCCTGCGCTCGGTCCGACCCGACATACAGACGTCCGATGAAGCGCGCAGCCGGGAGCATCAATGCCAGCTCGAAGCAGGCTCCCACGACCAGGCTCAGGTTGCGGGTGCCGAAGAGCATGCCGGTCATCAGCCCCACGCTGGCCAACCCTAGCGTGACGAGCAGTGACCAGCCGAGCGCCAGCGCGGCGCTGAGCTCCGCTTGCTTGATCATCGCCCGCGAAGGTGCGGCAAGACTCCGCGCTTGGTCACGGTATCCTCGGCCCATTCATTGCGCATCTGCTCGTGATCGATGGTGAAGTGGAGGCCCCGGCTCTCCTGGCGGCTAGCCGCCGAAGAGATGATGAGCTGCGCCACCGTCGCGATGTTTCTGAGCTCGAGCAGGTCGCGCGTGACCAAGTGTCGCCAGTAATATTCGCGGATTTCTTCTTCGAGCAGCGCGACGCGCCGCGCCGCTCGCCGCAAGCGCGCGTCACTGCGCACGATACCCACGTAGTTCCACATCAGGCGTCGCAGCTCGTCCCAGTTGTGGCTGACCACGACCGCCTCGTCGCTGGGTGCCGCGGAGCCAGTCTGCCATTCCGGCACGCTCGGATGCGGCGCCGCGCGCAGCTCGGGCAAGAGCCCGATCAGCCGGTCGACCGCGCGCTTGGCGAACACCAGGCCTTCCAAGAGCGAGTTCGATGCCAGCCGATTGGCGCCGTGCAGCCCCGTGCAGGCGGTCTCGCCAATCGCCCACAGACCCGGCAGCGTGGTTCTGCCATGCAAATCCGAGGTGACGCCGCCGCACATGTAGTGCGCGGCCGGCACGACCGGGATCGGCTCCCGGGTCATGTCGATGCCGAAGCGCTGACACTCGGCCACGATGTTCGGAAAACGCGAGCGCACGAAATCCGCCGGACGCGCGGAAATATCGAGCAGCACGTGCTCGCTGCCCGAGCGCTTCATCTCGTAGTCGATGGCGCGGGCCACCACATCACGTGGCGCCAGGTCCTTGAGCGGGTGGTGCCGCTCCATGAAAGCGTCGCCATCGAGCGTGCGCAGCACCGCGCCCTCCCCGCGCAGCGCCTCGCTCATCAGAAAGCTCTTGGCGCGCGGCTCATAAAGCACCGTCGGGTGGAACTGGTAAAATTCCATGTTCGCCACCTCGGCGCCCGCGCGGAACGCCATGGCCACCCCGTCGCCTGTCGCGACGTCCGGGTTCGACGTGTAGAGGTAAACCTTTCCGGCGCCGCCCGTGGCCAGCACCGTGGCGCGCGCCAGGATGGTCTTGACTTGACCGGCGCGCTCGTCGAGCACGTAGGCGCCCACACACTGGTCCGGGCCACCGAACTTGCTGAGCGTGATCAGATCAACGCCCATATGCCACTCGAGTAAGGTGATGTTCGGCGACGCTCGCACCGCATCTAGCAGCGCTCGCTCGATTTCACGCCCGGAGATGTCACCGGCATGCACGACGCGCCGCTCACTGTGCCCGCCCTCACGCCCGAGCTCGAACTGACCGTCGTCCTCGCGCGAGAACTTGGCGCCCAGCTCGGCCAGCCAGCGCACCGCGGCCGGCGCTTCACGCACGCACAGATCGACGACGACGTCGTGACACAGCCCCGCGCCGGCAACCAGCGTGTCTTCGATGTGCTTTTCGAACGAATCCTCCGGGCTGAGCACCGCTGCCACACCGCCCTGCGCCCAGCTGGTCGCAGCCTCGGCGGCCGCGCGCTTGGTCACCACCACGACCTGGCCGTGGGCCTGCGCGCGCAAAGCGAACGACAGGCCGGCGATTCCGCTACCGAGGATCAGAAAATCAGTCGAGATCTGCATGGCAAAGGTGCCGCGTCAGTCGCTTCATAGCAGGAAAATTCTGAGCTAGTGCCCGCCCACGTGGGTTGCGACTGGATTCGGCAAGGGGAGGCCGGCGTCGGACAGGAGTCGGCACTAGCCATCCGCGAAGCGGATGAGGGGGAGAAACTGGCGCAGCCAGTTTCCGGGGGCGGGACGCCCCCGAGGAAGTGCTAGTGCAGGCGCGGCCTCGGCCGCGCGCTTGGCGAAGCCAAGCCTCCGAAGTGGCAATCCGCAGGATTGTTACTTCGGAGACACGGCACTAGGCTCCGGCTCTCGAGGAGCAAACGTGAAAGTTCTAGTAGCGCTCAAGCGGGTGGCCGATCCGGATAACGCCAACAAGGTGAAGATCGGGGCCGGCGGCACCTCCGTCGATACCACCGGCCTCGAATGGAAACCCAATCCCTTCGATGAGTACGCGCTCGAGGCCGCCCTGCGCCTGACCGAGAATGGCAAGGCACCCAAGCAGCGCTTGGGTGAGGTGGTGGTGGTCAGCATCGGACCGAAGGAGGTCGAGCAGACGCTGCGCGCCGCGCTCGCTACCGGTGCGGACCGCGCCATCCGGATCGAGGCCACCGACGACCAGCTCGACGGCAGGCTGGTCGCCAATGCCTTGAAGACCATCGTGGCCGCCGAAAAACCGGACGTGGTCTTGATGGGCAAGCAGGCGGTCGACGGCGACACCAACCAGGTCGGTCAGCGCCTGGCCGAGCTGCTCGACTGGCCCATGGCCACCTTCGCCGCCACCATCAAGGAAGAAGAGGGTGCGCTCTTGGTGGGGCGCGAGGTCGACGGGGGCGTCTTGACCGTGCGCGTGAAGCTGCCGGCACTGGTCACCGTGGACCTGCGCATCGTCGCGCCGCTCAGCGTGTTCTCGAAGGTGACGGAGGCCGGCTTCAAGTACAACGACGGCGTGCGCTTCGCGCCGCTGCCCGCCATCATGGCCGCCAAGAAGAAGCCGCTCGAGGTCAAGGCGCTCGCCGACATTACGGGCGGCGCCGCCCTGACCACGCGCTACCTCAAGTTCGAACGCCCCGCCCAGCGCTCGGCCGGCGTGAAGGTCAAGGATGTTACCGAGCTGGTCGATAAGCTCGTCAACGTGTCGAAGGTGATTTGAGATGCCCAACGTCCTCGTCGTCGCCGAGCTTGCTGAAGACGGTAAGCTCAAGAAATCGACCCTGAGCGCCATCACGTTCGCGCGCCAGGCGCTGCCGGCCGTCGGTGGTGCGCTCCACATCGTGGTTTTGGGGGCCAGCACGGCTGCCGCCGCTGCGGAGCTTGCGCCCTACGGCGCCGCCAAGATCATCACGGTGGAGGACGCGTCGCTCGCCAAGTACACGGCCGAGCACTTCACGCCCAGCGTGGCCGCAGCAGCGCCAGACGCTGCGCTCGTTGTCGCCACCGCCACCAGCTTCGGTAAGGATCTTTTGCCGCGCGTCGCTGCGCGCCTCGACGCCGCCTACGCCGGCGATTGCTCGGGCGTCGCGGCGGAAGGCGGCAAGCTGGTCTACAAGCGCCCGATGTTCGCCGGTAACGCCTCCGGCTACTGCACGCTGGAAACGCCGGTCCAAGTCGCCACCGCTCGCCAGAGCGAGTTCACGCCCGCCGAACCGAGCGGCGGCGCATCTCCCATCGAGAAGCTGCCCAAGGCGGCGGTCGGCGCCGCGGCGTCGCGCGTGGAGTACGTGGCGCTCGACTCCGTCAAGAGCGCGCGCCCGGAGTTGACCGAAGCCAAGGTGGTGGTCTCGGGCGGCCGCGCCCTGAAGGAGAAGTTCTTCGAGGTGATGGAGCCGCTGGCCGATGCGGTCGGCGCCGCCATCGGCGCCAGCCGCGCCGCGGTCGATGCGGGCTACGCTCCGGGCGACTACCAGGTCGGTCAAACCGGCAAGATCGTCGCGCCGCAGCTGTACGTGGCGGTCGGCATCTCGGGCGCTATCCAGCACATCGCCGGGATGAAAAGCTCCAAAGTCATCGTCGCCATCAACAAGGACCCGGAGGCGCCGATCTTTCAGATCGCCGACTACGGCCTGGTTGCGGACCTGTTCCAGGCCGTCCCAGCCCTCACAGCTGAGCTGAAAAAACGCGCGGGCTAGAGCTTGACAGGCCGGGGCTCGCCCATCATTCTCCCGCCGCTCCAAAAGGCCCGCCCTGCAAAATGGCCATCCTCTGGAGTGCCCACTCGGGGCGTAGCGCAGTTTGGTAGCGCGCACGGTTCGGGTCCGTGAGGTCGGCAGTTCGAATCTGCCCGCCCCGACCGAGTAGGACGAAAACTAGCTCTGGTCGCGAACTTAGCGACCGGAGCCTTTTTCGTTTCCCACTAGTTACCCGAAAGCCGCCCGATCGCGTCCCGAAGATCCGCGCCGGTGGCGTGCACATAGCGTTGCGTTGTGTGGCGCTTGGAGTGGCCGGCCAGCTCGCGCACCGCTTCGAGGTTGGCGCCGCCTCTCACCAGCGCCGTCAGGAAGTAGTGGCGCAAGGCGTGGAAGCTCCGCTCGGGTAACTTGTGACGGACAAGGAGGGCGTGCAGCTCGGTCCACACGGCCTGCCGTGATGGCGTTCGGCCGCTTTGGTTCAGAACCACGCGCGCCGCCGGCAGCTTGCCCCGCAGAGCCTCGGTCAGGACCTCGGCCAAGCGAGGCCAGAGCGGAACCACTCGCTCATGCCCCGATTTCGGGGCCACTGATTCATTCTCGGAAAGCGCATGCCGAACGGTGATGACGCCCGTCTTTAGGTCAACGTCCCGAACCTCGAGCGCCCTCACCTCGCCCTGCCGCAGTCCGGCGAACGCCGCTAGCGCGATCGCCACCCGCAGCCACCCCAGTTTGAAGCCAAAAATCCCGCCACCGAGGTTTGCGACGATGCTGCGGCCCACGGCGCGCTGCGCACGACGTAGCCGCGCACGCAGCGCAGCTCGAGGCTCAGTACATCGGCTGCGGCCTCCACGGTGTAAAAGATGGTCGAAGGACCCAGCCGTCTCTTTTCAGATGACGAAACCACTGTCAGTCCGCCCAGATCTTGAACCTCGACTCCATGCTTGCAACCACCTCCGCGCGCTGACCTTGGCGCACGCGTGAATGTGGCCGAAAATGACTTGGGTGCAGATCCTGGATTGCGGTCACGCAGCCTCGCGTAGCTGCTGAGGTTTCGCGTCATGAGTACGTGCGGGGGCGGGCTGAGCGGCGAGCCTGAGTGGGCGCGCAGCGAGGTGCTCGCAGAAGGCGTCCCACTGCCCGTTCAGAAAGATGCAACGCAGATGCAGGATGAGCTCGGCCCTCTCTCGTCCCCAGCGCATCCCGGGGCCGTCGAGGCGGATGCCGACGAGATTCCTGACGGCACCCTCGACGACGCCAGTGCCGATGTCGAGGTCTTCACGGCGGAGCTCCGCATAACGCATGCGATGCTTGTGCTCGGCGAAGTGCTCGATGATCTTGAGCAGGCGCTCTCTACGACCCTTGTTTCCTGGTCCCGTCTTGGGGATGGCCGTGTAGGCGCTCGTCAGCTCGGTCTGCAGTTCGGTGAGCTTGCCGCGGCGGAGGCGGTGCTTCTGTTCGTCGACCCACGCCGCAAGCTCCTTGCTGCCCTCGCGGTGCCGGCAGTCCAGAGCTTCTCTACGATGTGGTACCAGTCGATGCAGGGCACGGCCTTGGGGAAGTACTGTTGCTGGAGCCGCCAGATGTGGTCGGAGCCGTCGGCCAGGAAGCGGCAGCGCTTCTTGCCATAGCCGCGTGCCACGGCGTGCTCGTAGAGCCAGCGGAACAGGGCCTGGTGGCTCTCGAAGGTAGCGATGAGCCGCTTGTTGATCGGCCCCTCGAAGCCGTCCTCCGTCTTGCGCAGCGTGTAGATCACCCCAACGAAGGCGACCTTGGCGTTCTTGCTCTTGTCGCCTTTCCTGCGCCGTTTTCGCAGGTGCTTGCGGCGGCGCTGCCGGCGACCGTGCCGCTTCGTCCCGCTCGGCCGCTGCTTCGGCTTCCGTCGCCGCTGGGCTTCCGTCGTGGAGATCATCGGCGCCCCCCGACCGTCGACCTGGATGAAGAGCTCCTCTCCGTCGTCGTCGGGTACACTTGCTTCGTCGAGGAAGCCGCGGGCCTCTGCCCCGACAGCGTCGACCATGCGCAGCGTCGCACGCGAGCTCGGCGCCCACTCGTGGGACTCGGCAAACACTCGCCGCGCCGTGCCAAACGCCAGCAGAGTGCACAGCTGCACCAACGCCGTGACCGTGCCGAGACTGAAACCCGAGCACAAGCCAAGCTCTCGATCGACCGGCAGATCAGCTCGCCTTCGGCCAATCAAGCCGCGACCGACGGCTCGAGAAAAACTGATCTTGCCGAAGCGCGTGCCGATCTGGCTGTTCCGCCGCGTGGTCGTATCGAGCGCGTAGCGGACGCCGTCGTGCTCGTACGTCTCTGGACGCTTCCGTCCAGCAGTTCGGGCCAGGAACAGCGCAATGTACGCTCGTCCCAGCGCCAGCAGCACCGTCCACAGCTCCGCTTCCGCTTCAGCCAGTGTCACGCCCTCGCGTTCCGCGACGACAGCAGCCTGCTTCAGGACGCGCTGGACGTCAGCCTCGGCACGCTCGATACTGCTCGCCACGGGGTTCCTTCCGGTTGGTGTTCATGTTTCGCAACCGGATATCTGCCGGAACGGAGCCCCTACCTTCAACCCACTCGCGTGGCGCGGTTTGCCGTTCGTTTCGACGATCGCCCCGGCCCCTGGATGATTCACTGCCACATCCTGGACCACACCGAGGTCGGGTTATCCGCGACGATAGACCTCCAACCTTAGAGGAGGTAGGGGTCCGGGCGCCCCGGCGGCGACCCAGCGCCGGATAACGTCGATTTCCACCATGGGAAGCGGCGGCTTCGCCCGTGTTGGCATGGCGCCGCCACAGGGGGGATCGCTGTCGTTGGTACGGGCCTCGAGCTTTGTGATGACCAGGCTGCGTTGGGGATCGCCCGGGACGACACGATAGAGATCCGGGTCTACCTCGACCGAAAGCATGGCCAATCGCGATAGCCGTTCAAGGCCAGTAGCGATAGCCGTTGACGCGGAAGGGTACTCCGAGCTCACCGCAGATCTCCGCAATGACGTCAGGGGTGAAGAAGTAGTTTCGGATGCGGACGATGCGGTCACCGTCGGTCTCCACCGTCCAGACCGTCCGCACCCTTGGTCCGTCGTCATGGCCGTACCAGAGTAGGAGGATCGGTTCTCCGCGGTGCTGGCGCACCTCGCAACGCGCGATCGCGCCGTGATAACCCTCGAGCAGCTCAGGGCGTACGCCTCCGCGTTCGTCGAACGTGATTGGCACGAGCGAACCGGCGAAGGATCCTGTCTTCGGATCGGCCGGCGCGTTCGGCCCGTACTCGGTGACAACGCCGACGATCTCGACCGTCGCGGCGTCGAGGAGGAAGGCCGTCATACGATTCATGTCCCTGGCATTGAAGGCGTCGCAGAAGGCGTCGAGCGCTTCCGGCGTCGGGGTGCGGCCCGACCGTTCCTCCGGCGCGGCGAGCCGGCCGCGTCCCCGATGAAGTGCCGCCTTGATCGCGCCCGTCGACGTCGAGAGCACTTCCGCGATCTCGTCCAGAGAGAAATCGAAGACGTCCTTCAGCACGACTGCCGCGCGCTCTTGCGGAGATAGCTGGGAAAGGAGCGTGCCGGCCGCTTCTCGAACGATACGCGACTCAACTCCGAGCGGCGCAGCCACGGGCTCGACCAACGTTGTTTCGCGCGCAGCGCGCCGCACACGATCGATCCACAGGTTCGACGCCATCCGGAACACCCAGGCACGTGGGTTGGGTAGGTCACGGAACACCGTGCCCAGCGTGACGAACGATCGCGCCAGGGCGTCCTGCACCAAGTCTTCCGCATCCCACGGGCTGCGCGTCAGGTAGCGACAGTACCGATAGAGATCGGGGCGCAGCGGCTCGAAGACGTCGAGGAAGCGGTGCCACGACGTCTTCACGGCATCGCTGAGCGGCTCGAGGTCGTCTTTCACGTCCACACCGGCTCGTAACACAAGACGGCGAGGTTCTTCCCGAGCTGCATCGTGCGCACGAGATTCATCGGCTGCCGAGCCTCCGAATCCTCGAACAGCCGGGTCCCGCGTCCGAGTCGCACGGGGTGCACGATGAGCCGGTACTCGTCCACGAGTCGCAGCCGGGTGAGCGTCGAGACCAGGCCCACGCCGGCCCATGCGACGATGGGCTTGCCCGGCTGGCTCTTGAGCTCGCGGAGCGTCTCCTCGACGCGATCCTTGACGATGCGCGTGTTGTTCCACTCGGTGCGCTCGAGCGTGCGGGACAGGACGATCTTGGGCAGAGCATTCATCCGCCGCGCGAAGGCGAGGTCCTGCGGAGAACGTGGGTGGGTCTCGGCCGCGGGCCAGTAGCTCAGCATGAGCTCGTAGGCCCGGCGGCCATAGAGGGCGATGTCGACCGAATCGATCATCTCCTCGCAGTACTGCTCGAACTGCGGATTGCCATCGTCGAACCAATCGAGCTCGCGGTTGGGACCCTCGATGAAGCCGTCGAGCGAGACCAGCATCGAGACGTACAAGCGGCGGGGTTTGGATTCTAGCGTCGTCATGATCCAAGAACGAACAAGGGGGGCAAAAAGATACTCCCCCCACTGGGGTCACGGCGGCATCGTCCCTCGGTTCGATGCCAATAGCCATTTCATGCCTAAGAACACCTCCCTCCAACGCGTCCGCTGATCGGCCCACGCTCCGGCGTGAGCGACCGTGCGCAGCACACGTTCGCTCAGTGGTTGGACCCCGTCGATTGCCTCGAGGAAAAGTACTTGCTCCTTGAGGTCAGGTGCGAGCAGCGTCAGGTCGAGAAGATGCGTCAGCCTCGCACGAGTGAATCCGAGCCTGCGTGCAACCTCGGCGCGGTCGCGCACAGCACCGGGTGTCGATGGCTTGCTGGATCTTATGGGCGAGCGCGAGCATCACGGCGACACGGGCTGGTCGGCGAACGGGCGCGGGCGGCGCTTCGGCGACGAAGCACTTCCCATGTCCGCGCTGCGCGCGATGCAGGAATCCGGTGACGACCTTCGCGGCCGTGGTCATGGTGTTGCCTCCTGCTGCAAAGGGCATAGGTGTGCCCTTGCCCGCGTCACAATGCTGATTCCGGCCTACGGGAAAAATAAGACCGCACACGGTGCCATGTTCCGTTGCCGCCGGTTCACTTGCACGTGCCCGCTGGTCGCGGTTCGCCGAACCTGCAGACGAGCTTGCCGTCGTCGCATTCGGGTGAGTATGTGCGCACGCCATTGATCCCGTCGCCTTCACAGCAATCGATGGTCTGCTCACCACAGCGCGAGCGCGGCACGCAGCAGCCGAATGGCGGGTTCACGTTGTTGCAATCCGACGTCTTCTTATGCACCAAATAGCCGCCGCCCCCGGAGCAATCCGGGAGAAAAACGCAAAGTCCGCCCAAATCGTTGCAGGTCGACCCGCTCGGCGAAGGTTGCGGCGGAGCGCAGCACTCCCCCTGGCAACCGCCTGGTCCGCTCGCGACGACGGTGCCCCCACGCGGCATGCAGGTGCCGGCCGCTACGCAGACGCCGTTGCTCATCGCGCAGGGAGTCCCGCTCGAGGAGCCTCCGGTACCACCGCCCGCCTCGCCCGAGGTGCCTCTGCCGCCGGCTCCAGCGCCCGCTTCGCCCGAGGCGCCCCCGCCAGCGCCCCCCTTGGTGCTGCCGCCTATCCCGACGCCTGCGCTCGTTCCGGCACCGGGGTCACCGCCACTCGATGAGTCGCCTCCTGCTCCGCCGACCAGAGCATCGGTACCCGCGGTACCCGCCGTGAGGGCCGGCGAGGAACCGGCATCGCTGGATGGTTGGTTGCTGTGAGTGGCGGAGGAACACCCTGAAGCAACTAGCAATGCCAAAAGCGGTGGACAGACAAGTTTAGCCGAGAGTGATTGGGAGAAGGTCATGACCATCTGCGCGGGCCTTGGCCGGTCCGATAGGGATTCGTGAAAATAAAGCGACGCGAATGCGTGGCGCCACGATTTTCCACCAATGGTTCGGGCGCTGGCCAATGCTCGGGCGTGGGTTGCTCGGCTCCCCGCCATGACCTAGCGTGCCGTCAGCAATGCGCTCGGCCTGGTTTGCCTTGGTGCTGCTTGCAGTCGAAGCTTTCACAGAGCGCGCACGCGCCGAGGGGGCGCGCTTCGTCTGGCAAGGGCCGCACTGCGGGAGCAGTGCAGCGCGGTTCGAGCGCCGCGTGGTCGAGCTGGTCGAGTCGCACGATCGCGAGCGCCTGACCGGCAGTGTGTCAGTGACGCGCGCTAGAGGCCACTACAACGTGGAGGTGACCATCCACTTGGACGGTCGCCGTTTAGGCACCCGCCACTTCGAGACGAAGGACTGTGCTCGAGCTGCGGAAACGGCCGCCGTCGCGGCGTCACTTTCGGTCTACGCTGGTGACGGCGAGCAGACAGGCGCCGCCGCGAGCGGCATCAGCCCGGACATCTGGACTCGGCATCCGGAGCCGATGCCCGATTTCTCTGAGCCGCTTCCGCCGCCGGAAGCGCGTGAGCAGCCCGTGCTGAAAGCGCGGCTCGGTCTGCTCGGTGTGCTCGAGCTCGGCGCGCTGCCGAAGCCGGCCTGGGGCGGCGCTCTGGAGCTCGGGCTGGGGGTGGGCAAGCGTTGGTCGTTTGCTCTGCTGGGCTGCAGGACCGCCGAACAGCGCCGCCAGGTGCGGGAACGAGAGCTGGTGCTGCTCAGTACGTCGAGCGGCGCTGGCAGGGTCTGCCTGGCACCGCTGCTCGGCGACCGCTACCGGCTGGACGGCTGCGCCGGGGTGCAAGTAATGCAAGCGCACGGCCGCGGCCAGGGCTTCGACGTGAACCGCTCCGCCTCGCTCACCTGGGCGGCGCCGCTGCTGGGCATCGGTTTTTCGGTGCAAGCTCCGCGCTACCTCGAGTGGCGGGGCGAGCTGGAGGGCTCCTTGCCGCTGGCGCGCCGCCGTTTCTTGGTGGACGGGAGCGAGGTTTCGCGCCCGACGGCCGTGGTGGCCGCGATCCGGATCGGCGCGGCGCTGAGGTTTTGATGTCGCCGCTCGTCGAAACCTCCACGGATCGAAGGCGCGACGGCCAACCCTCTTTCGAGCGAGTTTACGAGGAATTTTTCGACTTCGTCTATCGCAACGCACGGCGCCTCGGCGTGCCTTTGAGCAGCGCCGACGACGTGGTCCAAGAGGTGTTCGTGGTCCTACATCGAAGGCTTGCTGAATACGACGGGCGCGCGAGCTTGCACAGCTGGGTCTACGGTATTTTGGCCAACGCGGTGCGCGACTACCGGCGCACATTTCGGCGCAAGCAGTTGCCGTTGGTCGCGGCGGAGCAGCATAGCTACCAGCTGGAGCCAGCGCCGAGCGCGGCAAGCCCCGAGCGGCGCGCGCAGCTCAGCCAGGACCTGGCGCTGCTCGGGCAGCTGCTCCACGAGCTGCCCGAGGCCCAGCGCGAGCTGATCGTGCTGGCGGATCTGGAGCAAATGAGTGTGCCGGAGATCTGTGAGTGCATCGGCGGCAACAGCAACACCGTGTATTCTCGGCTGCGCGTTGCGCGAGAGAACTTGAAGGCCAAGCTATCTCGTCACCTACGGGCCTCGCCCCGAGAAAAGCCATGACGACACCCGAAGTCGACCAGGAGCTGGAGCGGCTGTTTGCGGTGGCGCGTGCTGGCACGATACCCGACGCAGGCGCGCGCGACCGCATTCGCGCCGCCCTCGCGCTGCGGCTGGCTTCCGGCACGCCCCTGGCGCGGCGCCCGTGGGGTCAACTCGCCTGGCTTGGACTCGGCGCAGCGCTGCTAGGAGCTTGCGGCATCGCGCTTTGGCTTTCGGGTGGGCCGCAAGCTAACAACGTGAGTGCTCCGAGCACGACGGACGTCCTGCTGCCTGTTAAGCGCGCCGTCACCAGCAAGCATTCGGTGCCGCCGGCCGTGACACCTGCGCCCACGGCAGCTCCCGAGCTTGACGCCGCACCGCGCGCAGCGCCGGTCGGCGCGCCGCCAGCCGCACCCGGCGTCCCGGCGTCGGCGCACAGAGCGAGCAACTCCACACCTTCTTCAACCCCAGACGCCGATTCCGCGGAGGAGCTCACGCTGGTACGGGCGATGCAGCAAGCGCTGCGTTCGGACAACGCGAGCCAGGCTCTCTCGCTGGCGGCCGAGCACGCACGGCGCTTTCCGCGCGGCGCATTGGTCGAAGAGCGTGAGGGCGTGCGCGCCGTGGCGCAGTGCCAGTTGGCTGCGCCAGCCACTCACGCTGCCATTTTTGAAGCGTTCACCCGTCGTTTCCCGAGCTCGCCCTACGTTGCGCGCGTGAAAGCAGCCTGCCCATGAAGGTCGGCATGGGGCTCCTGTCACTCGCGCTCGTTGCTTCTTGCAGCGGTCACGATCAAAGCCTCGGCGAAACGCGGCAGCCACCACCATCCATTATCGTTGTCGACCCGGCACCGAAGCCGGGTCCCGATCCCGATCCCAATCCGCCGCCTTGCGAAGATTTTTCAAAACACGCCCTCACGGGCGTATGCACGCCGATGGGAGAGTGCTTCGGACATTTACTCTCTTACGTGGGCTACGAGTGCCCAGACGGTGGGGTGTGCTGCGACGACACCGCGGGAGCGCCCGCCCCTGGCGGCGGCGGCAGCGGCAGCGACATGTCGTCCGGTGGCAACGGCGGTGCCGGAGCCGGCGGAGCCCCCTGAGCCAGCACGGGGCGTCACGCGCTCGATGGCGTCGATGGCCGAGGAGGTAGCGCTCGAACGAGAAGTGTGCTCGGTGATTGACCAATCGTGTAGGCGAGGGTGCCGGATGCTGACGTGCTCAACGACAAGGCGACCGAGGTGCCCGATGACGATGGCGAAGTACTGGTTACCACGGTGGTCGCCATCCGATGATCGACCCACGATATTGTGCTGAGGCGGCAGCTCAGGGCAGGTCAGGCACATTCCGATTGCCTCGTTGCCGCGCGAGGAGCGCATCAAGCTCGTCGCCGCTCTCCCCTTCCCAGCGCCCGACCTCGCGCAACAGGTCGCCGATCGTACGCTTGGTCGGCACCGCCGCCTCAACAGCCCGCACTTCGACGGTCAGGCGCTCGTCAATCCTCACACGCACCGGGTGCGTTGGGTCGCGCCGGAGCGCCTGGATGGCTTCGTCGAGGGAAGGCGTCTGGCTCACCTGAGCGAGCATAGCAGCGCGGCAAGGAGCGCGCCGAGGGCGCGCCTTCAGCGGTCGTTCATCGGAATCGGGGGCGAGCTGCCCAAGTGAACGAGGTACAGGCGCTCGTCGTCGAAGGCGAACCAGAGCCAGAGGTTTGCGCCGAGCACGCGTCGGACCCAGTAGACGGCGGTCGGCGGCATCATCGCCTCGTAGTCACCGGGGCCGGGCAACGACTCTCGCCCAAGCGCGACGATGCACCGGGCGAGCGCGCGTGCGATCTCCTTGCTCGTCACCAGAGCAACGCGCCGACGGTTGAACCGCGGCGAGAAGATCGTCAGCCGCATGCGGCTAGGCGCGCTTCAACGGACGCCGGCAGCTCGCCCGTGCGTTCCCACTCGGCCAGCTCCTCGGGCGTCACTTCGACGCCCTTGCCAGCGGCTAGCTCCGCCAGGCCGGCTTGGATGTCCGCCAAGTCCCCGTCGGCGGGTCGGACGCGGCGGGCCGTGCGCTCCTGCGTCGGGGCGGTCGGCGGCCTGCTGGGCTCGGGAGTAGCCATGCGGAAATGGTGTCCCAACTGCAGGCCGTTGTCACGCCCGACGAGCCCGATCGGGCAGCGGCGCCTTTTTCCCACCAGTTACCCAACTTGGGGTCACGCAGCGTTACTTTGCGTCTCCATGCGGCGGGGCAGCAAATTCGAACGTCGCGGAAATCATGCTGATCGCGCATGAGCAGGCGCCCTTGTGAAACGCGACCGTCGAATCTGCCCGCCCTGACCGAGTAGGAGAAAAGAAGACTCCAGTCGCTGACTTAGGCGACTGGGGTCTTTCGTTTCCCACTAGTTACCCGCAAGCCGCCCGATCGCGTCCCGAAGATCCGCGCCCGTGGCGTGCACGTAGCGTGCAGAACGTTACGTCGCCGCTTCGATCGATGGAAGTGCGCGACCACATTGCAGGTCAGCGCGCGGCACCAGCCGCCGGACTCGTCCCATTCGATCTGACGGTCGCGCAACTCGAGGATCCGAAGCCCCACCTCCTGCATGATCTCCGCAACGTCATTGGAGTCGTTGACGAGACGCCGCACGTACGCCTGTAGCATTTTCGAGTGCAGGAATGCCTCATCTGCACCAAAGGAGTCCACCATCAATATCCTTGCGCACTCCGAGCTGATTGGCTCAGTGTCTGACCGGCAGTGTCTGCCGGGCACTTCGATCATCGATTTGGATTTCGCGCCATTGTTGGCTCCCTTCGACGGCCACGCGGGGACAAATACATCTTGCGCCTGCCGCTTGCCACCGAGCGGCTCCTGCCTGCTCGCGTGGCCTGGTGCGCATCGCTCTCAAGAAGCCGTTCAGCGACGGCACGAGACTGAGACTAGGCGCGAGCAGTTGCCGTCGACGACGCCTCGGCTGCATGCGGGGCTCCCAAATCTCACGAACGCGGCTAACCTCTCGTTAACATAAGCAAAACTATGCGGCGCTGGGGCGATAAAGGCGCGCCGTTCCGTCGCCGCTGGCTCGCTAACCACGGTCACAGAAAATAACCAATCCACGATGCGAGCGCGACCGGAGGCCAGGAATGCCAGCAGACGCTGCGTCGTTTCCCCAGAACACTCCGGCTGTCCATAGGATCAACTTCAGCAGAAACGTTGGGGCGGGATCCCGTCCGGAAAGCCGAACCGCGCGCGCTGTACGATTGCGTGCGCGCTTCGGCACTCGCTGAGATATGGTGCGCTCCACGAGGGGTTGGCTATCGGCGAACAAACCATGGAGCGCACAGTATTCGTGCTCGAGCGTGGTCGCGGAAATCTCGGTTCCTTGCTCGAGTCGTTCCGAGATCCACCGCGATCGCGCTACCGCATCGAGCGTACGGAGTGGACCGGTTTCTCGCCGGAAGGCTTGACGCGCGCGAAACCGAATCTGGTCGTCGCGGATCTGACCGCACCCGCTGACCACGGACAGAACCAGTTTTTCGAGTGGCTCGATGCGGGGGAGCGACCTTCACCGGTTCTCGCGCTGCTGGCTACCGGCGGCGGCGAGGTTTCGCGCGTCGCCTCGACGCTTGCCGACGAAGTCATGTGGGAACCGTTGAGCCGCGAGGAGCTCCGCCATCGGCTTCATCGTGTGATGGGACCAACCGAGAAGGCGGAGCATGCGACGGGCGAACGAGGGCGCGGTGTGCCTGGGCTGATCGGGCAGGCGGCGTGCTTTGCGCGTGTGCTCGAGGAGATCGCCGTGTTCGCGCGCGCTGATGGCCCCGTTCTGATCGGGGGTGAGACCGGTACGGGCAAAGAAATCTGCGCCCGCGCCATCCACGACGCCGGTCCGCGGCACGGCAGAGCGTTCGTGCCGGTCGATTGCGCGTCGATTCCGGATCACTTGTTCGAAAACGAGCTCTTCGGTCACGCGCGCGGCGCGTTCACGGACGCTCGTTCGGACCAGCGGGGGCTGATCGCGCTCGCTGATGGCGGCACGTTGTTCCTCGACGAGGTCGATGCGCTTCCGCCAGCAATCCAGCCGAAGCTACTTAGATTTTTGCAGGAGCGCATGTACCGCCCGCTCGGCGGTGAGAAGTTTCACCACGCCGACGTGAACGTACTTGCCGCCACGAACCAAAATGTCGAGCGGCTGATCCGCGAGAAGAAGTTCCGATCGGATCTGTTTTTTCGCCTGAACGTGTTCAGCCTCGAGTTGCCCCCGCTGCGTATGCGGCCAGGAGACGTGGAGCTCTTGGCCGCACACTTTCTGGCGATGCCCAAGAAGGGCTCTGTCGCAAAGACGCTGTCGCCGGCCGCGCTGCGCAAGCTCGTCGAATACGGCTGGCCAGGTAATGTTCGCGAACTGGCCAATGTCGTTCAGCGAGCGGCGACGCTCTCGGAGGGCCGTGTGATCCTACCAACCCACGTGATGTTGGGGAGGGAGCTCGGGGGGAGTGTCCCGCCCGCGGAAGGTTTTCGCGGCGCGCGAGCGCAGGCGATCGCAGCGTTCGAGCGCGCCTACGTGACGGACCTGTTCTTCAAACATGGCGGCAACGTGACGCAGGCGGCACGCGAAGCGCGCAAGGACCGGCGCGCGTTCGGTCGCCTGGTCAAGAAGTACGGGCTTTCGGCGCAGGGCTGAGCTTCGCTGCGCAACGCTTCAGCTCGACGCGGAACCGCGGGTCGCGAGCACCGAGCATGGCTCGTTATTTCGAACGCCAGGGAAAGTGCGTCCTTGCGGGTGGGACGACTCGATCCCACCCCTGGGCAACGTTCGCCCCAGGGCAGTCGAGCCCTACCAATCAGGGCCACTGGCTGTGTTGGTCGAAGCGGGCGTGGGCTTCAAGAAACCCACTTCGCTCGCCCCTGTGCGATCCTCTCAACGACCTTCCAGCCACGTTTCGGCGCCGAAGTGAGCCGCCGCCTAGTTGGCACTCGAAATGCTTAGGAGAGCGCCGGCGGCGCGTCGGGCGCCGAGTGAAGGAGACGTGATCCATGACGGTGGCTCTGACGAACAAGTCGAGGCAACTTCTGATCGTACGCCTGAACAGCGGCAAGTCCTTGTACCTGGCCCCACGCGAGCGTTCTCCGCTCCTCGACGGCATCGAGGTCGGGGACAACGCCGACATCGCCAAGATGTCGGGGCGCGGGCTGATCAGCATCGAGCAAGTAGACCGATCGGGGGGGCCATGAGCCGACTGCATCCAGGCGTTTACCTCGAGGAGGTTCCGAGCGCCGTCCGTCCGATCGAAGGCGTCAGCACGTCCACCGCCGGTTTCATCGGCAAGTCCGAGAGGGGGCCGCTGGGCCAGCCCAAGCTGATCACGAGCTTCGCCGAATTCAGCCGAAATTACGGCACCTTTCTGGGCGACTCGCACCTCGCGCACTCGGTCCTTCAGTTTTTCAACAATGGCGGGCGCATGGCGTACGTACTGCGCGTCGCCGGGAGCGGCGCGGCCGCCGCAGCGATCACGGTACGGGATCGCAACACGGCCCCACAGCCGACCCTGACGGTGAGCGCCGCCAACGAGGGAGCTTGGGGTAACGCGCTCGACCTCGAAATCGTCGAGTCGACGATCGATCCGGACAATCTGTTCACGCTTCGCGTGCTGCGCGATCGCAGCATGGAGAGCCCCCCTCTGCCACCGCTCTTGCTCGAGACGCACGTCGATCTCAGCATGGACGAGAAAGCACCGAACTTCGTCGAGAAGGTAGTTGGGCAAGGCTCGGCGCATATCAGCGCGAGTGTCGAGACCGCGAACCTCGCCAACGCCGTTGCTGGCACGAGTCGCGGCGGCAAGCTCCGGGTCGGAAACGGGGCGGGCCTGCTGAAGCTCGGCGTCGCAAACGGCGGTACCGAGGTCTCGGGAACGGCGGGTAGCCCCGGCACCTCCGGGACGAGCGAGAGCGGCGCGACGCCAGCGCTCAATCCACCCGCCGATCGAAGGCGGCTCGTCATCAATCTGGACGGCGACGGACCAAGAGAGATCACCGTGCCGGGCGCAGCCAACACCGGCCCTGCCGTCGCCCAAGGTATTCGGGACGCCGTCCGCGCGCTCGTTGCAAACGACGCTCTACGCCAGCCGGCGTACGACGACTTCACCTGCGAGGTGAACGGCTCCGGCAACTACTTGCTGACGTCTGGTACCGTCGGTCCGACCTCGTCGGTGGTCGTCACCTCATCGGCCGAAACGCCCTTCAGCCTGCCCGCAGGTACCCACCGTTTCACGATCGAAATCGACAATGACGGACCGCATCTCGTCACGTTGACCGGCCCCTTCGTGGACGGAAACGCGATCGCCGCCGCCATCACGGCCGCGATTACGTCGACGACGCCGAAGCGCAACGCGAACCTTCCCGCGTTCGTCGGTTTCAGCGCCACTTACGAGAACGCGGCGGGCGCCCTGAATCCGAGCCTCCTTCTCACGGGCGGGACAGCGGATCCAGGATCGTCGGTGCGCGTCACCGACGGCCCGAGCAACAACGTCGCGGGCCTCCTGAAGCTGGGACTCACGAACGGCGGCATCGAGGTTTCAGGCAGTGCGGCGTTGCGACCGGCGCTGTCGGCAGTACCGACCGAGTATCACCTGGGTGACGCGGTAGTCAGCGGCAACGTGACGGCGGTGGCTTTCGGAGCCGACGGAGCGACGCCCGGCGACAGCGACTACGACCTTGCCCTACGCGGCTTCGACACTGTACGCGACGTGAACATTCTGTGCGTGCCGGGTATCACGACACCGGCAGTGATCGCGGCCGGCGCCGCGTACTGCAACGACCGCATGGACTGCTTCTTCATCGGCGATGTGCCGTTCGTGGACGACACTCCCGAGGAGGCGCGCACGTTCGTGAATGGGCTCACCGTCAAAAACTCGTACGGCGCCGTCTACTACCCGTGGCTCAAGATGACCGATCCCACAGGGCAAAGTAGCCAGCCGCTCTCGGTGCCTCCCTCGGGCTTCATCGCGGGTCTCTACGCACGTACCGACGCGCGGCGAGGTGTTTTCAAGGCTCCGGCCGGAACCGAGGCCAACCTCGCCGGCGCCGTCGGCCTCGTCAGCGAGACCACGGATACCCAACAGGACATCCTGAACCCCATCGGCGTCAACGTGATTCGCTCGTTTCCCGCAGCCGGTGTCGTGGTTTGGGGCACGCGCACACTCGCGACGCGTTCGGATCCCGCATACCGCTATGTGTCCGTCCGGCGCACCGCGATCTTCCTCGAACAGAGCCTCTACAACGGCATTCAGTACGCAGTATTCGAGCCGAATGACGAGCCGCTCTGGTCGAGCCTGCGTCTGAACATCGGCGCCTTCATGATGACGCAGTTTCGCGCCGGCATGTTCCAAGGACGCACCCCGAACGACGCGTTCTTCGTCAAGTGCGACCCGACGACGACGACTCAGCAAGACATCGATCTCGGTGTCGTGAACATCCTTGTCGGCTTCGCTCCCCTGAAGCCGGCCGAATTCGTGGTCCTGAAACTGTCCCAGAAGACGGCGCAGGCGGGCGCCTGACTTCCAAAAAGCAAGCGAGCGAATCAGCATGGCGAAGTTTACGGCCAATCCACAGCGCTTCGACCCCTACCGGAATTTCAAGTTCCGCGTGAAGATCGACAATCGCTACGTCGCCGGCTTGAGCAAATGCAGCGCGCTCAAGAAAACCACCGAAAAGGTGGACTGGTACGAGAGCGGTCAGCCGGCGACGCCCCACAAGTTGCCTGGCAAGACCAACTACAGCGAGATCACGCTCACGGCAGGCGTCACTCACGACAAGACGTTCGAGGACTGGGCGAAGCTCGTCAATAACTTCCGCGGCGACGCCGCGATGTCGCTTCGCAAGTTCCGCAAGGACATCGTGATCGACGTATTCAACGAAGCCGATCAGATCGTGCTTTCGTATCAGATCTTTCGCTGCTGGGTTTCGGAGTATCAGGCGCTCGCGGAGCTCGACGCGGCTGCGAACGCGGTCATCCTGCAGACGATCAAGCTCGAAAACGAAGGTTGGGAGCGGGACGAAAGCGTGGAGGAGCCGGTCGAGACCTGACAGGCTCGGCGCGGCCTGAAGTCATGCAAGACAAGGCTCCCGGCCTGGATGGTTCTGCGCGCCGCGAGCGCCGCTCCCGTCGCATCCCCCTCCTCGGCGGCTACGTGGATGGGCGCGGGCATCGCCTGTCCGACGTCGAGCTCACGCCGCTCAACGGCCGCGACGAGACGAAGCTCCAGGAGCTCGACGGTCGAACGCCGCTCGCTTCGGTGGTGACGGTGTTGCTCGCGCGCGCACTCCGACGCCTCGGAACGATAGCGCGTCCTTCGCCGGAGATCGTGCGCGAGCTCCTGGTCGGCGATCGGGACTACCTGGTGCTCAAGCTCTATGAGCTGACGCTCGGGCCTTCGCTCTGGATCACGCTGGCGTGCAAGCTCGAAGGCTGCGGGAAGCCGATGGACATCAAGCTCGATCTGTCGGCGCTTCCGTTCGAGGAGCGGCCCGTGTCGAGCCGGTACTTCGAGCTCGACGGCGGACCGCGTTTTCGGTTGCCGAACGGGGGGGATCAGGAAGTCGCCAGTCGCTTGTTCAGCGAAGATCCGAAAGCAGCGGTGCGGACGATGCTCGAACGCTGCCTCGACGTAGATGACTCGATAAGACCGACTCTGCCTCGACCCGAAGCACTCGATATTACGCTTGGTTCGGCCATCGAGGCCCGCATGCAAGAGCTCGCGCCCGCCCTCGACATCGAGCTCGAAGCCGCGTGCCCGGAGTGCGGCGGGCCGTTCGGCGGCCGGCTCGATTTGATGCCCCGCCTCGTCGGAGAGCTGTGCGGCTCCGCTCCACGCCTCGAGCACGAGGTCCACGTCATCGCCTGGAACTATCACTGGTCGGAGCGCGAGATCCTGGCGCTCCCGCGCAGCAAGCGTCGCCGCTATGTGCAGCTCATCGATCGCCAGCACGAGCTCGCGTCCGCTTGAGAGAGAGCCATGCAGAGTTATCTCCTCGGTCTTGCGCGCGCCGGCTCCGTTCGTTTCGATGTCATGAGTCGCCTTGCGACCAGGACAGGCTCGGCGGCGGCACAGGGACGCGTTCTCATCGAGCTCGAACAGGACCCGAGCGCCACCCGCACGAGGGAGAACGACGCCGGCGAGCGCGGTGACACCGGGGCACCCGAGGCTCGAACGCCTGAACATGAAACGCGGACCGCGCTCGACGGCGACGGAACGCAGCGGGCAGCCGCCGAGGCGAGCCCCCTCCCTCCACGTCCGATCACCGATGGCGACGACGTGCCGCCGGGCAGCACGCTAGCGGCCGAGCCAGTCTCGAACACCCTCACAGCGCCCGCTCGCGCACTCGCTGAAGAGGAAGAAGTCACGAGCAGGCAGGTGGCGGTCCCGCCAAGCAGCTTCGCCCCTCGAACGCCCGACGACGAAACGCTGTTGGCTTTGCCGCAGCCGCAACCCTCCCGTGACGAAGAACCCCGAAAGAGCGCCTTGCCGCGGGTGCTCGGTCGCCCGCCGCGTATCGAATTTTCGGCTTTGCCGCCGCGTTCGCCCGACGCTGGCACGACGCCGAGCGCGGCGCGCGCGCGCGCCGCCTTACCACCGAGCGGACCCGAACCGGCGCGCACTAAGTCGAATTCCGACGCCGCAGCGCCGGCGAGACCGCACGCGACTTATCGCGAGCGCAGCGAAGCGCACGAAGCCGAGCAAGCGCCCACGGTGCCCGTCCAGGACAACGACAAGGAACCCCGCGACATCCGCCCCGAACCCCGCCGCACCGAGCGAACCGACCTAGCGCGATCCGCGGAGCGCAATCCTCCCGGTCGCATCGAAAGCGACGCGCTCGTCAGCGCGGCGCGCGTTCCCGCACCGGTGGCCACCGGCCCAGGTCTGATCGTTCAGCATCTGGAGGTTCGGGTGATCGACCCGGCGCAGCCACTGCCGCAGGTGGTGGACCCCCCCTCTCGCGCTCCGGCCACCGCCGGTCCGGCCTGGCCCGCTCCCGACCGCTCCTACTTGGTTCGGATTTGACCCATGAGCTACCTCGCCATCGGATCCACGACGAAAGCACTCGTCGAGCTCCTGAAGCGGAAGCTCAACAAACCGGCGCTTTTGGGCTCCGGCATCACGCTCGAAGTCACGACTCTGCCGCCCGACGACGATCGGCTCGGCGACGCGACGGGCGTCAATCTTTACCTCTACCGCATCGCGGAAAGTCCGTTTCTCAGAAACACCGAGTATCGCGGCGAACGCGGCAAGACCAACGGGTCACGGCGGCTGCCGCTCGCGGTGACGCTGAACTATCTCGTCACCGCGTACGCCAAGAAAGCCGCAAACTCGCTGATCGACGACATCCTCGCGCACCAGGTGCTCGGCAACGCCATGTCGATTCTGCACGAGTACGCGGTGCTGAACGACGTTCACGACAGCGATTTCGACGCCGATCTCGACGCGCATTTCCCGGCGGAGCTTCGCGACTCGCTCGAGAAAGTGAAGGTCGCGCTCGTGCCGACCTCGATGGACGAGTTCTCCAAGATCTGGACCGGCCTCAGCAAGGCCTACCGGCTCTCGGTCGCGTACGAAGTCTCGCTCATCCAGCTCCCGCCGCTTGCGCCGTCCAAGGTAGCGGCGCCACCGCCGCAACGCGTGTCGCTCACCGCGACGCCGTTCGAGCTTCCGAGCATCATCGAGCTCGCTCCCTCACGCGGCGCCGCCGGCACGGAAGTGACGCTGCGCGGCTCGGGGTTTTCGTCACTCGGGGCGCTGCCGATCGTGACGTTCGGCGACATCGAGCTCGCAGCCACGGACCTTTTGCGCGCGGATCCGCACGAAATCGTCTTCGTCGTCCCCGATCGGGTGGCGCTCGGTCCGATGGTTTCCGTGAGCGTCACGCTTCAGGGCCGTACGAGCCCGAGCCGGGCATTCGAGATCGCGCCGTTCATCAGGAACCTCGTCCCGCTGCGGGGACCAGCCGGGATTCCGCTTCGCTTCGCGTTCGAGGTACCACCGCTCGCGAGCGTTTCGGTGACGATCGACGGCGTGGCCGCAGCGACGACGGTCGACGCGACGACCAAGACCGTGAGCGCCATCGTGCCGACGTCGATCGCGACGAACGGCGCGAAGCCCGTCGTGCTCACCGTGGCCGGCGCTCCGCCCCAAGACAGCAACGTGCTTTTCTACGAGCTCGAACCCCGCGTGACGAGCCTGACGGTGACGCCGGGGGTCGCTCCCACCCGCACCACTGTCACCCTGCAGGGCGAACGGCTCGCGGGACAACACGTCGAGGTGCGGTACGCGGGCGTGCTCGCCAACAAGGGCGAAAACGCCAACCCCGCGCAGGTCGAGGTAGTGTTCGAGCGCGCGCTCCCCATCGGACAGCACGTCTCGGTACGAGTGGACGGCCGCGAGTCGGACCCGTTCCCGCCGCACATCGAGCGGCTCGCCCCCGTTGCCGCTGCCGTCGGCGATCGCTTGACGATCCGGGGCGACGGCCTGTCTGGTCAGAACGTCTCGGTCACTTTCGATGCGACAACGATTGCACTCGGCCCGCGGCCGTTCTCGCACGAGCTCACGGTCGACATCCCGCTCGGCCTAGCCCCCGGCAGCGTGAGCGTGCGCACCACGGTGGACGGTGTCGATACCAACTCCTTGCCCCTGGAAGTGAGCGCGTGAGGCCATGACGCCGGCGTTCGTCGATTCCTCGGAACACCTGACGGCGGAGCTCGTCTTCCTGGACGCCGCGCTCGGCGAAGAGGTCGAGCGCTTTCGCAATCAGGGCGCTGATCGCAAGGATCCGCTACGGCTCGCCTTCGTCTCGGACGCCGAAGTCGAACGTCTGCTCGCCCAGGGTTCACGTGACGGGCGTAGTCCCGGGCTCGGGGTCACACCCCGCGCCGACCTCGGCGTGTTACGTAGCGCGATCGATCAGCAAGTCGAGCGGAGCGTGGCTGCCGGCGTTCGCTTGGGCCTCTTGGAGCTCACGCAGATCTTCGCGCTGAGTCGGCTCGAAAGCCAGGTTCTCACCATCGCGCTCGCGCCCGAGATCGATCTCAAGTACGAGCGTGTCTTCGGCTACCTGCAGGACGATCTCGGGCGCCGCAGGCCGAGTCTCGATCTGGCCCTCCGCGTCCTCTGCCCTCACCCGAGCACGAGGCTCAACGCCCTGGGCGCGCTGACGCAGTCGACCCCCCTGTTTCGCTCGGGGCTGCTCGTGCCCAATGCTAGCAGCGACGCACCACGGCTGGCGATGCCGCTCCGGCTCGAGCCCGAAATCGTAGCATTTTTACTGGAGGGCCGGGTGCCCGCGGACGACTACGTGCGCGTCCACCGCCCGCCGCCGAACAACCTCCGTCTCGAGGCGCTGCGCTGGCCGGCCGCCACGAAGCAACGTTTGTTCGAGATCGTCCGGGATCACGTCGAGGACGGCAGCCGGAGGCTCGTCCTCGAGCTCGTCGGTCCGTCCGGCACCGGACGCAAGACGCTGGCGAGCGCGGTATGCGCGGAGCTCGATTTCTCGCTGGCCTTCGCGAACATGCAGACGTTACTGCGTGACCCTTCGCAATTCGAGACGCGGCTCCGTACCGTCTTCCGGCGCGCGCTTCTGGCACAGACGCCGCTCTACTTCGAACACTTCGAGCTCCTCTTGAGGACCGAGGTCGAGACAGCGGCGCCGGTGTTCGCGCGCTGCCTCGACGAGATGTCGTGGCTCACGTTTGCGGGCAGCACGGACGGCTCGTCCTTCAGTCAACCGTTTCCGAATCATACCTTTGTGCGCCTGCGTCTTCTGCCGCCAGACATCGGCGAACGCGAGCGACTCTGGCAAGAGCTCAGCAGCGGCGACGTGCGCTTCGCTTCCGACGTGGACTTCGGCGAGCTCGCGTCGAAGTTTCGGCTGACACCGGGCGTGATGCACTCGGCACTCAAGACTGCCAGTGATTCCGCACGTTTGAGAGGCAGATCAGAGCTCGTCACGCGCGACGATCTGGTCGCGGGCTGCAACGGGCAGTCGAGCCACAAGCTCACGGCGCTCGCCCGGAAACTGCCCGCGAGCCACGTCTGGGAGGACTTGATCGTGCCGCCGCAGGCCGCCACGCAGCTCGCGGAAATCTGCGCACAAATGCGGCATCGCCGCCGCGTCTACGAAGACTGGGGTTTCGGACGCCTTGCCGCGAGCGGTCGCGGTCTGTGCGCGCTCTTTTACGGCCCGAGTGGCGTCGGAAAGACGCTCGGGGCCGATGTGATCGCACACGAGCTCGGCCTCGACGCCTATCGCATCGATCTTTCGTCGATCGTCAACAAGTACATCGGCGAGACCGAGAAGAATCTCGGACGGCTCTTCGAGGAAGCCGAAACGGCAAACGCCATGCTGTTCTTCGACGAGGCCGATGCCCTTTTCGGCAAGCGCACCGAAGTCAAGGACGCGCACGATCGCTACGCGAACATCGAAACCAACTACCTCCTGCAGCGCATGGAGGATTTCGACGGCCTGGTGATCCTGGCCTCGAATCTCAGGAAAAACATCGACGACGGCTTCTTTCGCCGGATGCATTTCGCGGTCGAATTCACGCTACCCGACGTGGCGCACCGCTACCGCATCTGGCGCCATCACCTGCCGCGTGCGGCGCCGATCGCCGAAGGAGTCGACCTCGATTTTCTCGCGACTCGTTTCGCCATTCCGGGCGGCAGCATTCGCAACATCGTGCTGAACGCCGCATTCCTCGCCGCCGAAGATAGCGACTCCATTCACATGCAACACCTGATGCGTGCCACGCGCCGCGAGTACGAAAAGCTCGGCCGGCCCTGCACGGCCGGCGAGTTCGCCCCCTACCAAGAAGTCTTGCTCCAACCCTGAAAAGAACCAGATGCCGCGAGCCCCCGTCACCATCCAATCGATGCAGTTCTCGTTCTCGGCGAGCCGATTGGCGCCGGAGCGCGCCGAACGAATCGCGCATCGCGCGCTGCAGCACGTGTCCGAAGCGCTCGCGCGCGGTGAGCTCTCACCCGGCACGGCGGTGGTGTCACGCCTCGAGACCGCGCCGGTCGAAGCCAGCCTCGCCGGGTTTGATGACGGGGCCGTCGCCGACGCTTCAGCGCGCGCGGTCGTCGAAGCTCTCAGGCGATCGGGGATCTGAGGCGCCATGTCAGGCTTCTTGAACCAACCCAAAATCCTGCGTGGCGCCTTCGTCGAATTCGGCATCAGCATCCCGCCGCTGATCGTGGTGTTTCAGTTCAACCCGCTCACGATCAGCCGCACCCGCAGTGCTTCGATCCGCGCGCCGTCGACGCCGGAAGCGTCGCAGGCCACCCAGAACGCTGGCCTGCTCGCACAGCTCGCGAGCGGAGGCGCCTCGACACTGGTCACCTTCCGTCACGGTCAGACCATCAGCGTGCAACCCGAGCGGATGTCGTTCGACGTGCGACTCGACGCGACCGACAAGCTGAACGACGGCGACACGCTCACCGAACAGTTCGGCATCACGCCCCAGCTCGCAACGCTCGAGCAGATGATGTTGCCGAAGACGCAAAGCGTGCTCGGCGGTGCGGTTTCTGCGCTGCTCGGCGGCGCGCCCACGAACTTCGCTTTCTTCGACGAGGCCCGCGACCCGCCCGTGATTCTGTTCGTGTGGGGCCGCAAGAAAATCCTGCCCGTGAACATCACGCAGATGCAAATCCGCGAAGAGCAGTTCAGCACCGATTTGAATCCCACGCGCGCCATCGTCTCCGTGTCGCTGGAAGTGATCGAGGGACCGAACGCGCCCTACCTCTACAGCAAGACGCTGCAAGAAGTGATGTCACTCCTGAACCTCGCCAACATCACCGATCTCGCCAACACCATGGTACCCGCCTGATGTTCAGCCGCGGCTCTCGCTATCGCGGCCAGAAGAGGGCGCCGCAAATCACCGCCGGGGGCGAGTCGCCGCTCGGCGCGGAGCTACGTCAGATCCCGCCTCGCTCCGGCAGCTTCAGCCATCGCGTACGTTCACGTGAACGGCTCGACTTGCTCGCACACCGCTACTACGCCGACTCGCAGCGCTGGTGGCAGATCGCCGACGCGAACCCGAGCTTCCCCTACCCTCTGGATCTCGTCGATCGCCGCCCGCTGCTGGAGGAGGAAATCGCTCTCACTCATCCCACCTACCTTGCGGCCGTTGAGACGCTGATCGGTGGTTTGAGCGGCTTCGACTCGACCGTTCCGGCTGTCGTGACACTCGCCGCCGTGACGCTCACGATAGCGTACTCGCTCGAGAGCGAACGCCAGACCAGCGTCGCCGAGATCCAGGCGGCGGGTTTCGCGATCGTGTCGTCGTTCGCCTGGTCAAATGGCGCGGGTACGCTCGAAGCGTTCACGTTCGAGTCGCGGCCGGTTCGAAGGAAGTGGCAGGAGCTCGTCGCGCGACTCTGCGTGCTGCCGGGCATGCTGCGCGTGGTCCCGCTCGGAGCTCCGGGACGCCTTTCATTAACCTACAACGAGCTGCTGATCGATCGAGAAAAACTCAACTTCGAATGCGAAACCCGCGGCTTCTCCATTGTGAACGCCGACTCGTTTCGCTTCGAACGCGTCGGCGCGTCGCTCGTCATTCCCCCAAACCGTGTCAGCTAGAAGACCTGAGAAGTCCGCCATTTTCAGCCACTTTCACGAGATTCATGCATGCCGCAGATCAGCGCCACCCTGACGATCGAACAGCAGCCGAGGCCGGACCTCTTGCTCGCGCTGCTCGAGATGGAGGTCGATCTGCACCACAAACTCGCCTCGACCTTCCGCCTCAAGGTCGCCATGTTGCGTGAAGCGCAGGGGCTCTGGCGCTTTCTCGACGACGAGGCGCTCCGGCCTTGGGCGCGCATCGGGATTTCGTTGACCGTCGCCGACGAGGAGCGACCCCTACTCGACGGCTACGTGACGGAAGCACGCTCGCACGTGAGCCCCGACGAGAGCGGGTCGCACCTCGAGCTCGTAGGCATGGATGCGTCCGTGTTGATGGCGCTCGAAGAAAAGACGCGCGACTGGGCCAACAAGAAGGACAGCGACATCGCCGAGACGATACTTCGCGAACACGGCTTCACGCCGCACGTCGAAGACACCGAGGTCGTGCACGACGAGGCGGTTTCGACGATTCTACAGCGCGAGACGGACATTCGCTTCCTGAAGCGGCTCGCCGATCGCAACGGCTTCGAGTGCGTGATCCGTGGTACGGATGCCTACTTCGAGCCGCCATCGCTCGACGAGGAGCCGCTGCCGACGCTCGCCACTCATTTCGGCGGCGAGACGAATCTCACTTCGTTCGATGCGCGCTGGGACGCCGTGCGCAGTACGGGTGTGCAAATGTCGCGCATCGACGCGCTGTCGAAGGAGCTCGAAACCGCAGCCATCACCACGAGCGCCCTCGAGCTGCTCGGGCGCGACGCGGCCCCGGCCGCACCGGGCACGCCTTCGCTCGCGTTCGTCAAGCAGGCGGTCAGCACGAACCTCGCCGACCTGCAGCGGATCTGTCAGGCACAGTTCGACGAGGCTTCGTGGTTCGTAAGCGCGCGCGGCGAGGTCGACACCGCGGCATACGGCGCCGTGCTCGAAGCACGACGCGTCGTGCCGATCAAGGGCGTGGGCGGTCCTTTCAGCGGCGTCTACTACCTGACGAGCGTGCGCCACCGCTTCACCCCCGAGCGACACGAACAGCACTTCACGGCTCGACGCAACGCCCTGTTCGCTCGTCCCGATGATTTCCAGGCAGGAGGCGGGTTGCCGATTTGACCGACGGTGAACGCCGAGGAGCAAACACGATGATGGAAGAACGCCTGGCCCGACTGATCCAACGCACGGAGCATTGCTATTACGGCAAATACCGTGCTTCGGTGGTCGACAATGCCGACCCCGAGAAACGCGGGCGGCTGCGGCTCAAGATCCCGAGCGTGCTCGGCGAGAACGTGGTTTCGGGCTGGGCGCTCCCTTGCGCGCCCTACGGCGGTGCCGCCGGACAGGGCTTCTTCTTCATCCCCGACGTAGACGCGGGTGTATGGGTGGAGTTCGAGGAGGGACAGCTCGAGTACCCGATCTGGGTCGGTACGTTCTGGGCCAAGCCGGGCGGCAGCGTGGAAGTTCCGCCACCCGGCGACGGACAATCACCGCCCACGAGCAAGATCATTCGCACGACGAAGCACGTGATTGAGCTCGCCGACGACGAGAGCGCGCCCAAAATTCAGATTACCGACGAGGGCAATAACAACCTGATCACGCTCGACAACGCCGGAATCGTCGTGGAAGACAAAAATGGCAACAAGCTCACGCTGGACAGCGCGGGCGTAACGATCAAGGCGGCGCAAATCAAAGTCGGCGACGGGGCGAGCTCGGAGAAACTCGTGCTCGGCACGACCCTCGCGTCGTTGCTCGATAGCTTCCAGACCGCGCTCATGACGCATACCCACACCGGTAACCTCGGCGCGCCGACGACCCCGCCGGTGCCGCCGCTCACGCCCCAGGTTTGGACGCAGGCGCTCTCACAACATCACCTGGTCGAGTAGGAGTTTCCATGGCTCTCAGCGTAGGCAACGAGCAAGCGAATTCGGGCATGAGCAAGGCGATCTACGACAAGCTGAACGAGCTTTTGAGCCCGAAGATCCCCACGGACAAGCTGCCGGACGTGCAAGAGGGTTGGCAGCAACTCGCGTTCGCGGTGGCGACGGGCGTCGTCGCCCACCTGCTCGAAAACCTCGAGATCAAGCAGCTCGAGGTCAGTGGAAGCGTGTCTTTGCCCGTGGCCTCCGGCGCCGCGGCCGGGACGATCACGCTGCCGCAGAGCAGCGCAACCACGGGGCACGTGGCGTGAGGAGCAACGATGGATCTCACCGGAGTCGCATTTCCTTTTCATATAGACGAGCTCGGTCAGGTCGCCGCGCTCACGGGCGACGACAACCTGCGAGCCAAGATCGTCGAAATCCTACTGACCGCGCCGGGCGAACGCGTCATGCTGCCGGAGTTCGGCTGCGGGCTTCGGGATCTGGTCTTCGATCCTTCGAACGAGATCCTGCTTGCTACCACGGAGTTTACGGTGAGCCGCGCGCTCACGCGCTGGTTGCCGGGCGAAATTCTCGTGGAAGACGTAAGGGTGGCAAGCAACGACGGCGAGCTGTCGGTCGAGGTCGTGTACTCGCGCCGCGATCGCCTCGAGCGCGGCCAGATCAAGATCGCATTTTGAGGCGGGCAAGCGGAGCAGAGATTTTTTCATGACGACCGTCAATGTTCGCAACAATCGCCAAGTAATCGACTACCTGGCGCGCGACTACGCAAGCTTCCGTAAAGCGCTCGGCGACCTGATTCCAGCGAAGTTGCCGGAGTGGACCGACCGTTCCGAGGCGGACTTCGGCGTCGTGCTGATCGAGCTCTTGTCGTACATGGGCGACATCCTGAGCTACTATCAGGATCGCGTCGCGAACGAGGCGTTCCTTGCGACTGCGCAGCAGCGTTCGAGCGTCATTCAGCACCTGCGCTTGATCGGCTACGAGATGGCCGGAGCGACGCCTTCGACCACCGAGCTCAGCTTGATCGTGGCGAATTCGCGCACGGGCCTGTTGGAGGTGAGAAAGGGCGATCAGTTCGCTACCCGCAGCGGCAAGGCGCAAAAGAGTGTCACGTTCGAGTACACCGACGACAAGCCGCTGGTCATCGACCTTTCGGCGCTGGCGCCCGACTCCGCGCGCACGCCCGAAGGGGCACCGCTCCCCGGCTTCAAGGAGACTCGCCCGTGCATTCCGGTCCGCGAGGGGCGCACGGTACTGCGCGAGTCGATCGGCGTGTCGAGCGGCGCGCCGAATCAGCGCTTGCGTCTGGCGCAGACCGGCGTCTTGCGCGAAACGATCGAGCTTTCGGCCGCCACGTTGCCGCCCGCACCGCCTTTTCGCCAGCGCAAGAACTTGATTTTTGGCCGGCGCGCGTTCACGCCCGAGCAGCTCGACGCACTCGAATACGAAGGACGCATCGCTTCCACCCTCGCCTTCAGTCGCGCTCCGGACGCGGACTTCGCGACCGAGACGGACGAGGACGAGGTGACGATCATCGTGCTAGGCGATGGCGAGTACGGCTCGATTCCGCCCTCCGGCATCGAGCTCGTCGCAAACTACCGGGTCGGCGGCGGAGCGCTCGGCAACGTGGGCACGGGCCAGATCACCGTGATCTCGAATGCACCCGCGCTGCAACTCGCGGGCGCGAAGGTGGTCAATCGTTCGCCCGCGCGCGGCGGCGCCGATCGCGAGTCGATCGAGCACGCCGTGCGCTTCGCGCCGACCGTCTTCACGTCGATGAATCGCGCCGTCACCGCCGAGGACTACGTCGCCCAGGCGCGCCTCTTTCCCGGCGTGAGCAAGGCGCGAGCAGAAGCGACCAACTGGAACACGGTGCGCCTCTACATCGCGCCGAACGGAGCCGGCGACGAGCCGACGGACGTCATGAAACGCGACCTGCTCGCGTACTTCGAAGACAAGCGCATGCTGACGAGCCAAGTGGACATTCAGAGCCCGAGTTACGTGCGGCTCGAAATCGTGGCCAAGCTCGAATGCAAGGCCTTCTTCCGGCGCCAGGAAGTCGCGGGCGAAGCTGCGAACGCGGTTGCTTCGCTGTTCGCGTTCGACAAGGTCGATTTCGCGCAGATCCTCTACCTGAGCAAGATCTACGAAGCGCTCGAGGGCATCGAGGGCGCGGCCAACGTGTTCGTCGAACGCTTCCGGCGCGTCGACCGACCGGAGCTGCTCGCTCCCGACGGGCGCATCGCGCTCGGACAAAACGAAATCCCCGTGCTCCGAACGCCGGACCTCCGGCTGGAAGTGAGCGGAGGCGTCTGATGCAGCCGACCCTGGTCCGTGCCGAGCCCGACACGCGCGCCGGACGGGTCGCCGTCCATTGGGTGAACCCGGTGAGCCCGGGTTTTAGCGGTGTACGGGTGCTGCGCCGGGAGCAGCGTTTCCCCGACGTGCCGGGCGACATCGGCACCGCCGCGGAGGTCCACGAAGATTTCGCGACGCCGGCCGGAGCGAGCGCTCACTTCGTAGACGCGGGCCTGCGGCCGGAGACGACCTACTACTACGCGATCGTGGCGCTCGACGGCACGGGCGCGCACGCCGCCTTCACGTCGTCTTTCGCGACCGCGCCCTACCGCACCGCGGAGCTCCTTTACGAAAGCCTGCCGGAGCTCTACCGCCTGCACGACACGAGCGTCCCCCCGGCAGGCAGTGTCTCGATCGAGGACGCCAAGAAAGGACAGCTCAGGCGCTTCGTCGATCTCCTGGCCGAACCCTTCGAGCTCCTGCGCAGCGCCGCAGCGAGCACGCGCACGTTCCACGACCTGGAAAACGTCGACGCGAAGCTGCTCCCCTTGCTCGCCGAATGGATCGGCGAGAGCGTCAACCAGCGCCTCGATCTGCCGCGTCAGCGCCGCGCCGTTCGCTTCGCTCCCCACTATTTTCGCACGCTCGGCATCGCCGCCAATCTACGCGCCGCGATCAATCGCCTGTCCGCCTGGGACGCGCGGCTCAAGGAGTTCGTCCACAATGTCCTCCTGTCGAACCATCCGGAGGAGCTCGCGCTGCGCGAGACGACGCGAGAAAGCGGCATCTTTTCGGAATCTACACCCCTGAACCACGAGGTCGCGCACTGCGGGCGCGCCGCGCCTGTCGCGCTGGCCGACGGACGCTTGTTCGTCTTCTACCACGCGCGCGCCACACCCGCGCGTGACCGGCAAGCGCGCGAGCTTCGCCCGAGCGATGACGAATGGCACCTGTTCTGTAAGATCCGCGACGCCGAAAACGACCTCGCGAGCCTGCGCCTGACGCACGGCTCGGCCCACAGCACGCACCCCGCCGCGGTGGCCCTCGCTGACGGCAGCGTTTGGCTCTTTTCGACGTTGCGCGAGCTGCCCGCGGTCGAGCCGCGCGTGCCCGCCCGCATCGGGTTGCACGTGCTTTCGGCGGGGGGTCCTGCACTCCGGGCCAAAACGACTTCCGGCGTCGCCGAGCCGTTCGCCCTCGCCGACGGCGATCGACTGATCGTCAGTGTTGCGACCGCGACGCTCACGGAAACGCGAACCATCGTCGCCAGGGCGCACCACTTCGCCGACATCGGCGCCGTCACGGCGCTCGAGCTTGCGCGTCTGATGGACGGGGAGCTACCGCACGCCGACGTGAAGGCGATGGACGACGGGCGCATCGAGATCGTGACGCGCGAGTCGGGCGCAGCGGTGACGCTGGGTTTCCCAGCCTCGCCACTACGCACCACGCTCGGTCTGGTAGCGGGACCGCTTGCTGGCCGCGACGGATTCGCCGGCGAGCTTCGCAGCCGCATCACGGCGCCGTTCGCGCTCGCCGACGGCGACACGCTCGTCGTCAAGATCGACGGCGACGAACCACGCTCGGTCATATTTCGCGAGCACGAATTTGCCGACATCACGCTCGCAACCGCCCCGGAAGTCGTCGCCGCCATCGAACGTACGCTGGGGCCGGTCGCACGGGTCGATGCAGGGCGCGTCGTGCTCACGTCGCCGCGCCGCGACGAGGGTTCGCTCGTGCTCGTGGATTCGGCGCGAGGCGCGGCGGCGCCGAAGCTCGGCTTCGGTGCGCCACTCCCGATCTCGCCGAACGGCACCGACGACGAGAATCCAGCCGTCATCTTGGATGGGAGCGGTAACGTGTGGGCGTTTTGGGCGTCTCGACGCCGGACGACGTCGAACCTCTGGTATGCGCGCTCGGACGGCTCGACCTGGTCGGCTCCCAAGGCACTGACCGCCGGGCTAGCGTCCGATCGTGAACCTTCGGGCGCCTTCGACCCGAGCGGCGGCGGCCGGATCTGGATCGCCTTCACGCGCCGCAAACCCGACGGTCGCAGCAACATCTTCGTGCGCACGACAACCGTGCTCGATTTCAATGCGCTGGTCGACAGCGACTTTCAGGAAACCGAAATCACACCCGTGCCTCCGGACTACGACAACCGCGAGTCCGCGTTGATCGTCACGGTGGCGGGAGGTGTCGAGCTGTTCATGGCCTCGAACCGTACGAACGGCTGGAACGTATGGACGAAGACGCTCACAGCAGGCACACCGCTTGTCCAGGGCGGTGACTCCGCTGTCACGACCGGACAGGAGACGCAACGCTGCCCCGTCGCGCTGCTCCAGGCGGGCGTCCTGCGACTCTGGTTTCGCAGCAACGCACCGCGCACCTTCGTGAGCTCGGTGTACCCGCTGACCCGGACGTTCGACGGCAGGTATTCGGGGTCGACCAGCGCGGACACACGCAATCCGGCAAAACAAAGCCGGCGGCGCGAGCTCGAAGACCTCGGTCGCTACGTTTACGACACGGGCGAGGGTGTCACGAACCTGTTCGCTCGAGGCACGGTCGGCGTCTACCTCACCCCGGATACCGACGATCAGATGCTGGTCCTGCGCGAGCAGCAGTTCTTGGCCGACGCGCTGCGGCGCATCGTGCCGATTCAGGTCCGGCTCGTGTTCCTGATCGAGACCGGCGATCGCGAGCTCGTCTACACGTACGACTTCCCGAACACCGTCCCGGACCGACACATCGGCGAGGTTTCTTTCGAGAGCATCTTACCCGAGATGATGAAGGAGCTCACTGACGCACATGTAGACGGTGCCAACGTGCGCTTTCTGCGAACCTGGGTGCCCGGAGTTTCCGTCGGGGGCCTGCCGGATCTGGCGGCTTCACCGCCGGATCTCGCTGCTCGTTTGTACACAGCCGCGTTCGAGGAGGAGGAGTAAGTCGCAATGCCGAGTATCAGTATCGAGGGCATTTATTACGACCGTCTGATCGATCCGCATGGATCGGTGATTCGCGATTTCGGTTGGCGGAAGAACCTCATCGTGCTGCGCTGCCGCGTGCTGCTCGGCGCGTTTCTGAAGAACGACGGGGCAGCGCTCGGGATTCAATCCCTAGCCGTCGGACGTGGCGACCCCTCCTGGGACACGGCGCCGCCGCCGCTGGCCGATCCGGCAACGACCACGGCGCTCTTCGACGTGAGCCCGTTCGTGATCCCGGTCGCGGATCTGACGCTCGACTACCTCGACGATTCCGAAAGCATCGTCCCGGGGCCGACGCACCGCGTGCAGGTTACGTCGGTGCTCGGACCGAACCAGCCGACGCCGAGCGGATCGCCACCCTACCCGCTACGCGAGTTCGGTCTGTTCGGCTCGTTCGGCGCGACCCCCTTCATGATCGACTACATCCGACATCCCTTGATCGAGAAAGACGGCGCCGTGACGCTCGAACGCAAGGTGCGCCTCTTTCTCTGAGCGGAACCCGACATGGCAAATAGCTCCCAAGACGCTGACGTCCTCCTCGGCACCTCGCTCGATCGCGGCTACGTCCGCGTGCGTTTCCAGCAGGGCAAGCCCGTGCTCGATCGCGAGCTCACGCTGGCCGCCGATCTCGCGAGCCCGCGCCAGATCGTCGGGCGCTACCTTGGCAACGGGGTGGTCGACGACACGGGGTTTCAAGTGTTCAACCTCGACGTAGCGAGCGGCGACTTTCGGATCCGTGCCGGCCGCTGTCTGGTGGATGGGCTCGAGATCCGGCTTGGGGCGGACACGAGCTACCAAACACAACCGAACGTGGGCAGCATCGCACCGCTGCCGGCCGGCGCGAGCTTCGTCTACTTGCGCGCCTTCACGCGCGAGGTGAGCGGCACCGACGATGCGGATCTATTGAACGGTTCGGACGTGGGGTTCGAGACCGCCCGCCGCGACAAGGCAGACTTCGAAGTCGTGGTTTCGGTGGCGCCGATCACCGCTAGCAATCACTTCTTGCTCGCCGAGATCAACACCACCACGCTGACGGTAGGCGACCGGCGCAGAACGGGCCTCTCTCTGGCAGCGCTGCGCGACGAGATCGGGCGTTCACGCGGAGCGACAGCAGGGCTCGATCTGCGCCTCGCCACGAGCCTCGACCCGACGGGAGCCCTCAAGGCCGGCTGCGTCGGGTCAACCACGCTCGCCGCCTCGGCAGTCACCGAGTCCAGGGTCGCCGCCCTTGCGGTCACGGAGCCGAAGCTCGCGAACGCTTCGATCTCTCGGCGCACCGTCCAGCCTGGTACGGTCACCGTCCAGCAACTCGCCAGCACGCTGGTCGCCGAAGGCAGCATCTCCGTCAACCCCTCGACCGAAGCGGTGGTGGTGTTTTCGGCCGGTGCGACCACGGATTTCTTCATGGCTCGCGTGCGCGTGACGAGCATCGCGCTCATCGCGCAGGCTCGTCTCGACTGGTCGCTGCGCGCGCGCTTCCAGTCGACGCTCTTTCCACCCTCGTCTTCCCAGTTCCACGAGCTCGTGCTCAAGAATTCGGGCACGGTCATCTGCTCGGCCACCTACAAAATCTACCGCATTCTGGAGGCGTGATCCGATGCGCATCTTGATCCGCCACGACGCAAAGGGCCATATCGTTTCGGTGCTGAAGGCGTCGGTGCTCGACCCCGGCGTGACCGAACCCTTCGGCCCGCTCGAAGAAGGCGAAGGCTTCATCGAAGTAGACCCGACGCCCGAGCTCGAGGCGCTCGAGTGCCACGATTTCCCCGAGCGCTTCGTAGTCGATCCTCAAAAACGAAAACTGAAGGCCGTCGCTTCAACGGCTTCGGCCCCCAAGACTGCGCCGGACGAACCCGCCGACAAGCCGCCGGCGAAGCGACCCAAGAAAGGCGGAGAGTAGTGGGCAACTTTTCCCGCGACCCAGACGCGCGTCTCGCCGACGCGCTCGGCAAGCATCACGTGGCGGTCCGCCTGCAGCAGGGCGTACCGCTACTCGATGCGGACTGGAACGCGCTCGACGACCTCCGGCGCAGCGAGCTGGAGGATATCGGGCGACAGCTGCTCGGTTCGGGTGTTCCCTTCGGTAGTGACGGCTTTCGCATCGTACCGATTGCGGGCGGAGGCGTGGGAACGCTCGTGTTGCGATCCGCAAGTGTGGGCACGGGACCGTCGTCGCTTCGCGTCGATCTCGTCGCTTCGACGGCGGCCACAGCGCTCGGGTTCGGCTCCACGAACGCGTCTTCGGCTCGGCTAGGCTCGTCGCCAGCGTCGCTCACCGGACACCTCGCCGAACCGTTCACGCTCGTCGCTGGTAGCACGCTCGCGCTCGTCGCCGACGGCGGGCCCGCCGAGACGGTTACATTTCAGAGCGGAGATTTCGTGGATATCGCGGCGGCCGGTGCGGCCGAGGTGGCCAGCGCCATCAATGCCGCCATGGCCCGCGCATCGGCTGCGGTCGGCGCGGGCAACGACTTCATCATCCGTGGCGGCGGGGGCACGAGCGAAAATGCCGGCCGGATTTTCGTCGACGGCCGGATGGTCCTGAACGAGTCGGATCTCAAATACAGCGAGCAAGCCCTGTTCGAGAACGCGGCGCTGGCGGCGCTCTGGAACGTGTCGACCGTCGGCGCGCTCGCTTCGTCGAATCAACCGCACACGGTGTTCCTCGACGCTTGGCACCGTGAGGTGAACGGCGAAGAGGACCCAGCCTTGGTGGACGTGCGGATCGGCGTCGAGACTTCCACCCGGCTCCGACGGGAGTGGGCGGTGCGCGTCGTACCTTCCGCCAATTTTCCGGCGACGGTCGCGACGCGTCCGCCCGCGCACGCCTACTACGCGCTCGCCGAGATCACCCGCAGCGGGACCGGCTCGGTCATCGACGCCGCGGCGCTCCGAGATCTTCGCGACCTCGACTTGGGGCTCCACACGGGCGTCGCCTTTCGCGACTTGAGCGCGGCAGTAGTCGTCGATTCAGCCGCCTTTCAGACGCTGCTCGAGCAAACCAGTAGCGGCATCCGCGACTTCCTCAATTTCCTCGGCACGGTGTTCGTGCCGCCAACCTCGGCCTACACGGCGGGCGAAACTGCGGGCATGCTGGCGCTCGCCGCCGTCGCGGACATTGCCGAGCAAGGCGTCACGCTGCTCGGCGCGCGCTCGCTCGACACGCGCGGCGCGCTCGCATTGATGGCTCGTTTGCGTCTCGCTGAAGAGCGCTTCGTTGCAGTGTGGCGGACGGGCGTTTTGCCGCTCCTGAAATCCGGCAGTCTCGTCTACGAGATAGCCTACAAGACCACGGTCGACGAGATCGACGCCTTGCTCAAGGGTCCGCCGCCGATCGGGCTCATGACGCTCGAGCAAGCGCTCGAGGCAGGCAGCCTGCTCGAGGCGGTTCGCACTCAACAGCGCATCAACCAAAAATTCGGCGAAGAGACGCCGCACGCCACCGGCACGCTGCTCCTACTCTATCTCGGTTCGCTCACGCCGACGATCGTGAGGAACACGGCGTTCGATCTACGCTACCGCTTGACGGGCACGGTCACCCCCGCGGATGCCATCGACGTGAACGTCACGCTCGGCGCCGGCTGGACGTCGAGCCTGAAGAACGGCGACGGAACCGTGCCCTTGAATCTCAGCGCCGGACCCGGTACGACCACGCGCGAATTCATCGTCGCGGTTCAGCCCCCGGATCTGCCGGCCTCCGAAACTGACATTTCCGTGGGGGTGGCCGCACACTCGAACCCGGGCGGGCTCGCGTTCCTGGCGCTGCCGAAACACCTCAGGATCACCGATCCTCCGCCGCCCTCGGACGAGAGCTTCTCGTTCGGCGTGGGGGCCACCAACGTGCCGCTGGTCGGCGGCGCGTTCCGCGTGCCGGTATCCCCGATAACGACGGCGCACATCCCCCTTCGCCTGCGCAACAACACCGACTCGCTGGTCAACGTGGACCTCGAACCCGATCCGGCCACGTCCGCAACCTGGCAGATCACGCAAGGGCCCTTCGTGTTGAGCTCGCAGCCGGTACCGGCGCACGGCCTCACCGAATTTCTCTGGCACTTCAAGCCGTCGCCAGCGACCGCCGGGAAAATACTCTCGTTCACGTTGCGAGCCCGCAACGCGAGCACGACCGCGCTACTCGCGCAAACCACTATCACACTGGTCAGTGTGTAAGTCAGGAAAATCCCATGATGCCTCGGTCTCTAACCTTTCTAGCTCGTCGAATGAGGAGCGCCTTGCGCGTGCTCGCCATGGGGCTCGCCGTTTTGTGCGCGATCGAAACCCGAGCGCTTGCCGAAGAAGTCTGCCTACGAACGAAGGACGCCAATCTGATCCCGAACGGCGTGGTCGTCGATGGCCCTTCGGGCGGAGGCGGCTGCAACGTCGGCCCGGTTTGGTCGGGTATCGCCCCGAGCAAGATGTTCCCGGATCCGGGCGGCGCGCTCGCCGGGCGCGTGTATGTCGCACGCAGAACCAGCCCCGACAAGTTCTACATCGGCATCGACATCGCGCGTGACACCGACCTCTCCGATCAGGACTTCGTGTACGTGCTGTTCGACGCCAACAACAGCGGCGGCGCGACCGCCGGCAGCTGGGACGCGGAGGACTTCATCATCGGAGTCGGCCTGCGCCAACTTTCCGCCGGGGGGGGCGCGAGTACCCAGGTCACCTCAGGCACGAGCTGCAACCAAGCCGTTGCAACTGCCAAGATCTACTACCGCTGGGATACCACGCAGACGCCTGCCCGCTGGACAATCGAAAACAACGCGGCCGTTCTGAACAACATCACGGCGGAAGTCGCCTACGACTACGACGTTTCAGCAGGCGAGCCCCCGCAGATCTATAACGTGGAAATCGGCGTTCCCGTCAATTCTCCGGCAGGATTCTTCAAACTGAAGACCGCGGCTCCGTACTTCGGTGTCGGCGCCTACGCCTTCGTCGACTTGGGCCATCACGGCATCGAGATCGACGGAACCACCCAAGCCGGAACGGTATTGCGCTGGCCAAACGGCATGAAGGATCGCAGCATCGCCGAAGACGATTTCAACGTCGATTCCGACATTGGCGGCGACCGACCCGTCCCGGACGACTTGGCCGACGTGGATCCTGACTCGAACTGCTTCGACGTCAGCATCGACGACGTCGCCGAGCCCTGGGCCCAGATCAACACCGTTACGAACGCTCCCGAGTGGGGGCAAGTCATCAATCGCAACGGGAACAACCGCTTCCGTGTGCGTTTCAAGTACCACGGACCGCCCGGAGCACCCGCCGGCCAGATGGCGAACAAGGGCAAGGGCCGAGTCGAGCTTCGGCCCTACAATTCGAGCACCGGTACGCTGGGCTCGCCGACCGGCGCAGACTCGCCTGAAAAGCAGCTCTTGGCGTATCCGGCAGAGTACGTCACCGAAGACATAGTCATTCCCGGCAGTAATTTCGGGGCGGAATGGGACCACGTGTGCGCAAAGGCGATCCTGAAGGATTTTCAGCTCAATGACGCGACGACTAACGACGATCTCTGGACGAACTTCCGCTTCGTTGCGACTTCGGCATACAGCGAAAAGGTCGCACTCTTCGGCGAGGCACTGCCGAAGAATCCGAAGCTTGCGCCCGGCATGAAGCAGAAAGTCTACGTCCATTTCGAATCGGGGAACGATCCGGCTGCCGGCCAACCAAAGTCCGGTGGGACCGTCCCCGGCACGACGCCGACCGTCTCGCCCCCGCAGTTGCTGCGCCGCTTCCGTTTGCTCGAGGTAGGCGCCGGACTCCTAGCACTCGGCCTCGTGTTCGCGGCGCTCGCGTTGGCCGACCGGCAGCGCCACCTGCTGCGCTGGATGCTGCTCGGGTCGGCGATCTTCGCGGCGTTCGCTTGCCACACCGTCGTAGTGGTCGGTCCTCACCCGCCGCCCGGCCCTCCTGGCCCCGAAACTCCCGTCGAAGTCGGCGAGGGACGCTGGACGCTCCAGAACGAAAAAGAGCTCGGTCTCAAGCCCGTGCCGAGCCTCGGCAAGAATTGGTACGCGATGGACCTCGCACGCGAAGAGATCAAATACCTCGCGGTCGAGCTCAGCGGCATGGCGCTGCCGTACAAGCCGGCTCGGTACAAGCTCAACGTCGCCAACGAACAGGCCGGCGCGGGCATCGTGCGCGTCCCAGTGCCCGCGCGAAAGGTCGTGACGGTGCTCGGGCTCGGCAAAACCGACCCGGACGGCGCGAGCGGGCCGCTCGAAGCCATTTCGCTGGCCGGCACGGCGGCCAAAAACCCCGCGCCCCAACCCGTCAAGCCCCCCCTCACGGGTACGGTGGCGGGCCCGAAGGCCCCGGCGACGGCCGCTGCTGCCGCCGTCGCGGCGAGCAAAGGCTACCTGCTACGAGCGGGTTACTACCGTCCGGAGGACTACCAGGGAACCCTGATAGGCTCGTTCGACGCATTCAAGACGAGCTTCGTGGTCGGCACGAACGCGTCCATCGTAGCCCCCGAAAACGGCGCTGAACTGAGTCTGGCCGTCAATTACTCGGCCGAGCAGTATCGGGTTGCAAGTGGTATCCTGGATCTCGTCGTGATCCTCACCGATCCACCTGCAACACCCACGCATGGTGCCGTTCAGGGTGACGCCACGTACAACATCCCGGCGAGTTTGCCGCCGTGGGAAACGCTCACGACGCTTCATATCGCCACGTACGTCGAGCCGCCGCGAAAGGGAAACCCGGCGCCGGGCGTCGCGGTCACGCAGACGTTGGTACCGTGGGGCGTTGCGCACCTGAGCGTCTACGAGTCCCACGCCGTGCAATGAAAGGAATGCAGCACGCATGACCTCGAGCCCCAGACGCGCTGACTCTCCATTACCTCGGCGGCGCTTCGTCCGTAGGCGAACGAAAGGAGGGCACGCGTGACGGGCGTGGCGCGGAGTCTCGGACATGCGCGGACCACGCGGTCCGCGCCGCCCGTGCCCGTGCCGGCGCGCCGGGTGGATGCGAGTCGCGCAAGCCCCGTCGCGTCGCTGGCGAGCTCGCTCGGCAATCGCGGCTTTCAGAGCGCCGCGCGCGGCGGGGTTTCTGGTGCCTCGTTGTCGAATCGCGGTTCGATGAGCGGTTCGCCGATGCCCGAATCCCTGCGGAATTTTTTCGAGCCGCGCATCGGGGCGAAGCTCGACGGCGTCCGCTTGCACGATGGGCCGGAGGCGGCGGCGTCCGCAGACGCTCTCGGCGCACGCGCCTACACCGTCGGGACGGACGTCGTTTTCGGTCGCGGCGAGTATCGACCCGAAACGCAGGAAGGAACACGCGTGCTCGCGCACGAGCTAGCGCACGTGGTCCAGCAGCGCGAGCGCGGGGTAGCGAGCGTACAGCGCCTCGTCAGGCCGGAAAACGTGACCTGCGGGACGACCGGGCTCACCAACCCCAACCTCACCGGCCCCCAAGCAATCGCCGTGCTGGTAGCCGCCGACGCCGACGCCATCGCGCTCGCGCAGGGAGCGGAAGACGCGATCAACACGAACCTCACGTCGGTACAGGGAGGCGGAGCCGTGAACGCCGCGTTCGACACCATCCTGCAAGAGGAGCTTGGCCTTACACTCACGAACGCAGCGCAATTCGGCTTGATCGAACAGCAGCGCAATCGTTTTCGCAGGGTGCGAGAGACGCTCGAGAGCGGTTTTCTGCGCTACCTGTGCCGGGCGAATACGGTGCAGCTGGTCGGATGCTCTCCGGCGCCGTGCGATCCCAACTTCGCGCGCTCGTGCCCCGCCAATCGCCTGATGGCGCTATGTCAAGCGTTTTGGGATGACCCGACCGAACAGGGCCCGACGCTGCTACACGAACCGTTTCACATCCTGTTCACGATGCAGTTCCATGCGCTGACGGCGCTGCGACGCGCGGACGCCTCGTGCTTCGAGTCATTTGCGCTGCGTGTCGCAGGGCGGCCGGCTCCGCTGAGCTGCGTCAATCACACCAATGGCTAGTCGACAACCGCGTGAAGCGAGGGGCAGGTGAGCAGCAGGGCCGGTGCTCGCGCGGCCGCAAGCGCCAAGGCACGGCCGAGTCCGCCGCGACGCGCGGCCACTGTCAGCGGCCGCGCTCCGGCGCCGAACGCGCCGTTGTCCTGGCTCGGCGAAACCCTGGGTAATCGTGTGTTCAGGCAGGTGGTGCAGGCGGCCGCGGGAGGCGCTCCCGTGGTCCCGCCATCGATGAGCGAGCGACTCACTTCGGCGAGCGGTGGGGAAGCGCTGCCCGCTGCGCTCGGCTCGTCGATGGGCGTGGAGCTCGGCCGGGATCTCGGATCGGTCCGCGTACACCACGACGCCGAAGCAGCGGAGATGAGTCGCTCCGTCGACGCGCTCGCTTTCACGCACGGCACGCACATTTACTTCGGCGGGGGTCAGTACGCGCCCGACACCGACGCGGGCAAGCACCTGCTGGTGCACGAGCTCGTACACACCGTTCAACAAAATCCGAACCTGGCGCGCATCGCGGCGCCGGGTCTGCACGCCCAGGCGCAGCGCGCCGTGCCGACCACGCCGTTCGTTTCGCGCCGCATCCAGCGCCAGGAGGGTGGCGAAGCGTCGAGTGAGTCCGAAGCGGACGACTGGACTTCGCATTTGCCCGGCTTCACGACCCCGCCTGCCTTCGGCAACACGCCGGCAGAAGCGGGTTGCCCGCGGGTGCCGACGAGGCTCGGTGACGTACCACCCGAACCGATCTGTCCGACGCGCGACGACGAGGAAATCGAGGGCACGGCGTTTCACTTTTGCCTCGACTCGGACGTGTTCAGCCCGGCGAGCGATCTCACGAACCTCGTGAGCCTGGCGAGAACGAGCATGGCCGACACGATCTTCACCGTGCACGGCTTCTCGAGCGACGAGGGGACCCCAGCCTACAACCGCAACCTGTCTTGCCATCGCGCCAAACGCGTCGCGCGCGAGCTCATCAACGCCGGCGTCCGCTCCGAGCGCATCCGCATCGCTGCGAAGGGCGCCACCACGCGCTTTAGCGATCGCGCTCGAGAAGAGCGCGTCGCGGCGGGGCGGCGGCGTGGAACGCGCGACCGCTCGCTCGATCGCGTCGCCCTGGTCCAAGCGCTGGCGAGCGGCAGTGTGATTCCAACAGCGGCCGCCGACAACCCGCAGCGGCGCATCGTGAACCAGGCGCGCGCGATGTTCGCGAACAACATGTACCTGCTCGGAGCCGACGCGTACATGTCGCACTGGAGCTGCGGCCTCGCACCGAGCCTCGCGCGCGCCGTCTCGCTGATGACGATTCGTATCGAGGGCGAAGACGCGCGCCTGGCGCCGGCAGACGGCGCGACACGGCTCGGCGTCGCCGAAGTTACGAATTCGGCCACGCACGGTGTCGTCCCGAACGAAATTGTCATCTCCCAAGAGGCGTTCTCCACCACGAACCCGATGGCGTGCATCGCGGCCCGCATTGCCGACATGACATTCCACCACATGGTGCGTCACGTGATCGGCACCGAGCGCGAGCGCCATGAGGCAGCGCTCTTCTTCATCGAGCTTGCCGGGCTTCCGCCGTGTGAGACACCGGCCGAAACGCTGCTCGGCAACGTGGTGACGCCTGCCCAGCTCTGGTGGAACCGTCCGGCCGCTGATCCGCGGCAAGCGAGCCCCGATCCCCCGTGCGCGCCGGCGAGGCTACCGGGCGCAATTGCGCCGCAACCCGTGACCGCCGCCATGCGCGCAACACGGCCCTCGTTCAGTGTCGGCTCATTCAGTGTCGACGGTGGGAGCGGCCCGACGCAAACGATCGTGCTACCGGACGACAATCTCGTGTCGAGCGACAGCCCGCGTGGCGCTTTTCGTGCCAGCGCCCAGGTGACGGCGACCGGAACCCCGACGGAGCTCGCGAACTATCAGGTCGGCTTTCTTCAGACCATCGTAGCGGACGAAGAGCTGGTGGACTACGCCGACGGGCACCGCGTCCGCGTCACGCTGCCGGTGCCGATTCGCGACGGGCCTCCAGGCGGCATCGGCTCGCCCTGGTTCGACGCGCGCTTCCTGAACGCCATCGATCCGACCACGCGCACGGTGGCGGCGACGCTGTCGGACTCGCCCGCGCAGCGCGCTCACTATCAATTCGTGCGCCCCGAAATGATCAATCGCGCCCGCCGCGCGGGCGAGGCACTGGTTTCAGAAGGCAACGTGCTGAACCGCGCCGTCAAGCGCGTGACCTTCAAGACCTGGCTTGCAGCGCGCCGCAACGACGCCTCCGCCGATCCCTTCTCGACGGTGTTTCTGGAAGGTCGCACGGTCACCTGGGAGCAGAACATCGACGTGATCGGCACCGACGGAGCAGGTAACTTCAGCGCGGTCGTGGGCGCTAGCGACCGGACCGACACGGCACAGATGCAGCTCCGCGGCTCCACGCCGGCCGATTTTCCGCCACTCGGGCCGCGCGTGTACCGTCGCCTGCAGACCGAAGTATTACCGCCGACCCCCCGCGCGCAAGCCGGCGGGCTCGGCAGCACGCCGTACCGCGATGAGGTACGGCGCGTCGCGGACACGCTCGAACCCTACCGCCGCGCACTCGGCCTGACCGATACGCTGAGCATTCGCTTGCGCTTCGAGCTTTCGACCGGGCGCCTGGTAACCGACCCCGCCGCGCAACCCGTTCGCGTCTGCTTCGACGCCGACTGCCGCGATACTCGCTTCGCTGAGGAGCGCCGCCTCTACGCGGACCAGCTCCTGATCCGCCTGCGCCGCGATCTCGTCCACGCGCCGCAGAGCGGCCGCTACGCCACCCACCCGTATCAGTTCGTCACGCTCACGCCGATCACACCGATCGCGCGCTATTCAGATCCGTTCTCACCCGCACACGGGCTCGGCGTGGTGGCAAGCATCGACGAAACGCTGCGCTTGCGCGACAGCGAGGAGCGCCAGGCTCGAAACCCCAACGCGTTCGACACGGCCTTCATGCCGCGCGTAAACGTGCGTTTTCGGAGCGAGGAGTATCGCTTCGATTTCTCGGTCTCCGACTTGGATATCGAGCAGGTATGTGAAAGTGAAGCACTGGTCGCGGGCTGCTGCGTGCCTGAGGGGCTCAGCGCTAGGATGAGCGTCGACGCGCGCCCGCATCCACCCGTCACGCAAACCCTGAACGGCGTCGAGTACACGGCACCGCTCGGCGTAGATGTGGTGTATTCACCCGTCAGGTTTACTATTTTCGTGCCGAGCAACCGCTTGAACGACGGCGTGACGCTCAATCACGAGCTCCATCATCTCGTGGAGAATCACAATTTGCTCGACGCCTGGAAGACGCGCCTCGCTCGCACGATTCGAGCGCGCGCGATGGAAGTGCGGCGCGACGCCGCGAGCCATACGGCCATACGCGGGCCCCTGCTCGAGCCGGCTACCTTGCGGTCGATCGCGCTGCAGGAGGTTCCCGCTTTCACCCGCGCGTTCGGACCCGAATACACGCGTCGTCACGACATCGTCGACACGACTTCGCTGCCGCGCGTGCGGCTGCCTGCGGGTTGGAGCATGCCGCCGCTGATCGCGGGCAGCCGCGGCACCCTTTGAAGCGACCGAAGCGCGAAGAACCCACGCGAAGGAGCGAGCCGAATGGACAAGCAAGCCATCCCACCGACAGCCACGAACGGCGTCGTACGGGTCCGCCAGCCGGAGCCGATCGCGTCACCGGAGCTCACCGGCCAGGCCAACCGCGCGCGGGCGTTCGGTAGCGCGCTCGGCAATCGCGCGTTCGGCACCTTGCTTCAGGCAAAGCTCCAGGTGGGGCCGCCGAACGACGCGTACGAACAGGAAGCCGACCGCATCGCCGACGACGTCGTCCAGCGCTCCATGGCGCACACGGGAGGCGCGATCCAGCCGACCCCGGCTCCGGCGATAACGCCCTGGGTGCAACGCCAGACGACCGACGAAGAGGACGAACCCGTGCAGGCGAAGCTCCGGGGCGAAGTGGTTCAGCGCGAGATGGGGCCGGAGGAAGACGAACCGATCCAGGCAAGGCAAGCCTCGAGCACGGGCGTTGCTGGCCGCTACGGCAGGGAGTCCGAAGCGTCCACGCTCGAGACGCGCCTTGCGCACGGGGGCACGGGGGAGGCGCTGAGCGCGCCCGTTCGCGGCTCGCTCGAGGATCATTTCGGCCGTGATTTCGGCAACGTCCGTATTCACCGCGACGGCGACTCCGACAACATGGCGCGCGACGTGGGCGCGCTCGCGTTCACGCACGGCACGCACATCTACTTCAGGAGCGGCGAGTATGCCCCGGAAACCGACGCTGGACGCCATCTTTTGGCACACGAGCTCACGCACACGCTCCAGCAGACGCCCAGCATGCCCCCCGCGAGCCAGAACTCGCATGGCGCATCGTCGGGCGCATCGAGCGCGCTCCAGCCGGCGTCTCCAACCGTCGTCCAACGAGCGTGCAGTTGCGGCACCGGCTCCGAAGAATGCGCCTCGTGCGGCGGCTGAAAACAGCGACGACAACTCTAAAGTGGTCTCGACTCGGACGCTGACAGCGACGTGCTGCGCGTCTCCGAAGAGCTACCCGAGCGTGACCCCGCGCTTTCGCAGCTCGCCGCCGCAGCAGTCTCCGGCCTCGCTCCAGCCGGCCCCGAGCTACGCCGCAAGCCACGCGAGCTAGCCTTCGCAGGACGCCCCGGCGTGCGCGCGGGCGCGTGTCATCAGATCCGGCCGCCGGCGCGGCGCCTAGACCAGCACTTTGCCGGCGCGCTTCATCTGGGCGACGAGGTCGATGCCGTTGGGGCAGGCGCGGCTGGCGGCGCTGAAGTCGATACCTTCGAGCTGGCGCGCTGCGGCGGGTAGCTCCAAGAAGACGCGGCGCGCCTTTTCGGGGTCGCCATAGGAGTCGTGGTACATCAGGCAGCGGAGCGTGGTGGCGATGCGGACGGGGGCCGCGACGGCGGAGCCGCAGATGTGCTCGCAGCCGTCGCACGCGTACGGGCGCGTCGCTTCGGCGTAGCGGCGCACGGCGTCGCGCTCGTTCAGGCCCAGCTTGTCGCCGTCGAGGGCGGCGGCCAGGTTCTCTTTCATCTGCTTGAGGTCGACCATGTGCGAGACAGCGGCGGCGATGCGCTTGTCTTCCCAGACCGCCTTGAGCACGGCCTGGTACTTGTTCCACTTGCCGGTCTTTTGGAACTTCTGCACGGCGTTCGTGATGCCGGCTTCGGACGACTGGGTCTTCATGGCGATGAGCCCCACGTCGGCCTTGTGCGCGGCGTCGATGGCCAGATTCAGCTCCTTGTTGCCGTAGTCGCGGAAGCTGTACTTGAACATCACGGCGTCGATGAACGGGCGCTGCGCGGCCGCGTGCAGCAGCTCAGCCACGTTGCCGCCGTGGCACGAGAAGCCGAAGAAGCGGATCTTCTTCTCTTTCTTCAAGCGCTCGACCGTCTTGATCAGCTCGGCGTCGTTCAGCGGGGCGAGGTCGTCGAGCTCGTGCAAGAAGTAGAGGTCGACGTAGCTGGTCTGCAGCGACTCCAGGCTGAAGGCCACGTCTTGCTCCAGGCCGCGCGCCGTCCACTTCGGCGTCTTGGAGGTGATCCAGGTTTTTTCGCGCGCGCCGAGCTGCTTGAGCGTCGCGCCGGCGTTCTTCTCGGACGAGCCGCCGGCGTACTTGCGCGCGGTGTCGATGTAGTTGGCGCCGTGCTCGAGCGCGAGCTTGATCCTGGAGTCGTGCGCACCTTCGAATCCCATACCGCCGCCGACGAGCAGGATCGGGATGGTTTCGTTGGTCTTACCGAGGCGGCGGCGCGGCACCTGCGCCGGCTTGGCGTCGGCGTCCACGCCCACGCCCAGCACCGCGGCCGAGGTCGTGGCGCTCAAAGTCAACAGGTGACGGCGGCTCAGCTCGTTCGGGTCACTCATGAGGCTCCTCCGTGCGGGGGCAATCGTAGCACGCCGCTATCAAAGCTTGATCGGAGACATCGCGATCAGCCAGGCCACGTTCCTGGCTGCGCGGCGGGTCGTACCGGGGAACAAGCACGCATCACAGGGGGCTCCATCACGGGCTCGCTGCCGAGTCGCGTGTGCGGCGCGAAGGGCGCGACGCTGCGAGCGGGTTTGGCCGCGGCCGACATGCACGGGCACGCGGAGTACTGCAGCTTCGTCGACTGCGACATCGACGGAGGCGCTTCACTCGGTGGAAACCACTGCAAGATCTCGGGCGGTACGGTTCTCTCGTCGCCCGATTCAGGCGGCGCGAACGTGCTGAAGGGACCATCGTTCGGATTCGCGAGCCCAAGGGCGCCGACCACATCATCGAAAACGTGCAGTGCGCGTCGAACCAATCCGTCATTGGTTCCTCCGACTTTCCGTTCAACCTCAGCTTGGGCGATGCTGCTTTGGGGGGCACGTGCGTGCTGCGCAATGTCACGGTGATCGGCAAGGGATTGGACGGGCGTGAAGGGGCGTCGGGACGTATCGGAATACAAGCGTGTCAGGCATCCTACCGATGTTTGGGGAAGAGATGGCCCGAGTGAGTGGGCTGAGCTATTTTCGGGAGATGTGGCGCTTCGTCTTGTTTTGCGTACTTTCGCTCGGGTGTGGTCAACAATCAGCGTCGAGCTCGAGCGGCGGCGAAAATGGCGAAGCCACGGCGGGAACCGGTCCGGATGCAGGGGGAGCTGGGTCGGGTGCGGGGGGAGCCGGTGCGCCGCCCGGAGGAAGCGTTGGGACCGATGGCTGCGCCGTCACGCTCGGCGGCGCGGACGAGCCAATTTTCGATCAGACGAGCAGTCTGCTTCGGCTCCGGGCTCACTCCGATTTCGTCGTGTTCGAAGGCGCTTTTTACGACGGACCACCGCTCGATTTCCACGAGGAAGGAGAACGCGCAGGAGCCTGCCGATTGCTCACCTACGAGCCTTCGCCGTGCGATCCAGCCTGCGAGGCCGAGCAGATTTGCCAACGTGGTCAGTGCATGAGCTATCCGGCAGTCGTCTCGGCCGGGGCGCTGGAGCTGCGCGGCGTTGGCCCCACGGTCATCGAAGTGCAGCCGAACGACGTCGACTACTACTACTGGGGGACGGAAGCGTTCGGAGCTGACGCTGTTGAGCCGATAGCGGCGGTGTCGGCCGCCGGCGCCGCTGTGCCTGCGTTCTCTTTGGAAACGTGTGTCCCCGAGCCGCTCGAGCCAACCGAGGATTGGACAGCACTCTTACAGGCGCGCGCCCCCGGCGAAGATATCGTGCTCCCCTGGTCGAATCCCGCGTCCACTGCGCGCATCTACCTGCGCATGACCACCGGCATCGGAACCCACGGAGGTATCTCGCCGGTCGAGATCGAATGCGAAGGCCGCGACGTCGGCACGCTGACCCTACCCGGCACTTACCTCGATGCCCTCTACGCCGACGGCTGGAGCTGCGGCGAATGCGGCGGCAACGAGCTCATCCGTTACCAAGCTACCGAAACCGAAGCCGGCGCCACCACCATCCAACTACGCGCGGAATCCGAAGGGTCGTTCTACTTTGTGCCCTGAGGTACAGAGTCGGTCGCTGAGGAACGCTGGCGATGCTGTTCTCCAAAGTAGAGGCTGAGCGTCTTCTCGGGACCGGACGAGCCTGCCGGGCGCGTACCTTGCCGAGGCCTGCCGCGCCGCGTCTTGAGCAAAGCCAAAGCACGACGGAGGCCTGCGGCGTCACGGCCGAGCACGTCAGCCCTTGAGAAATCAAGCTCTGGAATCGCGCGCAGGGAGGCAGCACACGACTCCGTAGCACGGCGCGGGGACGATAAGCCCGAAGTACGGGTCCTCGCCAAGGCGCTTCAAGCCAGCGCGTAGACCTTGGCTTCCCAGGGGTAGAGCGGTTCTCGGCCGATCCAGTCGGTGGGGACGTCGCGGGCTTGGCTGATTTCTCTCCAGCGGCGACCGGCGGGTGTGGCTGGCCAATTGGGAACGATGTATTCGCTGCCGGGCGGCGTCACGTTTGAAAAGTTCGCGACGACGACGACGGGGTCTTCGCGACCGGGGACGCCGCGCACCCAGGCGAGCACGCGACGTCCGCTGCTGAAGTCGGTGTGGATGAAGGTCGTGTCGTTGGTGCCGAGCGCGGCGGAGGCGACGCGAAAGCGCACTAGACGGGAAATATAGTCGAACAAGCGCCGCCGCCACGGGTCTTCGACGCGCGCAAAGTTCAAGGGATCTTGCTGCTTGTCGGGGTGCGTGACGGTGCGGTCGTGTTCATCAGCGAATTCTTCGCCCGCCAAGATCATCGGCACGCCGACGGCCACCAGCAAACACACAAAAGCCAGCTTGATGCGTTCTTCTTTGAAAGCGATCAAGTTGTTCTGCAAGAACAGCGTCAAGCGTTCGTTCTCGAAACCCTCCACGTCGTGCGAGGTGACGTAGTTGATGGCTTGGGCGCCATCGCGGTAGCCCACACTACGACAATCGATCATGCGGCGCACCGTGGTTTCGAAGCTTTCGTCGTCCACGCTGCGACCGAGAATCACGGCGCGCACGCGGCGCTTGAACGGCTCGTTCCACATCGCGTCGAGCGGCCCATCGTTCACCAACGCGAGCGGCGTCGCCAGCTCTTCGCCGACGACCAGAAAGCGCGCATCCACGCCAGCAGCACCACCTTGCAAGCGGCTGTACTCGGCGCGCGCCGCATCGCGGAATACGCGCAGAAAGTCCCAGTTGCCGATATTGTTCACGCTATCGAGCCGTAGGCCGTCAACCCCCAGCTCGCCCAGCCAACGTAAGAGATGCGCGAGATGAAACGACTGCGCGGGCGCGAGCTGCCGGCGCCCACCAGCGATCGGATCGTAGCTTTCGATCACGCGCCCGTAGCGCCAAAGGCTGCCGCCGAAACCGTCACGCAGCTCGCCGTTTCGGCTCGACTGGTAGGCGTCGGGGTTGTCGCGCTCGGCGCCAGGTGTGATGTAATAGTCGTCGAAGTTGAGCTCGCGGTAGCTGGTGTAGCCGAACGCCATGACCACGTCGCAAAAGAAGCGCAAGTTCAGCTGGTGCATGCGCGTGACCAGACGCCGCAAATCGCTCTCGGCCGTCGGCGCTTGATTTCCGTCCGGAAACCCCAAGTCGTAGTCTGCCGCGCAGTAGTTACCCGTGGCATAGCCCCACTCACGCAGGAACGGCGAGTCAGCCGGCGGCAGTAGCTCGATCGCGTTGACGCCCAGCTCGAGCAGGTGGGCGCGCGTCGCGACGGCCGCGGTGTCGCTGAAATTGCCGCCGGGCTCTGCCAGCGTAAGCAGCGCCAAGACGTCTCGAAACGTACCGACGTCGCGCTCGAAATTGCCGTTGCCGTCGCTGCGCGTCCACGATGACGGCAGCTCGTAAATGACTAGCTGGTTGTTGGTGGGAAGCGCACCGACTCCAGCAGCGAGCCCGACCGGAGTGACGCTGCCGTCTGGATCGCAGTCGACGAGCCTACCCGCATCGAGCTTGAAGACGGCCGCCGGCGGTCCCACGCGGTAATCGACCACACGCGCAAACGGGTCGGTCACGTCCTTCACCACGTGCGGCTCACCCGGGCGGTCGCTGGTGACGCTGAACCAATAGTGATAGACCCTGCCTACCACGAGCGGCAGCCCGGCGAGCGGTAGCTCCCACAAGTCGTCTTGGCCTGCCACACGCGTCAGCTCGGCGTCGTGCACTAGCGCGGCAACCGGCGGATTTCCCGGCACCAAGCTGACCACGTGCACGCGCGGAGCTGGATCGATGCGCGCTGGTCGCCACAAGCAAAAGCCCCTGGCACGACGCGCCATGATGTCAGTCATCTCTCGCCCTCTCGCGTTATGAGCTCAGGGCCAGGTCATCGTGCGCACGGCGCGGCGTCAATGGTAACTTCTCTATCGCGTGCTTCGGTGACGTTTCCAATCCGTCGCAGCAAGTCCACGAGGACCGAGCATGCTGCGACGCCGATCTCGGTAGCGACCGCCATGGTGCTACGCCAGGTTTCAGGAGGCGCGCGTCAACCCGGCCCATCCGGATGCTCCAACATTGACATCCTGCGGCTGGCCGTCTGAGCCCTCGGCGCGCGGCTAGACGTGGCAACTAGCGACACCTTGCGTGGGTTGACGCCTGCGCGGGTCGGTGGTGGGGTCGTGGTCGTTGCTCTTGTGAGCTGGTGTGGAGGGACTCATGAAAAAAGCGCTGAGTTGTGGACGTCGGTGGTCGCGGCGTGGCCTGAAGGCAGTGCTGGCGCCCTTGGTGTTCGGTTCGGCGAGCGTCGGTTGTGGTGAAGGTGCGAGCCTAGGCACCATCTCGCACAGCGGGGCTGTCGTGAGCGTGGATGACGGCGATTGGCATAATCCGGAGACGTGGGAGCTGGGGATGGTTCCGAGCAGCGGCCGTGTCGTCATCCAGGCCGATCATTCCGTCAGGCTCGACGGCAATACTACGAGAGCTCTTGCCAACGTGATCGTCGACGGCGTGCTGGTCTTCGACCCGGAGCAGTCCGTGACGCTCACGACTACTGGCAACGTCATCGTGCACGACGGCGGCCGAATCGAGATGAGACCGGCCTCTGCCGACGTGAAGCACGAGATCGCGTTCGAAGAAGTCGATGAGGAGGAGTTCGTCGGGGCACCGCTGCCAGGTTCTGGTTCGATGGCGCCCTGCGCTGGTGGCGACCCCAGCGAGCCCTGCGACAGCGACGTGGGACTCTGGGTACTCGGAAGCGGTGTGCTCGACGCGGTCGGTAGCTTCAAGACGTCATGGACTCGCTTGCTGGGTTCCGCAAACGCAATGGACACCGCGTTCAGCGTCGAAAACCATGACGGCTGGCGCGACGGCGACGAGGTCGTGATCGTCCCCACCATCGCACCCACCGACGAAGTGGAGGACGAGTATTGGACCGGCTACGATCGGGGTTTTCTCACCATCAATCCCGACGGCACACTCAGCATTGGCGAGCTGCAGCATGACCATCCGCGCGTCAACGACCAGTGGGGGGCGGAAGTCCTCAATTTAACGCGCAACGTGGTGATCCACGGCACGGCGCAGGGGCGCGCGCACGTCGCGTTTCATCACTTCCAGCAGCCGCAGACGCTCCGCTTCGTGGAAGTACACCAGATGGGG
>DATEDZ010000058.1:0-9989 GCA_035281385.1 Polyangiaceae bacterium
CGCGAAGGAGACCACGATGCGCACCGCGTCCGGGTTGCGCGTCCTACCGTAGGCGCGGAGAACATCCGATAGCACGGCTTGATCCTGCGTCTGCACGGCCTCACTCGGGATGCCCTTGCCCAGCATGTCGAGCTGGCGGACTGCCCACTTGCTGATCTTCTCCGCCTGATGACGCTCGCCTTCGATCAGCGCTGGCATGGCCCTTTCACCCAGCCGGTTCAGGGCGTTCTGCGTGGTGATGCGCAAAAACTCGCCGTAGCGCGCATAGACCTCGATCAATCCACGCACGGCCTCGACGCTGCCGATACTTTCGAGCATGCGCGACAGCCCGAGCACGCTCATCAGGTTGCGCCAGGCTTCCGACTTCGGATCGGCTTTCTGAGAGAGCCGTGCCAGGTAGTCCACGCCGGCCGAGGGCTTCTCCGATTCCTCTTCGTCCTTTTCCTTGTCCTTCTGCTCCAGCGCCTCCCGGCGAGTGCGCAGCAGGAGTCGTTTCATGGTCTCCTTGTCGGCTGCGTCGGCGATGGCCCCGAGGCGGAAGCGGATGGCGCTGACTTGCTTGGGCTTGGCTTCGAGCAGCTCTCGCACCGCCGCGTCGCGATCCGAAGCGTCCTCGGCCACGATGCGGCCGAGCAAGGCGTCGAGCTCCGCCAGGTCGGCAGCTTCGGGCCGCCCGGCTTCGACGCTCGGCGGCGTTGGCAAGTCGGGCAGGCGTCGCTCGCTGGCTTTGGTTTCGGTGTCGGCGGCTGCTGCAGATCGACTCGGCAGCGCCAGTAGCGCAGCCAGAAGAAGCAGACGAGCGCGCGCGCCAGTCATCCTCGATCATCACTCCATCAATCGATGATACGAAAATCCGGGAAGTCGCCGGTGAAGCTCCGCCAGCGCGTGTCCACACGTTCCACGCGCGCCGCGCTGGGGCCTTTCTGCGCCCAGCCGTAGAGCTCCCGAATCGAAACTTCTTCGCCCTCGGCGACGATCTCGACCGTGCCGTCTGCGCGATTCTTGACCCAGCCGGTGATGCCCAGGCGCCGCGCCTCGCGTTGCGTGGAGGCGCGGAAATACACGCCCTGGACGCGCCCGCGCACCAGCAATTGTAGCTGCTTCAAAGCCATGACACTCGGGACTTCTACAAATCTTGGGTCTCTTGGCAAGGGCAGGACGGTTCACTGGCAAAACAGGCGTATTTCGTGGTTCGATCGGAGTGTGACCACTAGCTCCGGCGTCGAAGCGCGAGCGCAAGCCGAGCGCGGGCTTTCCGTGCACGAGCTGCTGGCGGCGCTGCGCCATGCCGAGCGAGTGTCACAGGCGCTGCGAGACGTGGGGATCGCGCTCGGCACCACGTTCGACCTGGACGATCTGCTCGAGCTGATCTTGAGCAGGCTGACCGAGCTGGTCGAAGCCGATCGCGCCACACTGTACTTGCTCGACGAGGCCAACAACGAGCTCGTGAGTCGCATGGTGGTGGGGCAGCAGGTGCGCTCGATCCGCATGAAGGTAGGTCACGGTATCGCGGGTCTGGTCGCCGAGACTGGCCGCGCGCTCCGAGTGCGCGACGCCTACTCGGATCCGCGCTTCGAGCGTGATTGGGATGTCCTGACCGGTTACCGCACGTCCAGCATTCTGGCCGCTCCGTTGAAGAATCATGTCGGTCGCACCATCGGCGTGATTCAGATCCTCAACAAGCGCGGTGCCGACGAGTTCACGACCGAGGACGAGGCGATTCTGTCGGCGCTGTCCACGCAGGCGGCGGTCGCGATCGACAACTCTCGCCTGTTCCTGTCGCTGATCCAGAAGAACAAGCAGCTGCTCGACACCAAAGGGGAGCTCGAGCGTCGGCTGCGCGATCTGTCACTGCTGTTCGAGCTCGAGCGCGCGACCGGTCGTGCCACGTCGCTCGAGGACTTGGCGCTGCCTCTGCTCAGCTTGTCCGCCAAGAGCACGGAAGCGCGGGGGGCTGCGCTGCTGGTGGCCGAAGAGGAGACCGGGGACCTGGTGCAGTACGCGTACGACTCGGCTCAACCGGACGTGCTGCAGCGCATCGGTGTGAAAGCCGGTGAGGGCTTGCTCGCAGCCGCCATGTCGCGCGACGAGGTGCTACGGCTCGAGCCGGGCAGCCGTAGCTCGGACTTTCACACGCGCGTCGAGGGCAGCCTACGCTTCGTGGTCGACGCGGCGCTGGTGCTGCCGCTGGAAGGGGAAAAGGGACCGCTGGGCGCCTTGGCGCTGTTCGGCACGGCGGGCTCGCGCGCCTTCACCAAGGAAGACGAGAGCCTGATGCAGCTGGTCGGAGCCAACGTGTCGACAGCGGTACGCCTGTTTTTCGCGAGTCAAGCCCGCGAGCGCGGCGAACGCCTGACGTCGATCGGACGTCTCTTGTCGCAGGTGATCCACGACTTCAAAACGCCGATGACCGTGATTAGCGGCTACGTGCAGTTGATGGCGGAAGCCGACGACGCCAAGAAACGGCATGAATACGCGGAAGAGGTGCTGAAGCAGTTCGACACCCTGAGCAGCATGCAGCGCGAAGTGCTCGAGTTTGCGCGTGGTGAAGGTACGCTGTTCGTGCGCCGCGTCTACCTGCACAAGTTTTTTGGCGACCTGCGTCGCCAGCTCGAGCTGGAGCTGAATGGGCTGCCGATCGAGCTCAAGCTGAACGTGGATACCAAGGTGGTGGCTCGCTTCGACGAGGCGCGCGTCGCGCGAGCGGTGCACAATCTGGCCCGCAACGCCATCGAGGCCATGAGCGCGGAAGGCGGAGTCCTGACGCTGAAAAGCAAGCTGATCGGGCTCGAGCTCATGATCAGCGTGGCCGATACCGGACCGGGCATCCCCCCGGCCATCGAGGGTCGGCTATTTCAGTCCTTCGTGACCATGGGCAAGGCAGGTGGGACCGGGCTGGGTCTGGCCATCGTCAAGAAGATCGTGGAGGAGCACGGCGGCAGTGTGAACGTGAAGTCGAGCTCGAAGGGCGCGACTTTCGAGCTGCGGCTGCCGCAGCCGGAGAAGGTCGAAAGCAAGCCGGCCGCTCGCAAGAGCACGAAGGGTCAACGCTCGAGCCCGTAAGACGCTACAACTGACCCGCGATGCCCGGCCACCTCAGCTTGCCCCTGCTGCACGAGCGCCAGGACGAGCTCTCGAAGTGCGCTTTCTGCCCGAAGCTATGCCGCGCCACTTGCGTCGTCTCGGAGCAGGAGCCGCGCGAGGTGCTGACGCCCTGGGGCAAGATGACGAGCGCGTTCGCTGCCAGCCGCACCGGCGCCGTGGACGCGCAGCAGGCGGCGCTGGCCTGGGCCTGCAGCAATTGCTTTCGCTGCCGTGAGGCTTGTGACCACCGAAACCCCGTGGCGAAGACCTTGAACGATGCTCGCGCCGACTACGTCGCGCAGGGCCTGGCACCGCCTAGCGTGCGCGCGCTACTCGAAAGGCGTGATCGCATCGAAGCCGAGCAGCGCGCGGCCGCCGAAGCGCTTGCTGTAGCGCCCGGTGTGGAGCAGGGCTCGAAAACGGCGCTGCTCGTGGGCTGCCGCTACGCGCAGGTGCACCCGCAAGAAGCGCGCGCGGCGATTCGCCTGGCGGTGGCCCTGGCCGGCCCCGTACGCTTGGTCAGCGAGTGCTGCGGCGCCTGGCAACGCTCGGCCGGTGCCCCCGAAGCCGCCGACGCCTCGCGCGCCCGTCATCAGCTCCAGCTAGCCGGCGTCAAGCGCCTGCTCGTCGCTGATCCCCGCTGCGCCCTGGAGCTCACTGATCCCTCGTCCGACTCATCCCTAACCCCCAGCCCCGAGCCCCTCACCCTCATCGAGCTCGCCTCACGGCACCCGGATCGCTTCGGCGCCGTGCGCACCGAGAAGAGCCTGCGCTACCACGACAGTTGCGCCCTGGGCCGTGGTCTCGGCATGTATGACGAGCCTCGTGCGTTGCTCCAGCGCTTGACCGGTGAGGCTCCACTCGAGCTCGAGACCTCTCGTGAGCTGGGGCGCTGCTCCGGCGCCGGTGGGCTCTTGCCCGTGAGCATGCCCGAAGTGTCGACCGCAGCGGCGGCGCGGCTGCTCCGCGAGCATCAGGGCTTGGGTGGTGGCGTGCTGGTCACCAGCTGCGCCTCCAGCCTGAGTCAGCTGCGGCGCGGCGGAGCCGAAGTGTGGGATTTGGTGAGCCTGCTGGCAGAGGGGCTTCCGGATCATGGTTGAGCAGGGTCGCAGGCGCCGTCCGGTCGCGGCGCGGGTGCTGGCAGCCTTCGCGGTCGTGGTGGTGGCGTTCGCGGCGGCCTCGGGCTTTTGTGTGTTCGCCCAACGCCAAGCGGTCGAGGAAGCCAACCTGATGCGCGCCGGTTACTTCCCGCTGGCCCTCGCGGTGCGTGACGTGGTCGCCAAGCAGGACACCTACAACACGCAGCTCAACCACATCACCTCGGCCCGCAATACCGCCGATATTCGAGTGTGGTTCGATTTCGCGCTCGGCGTCGGCCGGCCACGGCTGTTTGGCGGCGCGCGCGACGCGGTGTCTCGCGCCTTCTTGGAGCGGAGCAGTGACGAGTCACACCGTATCGGCCGTGAGCTGCTCGAGGAGATCGACGAGGCCGAGCGCTTCGTCAGCGGCGACGCCGAGCGGCTCGCTCGCCTGTTCGAGGCTCTCGATCGACGCGACACGGCTCAGGCCGAGCGCTTGCGGGACGAGCTGGTCACGCGCGGCTTTCAGGCGGGCAAACGGCTGGCCCAGCTGGAAAAGCGCGTCGAGCAGAACGTGGATCGCCTGGTCGCGCAGGCGCGCGCGCGTGAGCGCGTCGCAACCTGGCTGCTCATCTCGCTGACCGTCGTCACGCTACTCATCGGCGCTGGTATGGCGATCTACGCGCGTCGCATGCTGCTACCCCTCGGTCAGGTCACCGAGCGCGCCAAAGCGGTGGCGCTCGGCGATCTCAAGCCGCGGCCCGCCGTGGTTTCGAACGACGAGATTGGCGAGCTGGCCGCCACCTTCGAGGGCATGGTCAGCGCTATCGCGCGCGCCAACGAACAGCTGCTGGCGGCCGAGCGCCTGGCCACCATCGGCAAGATGGCTGCCCACGTCACGCACGAGATCAGAAACCCGCTCTCGTCGATTGCCCTGAATCTGGAGTTGCTCGAGGAAGAGCTATCGGGCGCTGCCGACGAGCCCAACAACCTGCTCTCAGCCATCAAGGCCGAGGTGGAGCGCCTGTCCGGTCTGAGCGAGCAGTACTTGTCCGTGGCGCGCCAGCGTCCGCAACAGCTGCACCCCGAGAAGCTCAGTGAGATCGTGGAAGAGGCGTGCGAGTTCGTACGCCGTGAGCTGCAGCAAGCGGGCGTGACGTTGCAGGTTAAAAATGACATCGCCGACCGTGTGCTACGCGTCGACGAGGCTCAGATTCGCCAGGCGCTGCTCAATCTGCTGCGCAACGCCCGTGAGGCCATGCCGCAGGGTGGCAAGCTCCAGGTCAGCCTGCGCACCGCCGCGGATGGCGGCATCGACCTGACCGTCGACGACGAAGGTGTGGGCATGCCCGCCGCCACGCGCGAGCGGCTGTTCGAACCATTTTTTACCACCAAACAGCACGGCACCGGCCTGGGGCTGGCCATCACGCGCCAGATCGCCGAGGCGCATGGCGGGTACGTCCGGGTCGAGCCGCGTGAGCCCAAAGGCACGCGCATCGTGCTGCACCTGATTTAGCGTGATCGTAACGGCGTGCTATAGGGCACGTGACGAACCCCAAAGTAAGCTGTGGGCTGATGCTGCGGCTGCTCAACGAGCTTTTGGACAGTGCCGAGCGGGTCGCGGGCTGACTGGGCTATTTCACCGAGGGCAGCAGGTCGAAATGGCTGCCGATGTTCAGAGTGGCCCAGGCGTGCCCATCGCCCTCGTCGAGGCCACCGGTGAGAGGTGTCAGCTCGTCCTTCGGGCTCACGCGCTCGGCCAAACCGAAGCCACCCACGCCTACGGTCGCTAGCGCCGATACCGTGAGCAGCCGACTGAAGCGGTACTCGGCACCCAGGCCCAGGCGCGCTTCGAACGGCGCGTCGGTGAACTGGTACTCGGCGCCATTTTCGAAAAGTGTACGCGCGCGGCGGTAGCCAATCGCTACTTCAGTCAAGAACCCGAGCCGATCTGGGTTGGAGCTTGCTCTGAGGCCTATGGCCCAAAAGTCGGTGTCCCCGCGAGCCTGTTTGCCGTCGAAGCCGTCTTCGAAATTCCCCGAGCCCGTCTCTGCGCGCTCCCACAGCGCGAACACCGTGTAGCTGCGCCCGAGCCGCACGCCGGCATCGATTTCGAACATCGGGCCCGACGACGCGTAATCACTCCACGGCACGCCATCGAGCACGTAGTAGTAGCGACCGGCGTCAGTGGTCGGCACGCCGCGCGCCCACAGGTTGCCGAACGGAAAGAACCAGCCGAGACGCGCACCCAGCGATATCGAGCTTCGCGGAGTCAGGTGCCGCTCCTCCGGTGGGGCCGGCGGCTCGAAAGGAGCTCCTCCAGGGACGGGCGGCTCGAATGGCGGAGGGGAGCCGGGGGGCCCCTCGACGTAGTATTGGTCGCCTGGCGGAGCAGGCGCGGGGGCGGCCTCTACAGGAGCAGCAGGAGGGGGCGGAGTCGGAGACGGTGCCGGGGCCGCTGCGGGGGCGGCAGGGCCGGGTGGCGCGGCGTCGGGATTGGCCGGGGAAGGGGGGACCTGCGCCAAGGCGACGCGAGGTGCGGCGGCAACCATCGCCAAGAAGATGGCAACACGCTTCATCCGGGTTGGACCATAGCATGCAGCGTGCTAGGTCCCCGCCCGCGCCTGCCGCCCCTCCACGGGGCCGGGCGCTACGAGAGCGTGGAGACCCTCCCGTGCAGCAAGACTGGAAAGCCCTTGCCAATTACGGGACGCTGGGTCTCGAGGTCGCGCTCAGCGTAGCGGTCGGCCTGCTGGGCGGACAGTGGCTCGACAAGAAGCTCGGCACCGGCGGGTGGCTGACCTGGATTGGTTTCGCGTATGGGCTTGCGGCCGCGGGGCGCGCCATCTATCGAGCGTTGCGTAAGAGCAACCGCGAGGCAGAAGAGCTGGAGCGGCAAGAGCGCGAGGCGCGACAGAAATTCGATGACGACGCCCCGAACCGATGAAGATCACAGCCTCCGCGCCGCGCTTTGGGCGGTCGCGCTGAGTGGTGCCGTGCTGACGCTGGGCGCGCCCTTCGTGCTCGGCAAAGACGGCGTGCTCGGTGTGGCGCTCGGCTCACTGATCGCGGCCTTGAATCTGTGGGCGCTGGCTCGGGTCGTACGCGCGCTGATGAACGGTGCGGGGCTGCCCTGGGTGCTGCTGGGCAGCGCCAAGCTTTTCGTGCTGCTCGCTCTGGTAGCGGTGATCTTGAAGCTCGAGATCGCGGGGCTGATCCCGCTCGCCGTCGGCTACGGCGCGCTGCCGATCGGCAGCGTTTTTTCACAGCTGGGCGGCGGTCGCGCCGCTTGGCGCCAGCAAGGTTGATCCATGCCCGAACACTCCTCTTGGCTTACCCTGATTCTGGCTCACTTTCGCGAGACACTCGAGCACAACGCCGACATGCTCGGCGACACCCTGGTCGGCAAGAAGTCGCCGGATTGGCAGAGTTTCGAACCACTTTTGGCCTCGCTGTTCGTGGTGCTGGTGATCCTGCTGATCGGCGTGCGCGTTCGCTCGCGGCTGGACCGCACCGATGAGGCCGTCATCCCCGAGGACAGCCTGACGCTGCGCACGTTCATGGAAACCTTCCTCGGCTACTTCTACGATCTGGCCAAGAGCGTGATGGATGCCGACCGGGCCAAGAAGTACTTCCCGCTGATCGGCACCGCGGCGATGTTCGTGTTCTTCGCGAACGTGATGGCGCTGATCCCCGGGTTTCCGGTGGCGACCAGCAACCTGAACATCACCCTGGGCTGCGGCTTGGTGGTGTTCGTACTGTTCAACGCTTACGGGCTCATGACCAACGGTTGGGGCTACATCGCGCACCTGGCGGGTCCGGCCTGGTACCTGTGGTGGCTGATGTTTCCGATCGAGGTCATCTCACTGTGCGTCCGCCCCATCACGCTCGGGGTGCGTCTCATGGTGAACATGGCCGCCGATCACCTGATGCTGGGCCTGTTCCTGTCGCTGGTCGCCCTGTTGGTGCCGGTTCCGCTGATGGTGCTCGGCGTCTTGGTCGTGCTGATCCAGACGCTGGTTTTCACCATGCTGACCTGCATCTACATCGGCCTGGCGACCGAGCACGAGGCCCACGGTCCCGCCCACGCGCACTGACTTTTCAGCGAAAAACCGCTGGCACGGAGCACGAAAACGCACTAAGAGCGGGGCGCGAAATTACCCCTGCCCTCTGGCAGGCTTACGGCGCAGAGCAAGCGCCACGCGGATTAAAAGGAGTCCTCTCAATGTCGAAGAACAAGCTCAAGCTTGCCGGTTTTGCCCTCACCTCGCTGAGCGTGACTCCGGCCTTCGCTCAAGGCGCCGCCGAGGGCGGTAGCTCGGGTGTCGGCGCAGCCGCGGCGATCGGCGCGGGCATCGCGATCGGCTTGGCGGTGCTGGGTGGTGGTCTTGGTCAAGGTCGCGCCGCTGCGGCCGCTCTCGAAGGCATCAGCCGCAACCCGGGCGCGGCTCCGCGCATCCAGACGCCGATGATTCTCGGTCTGGCGCTGATCGAGTCGCTGGTGCTGTTCGCATTCTTGATCGCGTACCTGCTCCAGACCATCGCCGCCAAGTAAGTCGGGCTGGTGAGGGCGGGGTAGAGCCGACGGCGCTCCATTTCGACCAGGTGCTCGATCACGTCGACCATGGCATGGCGTTCGGCTTGGACGAGCGCGGGCAGACGCGCCACGAGCTCGGAGTCAGGCAGTGAGCAGAGCGGTGACATCCTCTTCGCATAACACGCCGATTTTCGAGCTCCTCAGGGCCGCCAGCAGCGCGTTCGCGAGCCAGAACACGTGCGAAGCATCGATGCTCCTGATCGCGCGCCACAGCGCGGCTGAGACGCGGCAAGCCGGCATGCCTACGCGAGCAAGCTTCGACGAGCGACCTTGCTCCGCAACCCTGTCTACAAGGCGGAGGAACGGAAACAGCGGGGCTCCTCAAGTCTTCTCAAGCCCTTGCCTGTCAGGGTCAGCATTGACGTGGTACCTTTCGCCATTTATCGCCGCGATCTAGGGTATTCGGACCCAGCTGGACGCGCGCTTTTATTCTCGTGGCGAACGCTAGCTTTGCGTGGCGTTTTGACCCGCGTCGCCTCAAATCAAGACGCTTTTGGAAGGGCTGATCATCACGTTATCCTGGCCTTCTACGAGGCAAGTCCTCGAGGAGGGCACGCATGCTGCGGATATTCAAGTGGTCTGTTGGTGTTGGTGTTGCGTGTGCCGCTCTTCAGGCCGCGCTACCCGCGGCGGCCGATGATCCGCCTTTCGTTCCGTGGTCGGCGCTGCTGCCGGGCTTCACGACGGGCTACGAGCCTTCGAGCGAGAACGACTGCAAGGCAGGGCGCCTGCACTGCGTGGACGCGGTGATCCGCGAGATGACGCGCCGCTTCGACGAGCTCGAGGTCAGCTGCAACCACAACACGCTCTTTTCCCTGACCTACCTGCGCACGACCGAGGAGTACCGGCGTGCGGTGGTCGAGCCCCACTTCTTCACCGACCCGAGCTTCATCAACCACCAGGACGTGGTGTTCGCTCGCTACTACTTCGACGCTTGGGACGCCTACCGCGCCGGTCAGATTTCGTCGGTGTCGCGCGCCTGGCAGCTGGCCTTCTCCGCGGCGGATCAGAAGCGCGTCAACGGTACCGGCAACATCCTGCTCGGCATGTCGGCGCACGTGAACCGTGACCTGCCGTACGTGCTCGCTGCGATCGGTTTGGTCAAGCCGGACGGCTCGTCGCGCAAGCCGGACCACGACAAGGTCAACGTCTTCTTGAATCGCGTGGTGGAGCCGCTCTTGGACGAGTGCGCGAGCCGCTACGATCCGCTGGTCGACGACACGCAGATC
>DATEDZ010000059.1:0-7213 GCA_035281385.1 Polyangiaceae bacterium
TTCTTCGCTCAAGACGTTGCTCATCTCGCGGGCGGCTGGGAACACGTCCCTTCCGCTCGCGTCAAACGTCCTGGCCCTCCCTACAACTGGCCGCTTTTCAGCCGCTCACAACTGGCCGGTTTTGCGTGCTCACCGAGGGCAATCGCCGGACGATCCCTTCACGCTCGCTTCGAATCCGAGGGTCGTAGGTTCGAATCCTACGGGGTGCGCCAGGAAGGCAGGGCAACGGCGTGTAGTTTACAGCTCCGTCCAACGAGTTGCACGCGGTAGTCCGTAGCAAACGGCCTGTCACACGCTTGCGACGGGAGCCAGCGAACGACGCGCCCACAGTCATGCCTTCCGCGAGGCAGGTTACGAAGTGTCCGCCGCGAGTCACGACGATGAACGGTCCGCTGACTGGATCGCCCAATGAGGTGGCGACACGCATCGCCGGTTCCGGCAGCGAAACCTGCTCGATCACGGTGCGCAGCAGGTCTGGGTCCCGTTACAGACTCAGCGCGAGGTCCACTTCTCGCGTGTCCAGACGATCGAGCCGAGTCAGGAAGTGCTCGGCGTGACGAACGATCGGCTCGTCCTCTGTCATGGCGTAGTCATGGCTGTATCAACCGAGTGGCGGTGGGCTCCCACTGACCAAGGCTTCCGCCACTCCTCGCAGCAGAGCAGCCAAGGAGTCGCGAGGCGGCAGGGTGAATGCGAGTCGCTGGCGCCCTCGCTCGTCTGCGCTGACTTGCACGTCGAGCGCTTCACGCAAGTGCTCGGTGACACCGCTCGGAATCCGCGGGTGCGAGCGCCCGCTGGGCTGCGCAAAGAGGCTTGGAGCGAGGGACAGCTCGCCAAGAAGCTCGAACGCTGCCTTCAGCAGCTGGCTACCCGCGAGCGCCAAGCGATCGCTCGAGACCGCAGCCAACGCTCTGGCTTTCGCAGTCTCGTCGACCGGCGCGTCCGGCTTCGCGCCGAGGAGCACTTCCAGCTTCGACTTGATGTCGTCGGCCTGGCTCCGAACATCTACGTCCGTGACGTCCGACGCGGGGTCGAGGGCGGCAAGCGCGAGCTCTCGCTTCGAGGACAGGGTGGTAAGCAGATTCTCTTCGAGCGTCTGCTCAGTCACCAGGACGAAGACGCTCACCGGGCGCCTTTGCCCCATGCGGTGAGCCCTGGCGATCCGTTGCTCGAGCTGGGCAGGGTTCCAAGGCAGGTCGACGTTGATGATGGTGTTCGCTGCCTGCAGGTTCAGGCCCGTGCTGCCGGCGTTCGTCGTCAAGAACAGTCGTGCCTTGGGGTCGGATTGGAACTGCGAGACGAGTCGCTGTCGTTCCTTCTGAGGCACGGAACCGTCGAGACGCACGTAGCCGAGCCCCTGCTTGGCTAGCGCGGGCTCAATCAGGTCCAGCATCGTCGTCCATTCCGAGAACAGCAGTGCCTTTCGGTCGGGCTCGACGGCGATGGCGGCGAAGATTTCTTCCAGACGCTCGAGCTTCGTCGAAAATCCCGGCGGTTGCTTGTCGACCAGGAAGGTGCCGTTCGCGGCCATGCGGCACATGAGTAGCGCCATGCGCAGGCGCATCAGGTCCATCTCCGTCAGGAACGACTTGCGAACGATCTGCGCGACGGTCCGCATGTGTGCGTCGTGCAGCTCTTTCTGCTCGTCGCTGGGGGCTATGCGCACGATCTCGACCGTGCGAGGTGGCAGCTCGAGACGGACTGACTCGCGGGTGCGTCGCAACAGGACCGGCCTGAGTCGCTCGCGCAGCTGATCCAGGTTCCGAAAGCCTTCGAGCTTGCCAGCTTCGTCGCGGCGTTGATGCCGGTGAAGGAACTTGAAGGCTGGCCCCAACCGGTGCGGATCGACGAACGCCACGACGGAGTGGAGGTCCTCAAGGCGATTCTCTAGTGGGGTGCCGGTCAGGACGAGCGCGAAGCGCGACCTCAGGCCCTTGAGCACCCGGCTCGTCTTGGCTTCCCAGTTCTTGATGCGCTGACCTTCGTCGAGCACGATGAGATCCCAGGGCGTCTTCTCGACGTGCAGGATGTCCTTGAGGACCTGCTCGTAGTTGCAGATCGTGAAGAACGGCCCGCCTGCGTAGGCCCGAGCGCGCTCGCTGGCGAGACCCGTGATCAACCCGACATCGCGCCCTGAAAATCGCTGGATTTCCGCGCACCATTGCGACTTCAGCGAGGCGGGGCACACGATCAAGACCCTCCGGATCCCGACCTCCCGGGCGAGCAGCTCCGCCACGCCGACGCCCTGAATGGTTTTTCCGAGGCCCATCTCGTCTGCGAGAATGGCCCTCCCAGCACCCACGGCGAAGGCAATCCCGTCGAGTTGATAGGGAAGCAACGGTTCCTTGAGCAGGTCGGTTCTGAGCGGGTGACGCTCCGGCCGCTTGCGGATTTCGGCGACGAGTTTTTGCACGCGCTCCGCCAGCAGGATGCGCTCGATGTACTCCTCGGCGTCGGGTGTCACGAAGAAAGCATGCCCACCCGCCTCGAGCTGCTGCAGGTAGCGCAGGAGAACGCTCACTTCGATCCGTCCTGCAAGCAACGGCTCGACGATCGCCCGCGCTGCGGCGCTGGGAGAACTGGGCATCGCGATCGCAAGTGAAGGCTGTTCTTCGTAGCGCAGGTGTATCGTGACTCGCGTTCGCCGATAGCGCTTCTTCAGCACCTCTTTGGGGAGCGCTTGCACGCGGGTGAGCACCTTCATGATGTGCTTGCAGGTCCCGAGTGTGTTCGTCCTGAAGTCGGGGCACGAGCAGTAGGACTCCCCGCGACTCTCTCCACGCAGCGCGACGCGATAGGTCTTCCCGCTGCTTGCGCTCGTGACGACGTAGTCGGTCCAGGGCACCCTGGGCTCGCTGGACGTGATGTTCATGCGCTCGGTTTTCGCTCGCTTGGCGCGCTCTGCAAGTGCCCGCTCGACCAGAACCGTCTCATCCGTGGGACGCGCTGGGTCCGGCGGTGGCGCCGCGAGCCCCAGAGCCGTCTTCTGCTCCAGCACCATGGACAGCAAGGCAGCGACGTGAATGCAGGGCACGCGACACTTGCTGCACTGCGTGCGCAGCTTTCCTCGAACAGCCGGATCGAAGTGAATCTTCGCCCAGCAGCGCTGTCGTCCGTCTCGCCACTCGATAGACCCCTCGACTTCGTCGACGCGAACGCCGTCGTCCGAGTCGAGCTCGATGGCTCCGCCCTGTTGCAGGAGCTTGCTCCCGCCTATGCCGAGGAGTTTGCCGGCTTCCTGAATGGAGAGATGCGAAAGGCGGTCTCGCATCGAGAGTGCCACTGAGGGTTTCTTAGCCACCAAACGCGCCTACATGAATCGCTACCTGGCGACAACGGACATAGCGCGTGCGGCCGCACTTCGGCGACGAGCGGCCTCCGTAGAGGTAAGCGACGCCAGCCATTGCCTGGTGCGCGCGGCCCCGCCTGCCAGGAATTCCACACAAAAGCGACCGTCGCGCTACCGGTCGTGCCTGCTAACCTATCCGGCACCGGCAGTGACGGGGATCCCAAGCGACGTCACAAGGCTGTCAGACCCCCGTCGTCCGCGACCCGCGTCCCCCACGAGCGGTACTTCTTGGCCAGCTTGCCCTTGTCGTCGAGGATTCCTACCTCTCGAAGCAGCTCGAGCTTGCGAGCAAGCGTCGGCTTTCGAATCGCAGCGGCAAGCTCGCTGGGCGCGGATGCAACGCCCGCAGCCGGACGAACAACGCGCTTCGTGACGCGCTTACTTGTCTTGGCCATAGCGACCGTCCTTCCTTACCGGCCACACGGCGAGGATGTTCGATGGCTCTCGCACGCAAAGCTGCACGTCTGCCCCTTCGAAGATCCCGCTGCGTGTCCAGAGTCGTGGCATGCCTTTGCCTTGTTTTAGCGGGACGAAGACCGCCCTGTAACTGTCGACGGGCTGTTTCGCCTCAGCGAGCAGGCGATAGAGCCAGTTGAAGACGGCACAATCCAGGTACTTGTGCGTGTTCGCGTTCGCAGGAAGTTTCTGGCCTGCTGCGCGAAGTCACGACTATCTCGCGCTGCGGGAGAGCTCACGCGCGTTACTCGTCGCGCCTAGCGCCAACTCACAGTCCGTGAGGAGCCGATCGACGAACGGGGCGATGTCGTCGTCCGAAGCGGCGGCCTGCCCATCGAGTAGCTCGAGCAGGTGGTGCGTGAGTATCGGGGTCAGCCGGCAATAATCGACGACGCTGGAACGCTTTCGAGCGCTCTCCACCAACTGTTTTATCCTGGGAACCTTCACCTGGGCGGCCTGTGGAAAGAGCCTGGCAGGATCCGCATAGAAAGCCGCGTCCACCGGCAGGCCCACGCCTTTTAGCATCCGTTGGTTCTCCCAGTGTGGGCTCGTCAGGAAGCGAATGATCTTGGCGCCGACGCTCGGGACAGCCGACTGAGACGGTACAGCGAGAAACCAGTCGCCATTGACGCAAACGCGACCCGGCAGCGGCCGCACCTCGAACTTCGCCCAGTCGTCTTGCGGCGTCTCGCGCAGCGTCGTGTACCACTGGCGCGTAATCATGGCCCCCGCCGCGCTGCCGAGCCCGCGTTGGTCCTTGCCAGCCCCTGCCCGAGCCCGTACCCGCGCGGGTGCGGCCAGGACCCTGAACGTGGCGAGCGCCTTGCGTATTTCGGTCTGATGCATCCAGTCCTGGAAGCTTTCGAGCCCTCTTGAGGGTAACTCGGTGGGCTTGCCGGCGCGTAGGAGATACTCGAGAGCGATCTCGAAGAACAAGCAGTTGTAGTTCTCACCGGTCTGCGGGAAATCGAAATACAGCGAGACACGCCCGTCCGCAGCGATGGGAAGCTCCCGCGCGTACCCGGCCAGCTCCGCCCAGGTTGTGTCGCCGGCGAGCTTCGGGTGCTCAGCGTGAACCGTGAGCAGCGCAACGTTGCGGAGGTAGGGGAACGCAATTACCCGGTCGGCGGTGACGACGCGCTCGCGCAGATCGGGCGCCCAAGCGTCCGCCTCGCGCTGTTCGAGCTGGAACGACGCTAGATGTGCGCTGTTTTTAGCGTTCGGCAACTGAAACTCGTCGAGCTGTAGGATCTGCAGCTCAGAACCCTCGGCGAACTGCTCGAGCTGCAGCGCCTCTAACAGGCCGGCATGATTCTCGGAAATCAGCTCAACCTCCTGGGTGAGCGCGAACTTGAGCGCGCGCTCTATCTCGAGGTTGTGCTCCTCCTGAATCTTCGTTTCTTTGTGCAGCAAGAGCTTCGGCTTGATCTGGGTCGTGCCTCCCGGATCGAAGCGCAGAAGCGAGAGGTGCAGCGACAGCAGATTTCCCGCCATGCTGACGTCGTGCCAATCGTTGCTGTGCTGCATCGTACGCGTGCGGACGACGCGCGCCGTGATCCGCGTGCGGCCGTGGAACTCGACTCGGCGAAGATCGATCACGACGCTGGCCTCGTCGATGATTGCACGCTGCAAGAAGGACTTCGATTCGCCTGCCTCTTCCTCGCACAAGAAGAGCGCCGTCACACCCTCGCGCCGCAGGATGTCGACGAGGGCTGAGCCGAATACAGGGTCGTTCTCCACGAACGGGCACATCAGGTCCCAACGACCCACGCTGGTCACCAGAACGCGTTCGTAGCGCTTGCCCTTGCGGCGGCTCTCGGCAAACCTGTCTTGGATGAGTTGCAATAGGCGGCCCGGTTGGACCATGCCGCCCGGCAGCGCCAAAATCTCGGGCGAAGCGCCTGCGACACCAGCGCCTTTGAGACCCGCCTCGAGTTGCTCGGGGCGGGCGGCGTTGCCGCGGACCGTGATCACGAGCGAGTGCGCGAGGGCGCTCGGACCCGAGGCGCCACCGGCGCCCAAGAATTGCAAGCCAAGCGGTGTCTTGAGGCTGCTGATCGGCCCGCGCAAGGCCAATGCGTCGCTGCGCACGAACGGCTCGGGACCGAGGATTGCGTCGAGCTCGGGCCAGCCGAACGTTAGCGGGTCGACACGGCTGCCTTTCGGGCCGCGCAGGTAGTACGACAAGGCACCGGAAGACGATGGGGCAATCGAGATACCCTTGTTCGGCCGAATCGACATCGGGTGTCGCCCTGGGAGCTCGCGTTGAAAGCGAGACTTCACGATCTGGATGTAGCGTTGTTCGTGGCCGTATTCGCGCGCGCTCGCGAAATCGATCACCGTGTCGGCGATGTTGGGCAAGATTTCCGCGGGATCCCTCGCAGTAGCCGCGGGCACGCCCGGCGCGCCAGCCGAGCTCTCGACTACCAGGATCAGATTCAGTCCGTGAGCCTTCGCGACTCGGATCATCTCCGCGAAGCCCGAGCGGTCCGGCTGTTCAACCAGGCTGTTGACGGGGTCGATGACGAGCACCCGCAAAGCGTGGTCTTTCGTCGCGTCAGCGAAGCGCACGATCGCGGCTATCAGCTGGTGGATGTCTTTCAGCGCCGAAGCGGTGTTGACGATATAGAGTGAGCCGTCGGCCTTCTCGCCGCCGCTTGCCGTGCGGGGCGCGTCGGTCTTGGAACGGCCTTTGGTCTTCCCGCGGGTGTCGTCGCCGCGTTGGCTTTCTGGGAAGTCTTCGAGCAAGCGGAAGGACTGCTCGCCGAGAATGCCGAATTCTTCAGCATAGTAGGCCAGCTCCAGGGCAGGTTGCTCGAGCGGCACTACCACGGCAAGTCCTCCGCGGCGCCTCACGTCACCCGCAAGTGTTAGCGCCAAGATCGTCTTGCCAGTTCCGAAGCGGCCGCGCACGGCGATGATGCGTCCGCCGGGCTCGAGCTCGATCGTCTCGCTCGAAGGGCCTCGCTCGGTCGGCCTGCGTTGACTCGCCCGTTCGCGCAGCAGAAGGCCGCCCCCACCGAAAAGCTCGTCCAAGCCTGGCACGCTGGCTCTGAAACCAAGCAAGTGTCCGAGCAAAAAATTGCGCGCGCTCCACTCACTCCGAAGCGACAGCCCGTCAGGGTCGCTCGAGCGATCGAGCTCTTCGAGCGAAAGGCACGTCTCGATGAACATTCGTGCGAGGCGACGAGACGTTTCGGGGTCGTTCGTCACGCCGCCAGCGGCCTCGAGCAGAGCTCGTTGGACGACCTTGTCTGGACCAGCGAAGTCACGGACTAGCCGATCCCTCCCGGCGTCGTCGCCCTCCTCGCGCACCCGGCGAATCGCGTCCGCCATCGCACGAAAGCCGCGCCGCACCAGCAACGAATCGCCAGGCAAGTGGCGCTGCACGCTGCGCGAAACGTAGTA
>DATEDZ010000060.1:0-17015 GCA_035281385.1 Polyangiaceae bacterium
CTCGAGTTGGGCGATCTTGGAAGGAAAGATCACGATCGTCAGGGAAGGCCGCGAGCCACGAGAAAAACCGGCGGAGCGGGCGCCTGCTGGGTTCGGGTATGCATGAGCCGCCGGACATTTCGAGTGGTCTGCTCGCTCACACGACCATATAGAAACCCGCAACAGCCCTACAATTCCCGAGGCGAAATCGCCCAACTCGAGACTAGAGAGGCAACTCGGCGGCGGCGCGGCCGAACAGCGGGATCGCAGAGAGTCAGGGCACGGGGGCACGGTTGCGTGCGCCGCAAACAGTGGTATGACCATGGGTATGACTAGCGCCAAGGTCGCCATCAGCCTGCCCAGGGACTTGCTGGCGCGCGTCCGCGCCGCCGTGAAGCGGGGCGAGGCCACGTCGCTGAGCGCCTACGTGACGCATCCGTCGTGCTCTGCGCGAAGCGGCGCGGTCACACGATCGCAACCTGTGACGTGGATGACCTACGACGCCTGGACCCCGAGGCCAGGCTAGGGCGTGTGCCTAAATTGGGATCGCTCGCGCGTGCCCGTAAACGTGCCCGTGCCCGTGCCCGACGGTCCGTGAGGAGTCGTTGGGCCCGTTTGTTTGGTAGGCCGAGGTTTGTGGCGCGGGCCTGGCCCGCGCGCGCCGCGCCCAGCTGGGCGCGCAGCTACGCTGACCGCTCCGTCGTCGCGGGCCTTCTTGGACGCGCGTTCAGAGCAACGTGCTCGTTCGTGATCGAGTTGCATCACGCCCCATCGGTCACGCGACTTGCTGGTTGCTTGAGCCACCCTCGACGGCGCGGGCAGCTGCCCGCCGCGCGCGCGGGCCAGGCCCGCGTCACAAACCCAGGCCCAGCCCTCAATGCCGCCGACGGTAGCTTACGGACCGTCGGGCACGGGCACGGGCACGTTTACGCCGAGACCGCGCCGCAGCATTCAGGGACACGCCCTAGTCCAAGTCTAGGCAACCTGCCTGATGGACGTCACGCCCCAGCGGGCGCGTAGCTCGTCGAGCGGCTCGGCGGCGTTGCGGAAGAAGTCGAAGTGGTCGGAGAAGTCGACCTTGCATGCGGCGCCGCGGGCCAGCGCGCTGAGCACCAGCGGGACATCGAAATGACCGTGCTCACCCTTCGCGACGGGCGTGATGCGCAGACCGAGGTGAAACTGCAGGATGCCGAAGAGCAGGAACACGAAGCCGTCAGTGCGCGCGAAGCCGGCCTGGAAGGCGGCTTGCTGGATCTCGCCGTGCGGATCGACTCCGTAACCCGAGATGACGTGGCCCACGTCGTGGAACAGCATCAGCTCGGGCAAGCCGCCTTTCTCGCCTGGCATGGCGAACTCGTGCTCGTAGAAATGATCGAAGAGCGCACGGCCCAGACTTCCGCGCGGGTAGTTAGCCAGCGCGTAGTAGCGCGCCGCAAGCTCCTGGTCCTGGTTGAGCCCCAGCAGCGTCGAAGCAGCAACCTGCAGGAAGCTCGCGCCGCCGTTGTGGCGCACGAAGCGCTGGACCCGACGCAGCATGTCGAAGCGAACCAGCATGGCGCGGCTGTGGGCGACCTCGTCCAGAACCTGCACACCCTGGTCCGGGACATCGAGCGCCTTGGCGAGATCCAGCACCGCCTGCGAGCTCGCCTCGCCAGGCCGACCCTCGACCAGGCTCATGATGATGGCCAGCTGCACCACGCGCTTGCGATGGTGGGGCTCGGTGACCGCAGCCGCCAGCCTTTCAAAGGAGACATGGCGCAGCTCGTGCGCCTTGATCGCCTGACCGTGCAGCTGCCCCAAGCCCTCGATCAGCGCAGCTTCCTCGAGTGTGAACTTGTCGTTGGCGAGCGCTACGTCGCGCAAGGCGCCGAGCACGAGCGGGAGCTCTTCGGGGTTGAAGATCGCGATGTCCATGATGTTGGGTTTCCTCTGGTCTCGTGGGGTCAGGCCGCGGACTTGCTGCGTTCCGGCTGGTAGCCGAAGGCGCGGCGCTCGCGGATCAGGCTCTCGACTTCCCGGGGGACCAGCTGTTCCCAACCGGCGCCGCGACCAATCTTGGTCAAGACGTCGCGCGAAAAAATGGGCAGGTGCTCGGGCGTGTAGTTGATGAGCGGCTGAACCAGACCGCGTCCGAGCACGAATTGATAGAGACCGCGCAGGCTCTCGCCGGGGTCATAGCTTTCGGCAGTGGTGAGCGTGCCAGTCTTGGGGTCGCGAAGTGGGTAGACGTACAGGCGCAGGCCGTCCTTGAAGAGCTGCGCCACCGCCTCGAGGTGCTGGCCCTCCGAGGCCAGCTCGAGACGCGCACCGAAGATCTCGGGCAGGGTGCCGGCCCCGACGACGAAGCTGGTCGGACCCTTGGTGTAGCGACCGACGTACGCGGCCAGCCGCTCGAACTCGAAGTAATCCGAGATGAGCACGGTCTTGCCGACCATAGCCAGCATGTCGGCGCGCAGCAGGAAGTCCTGATGGTCGACCTGCTGGCGGTCACCGCGTAGGTTGCGCAGCGTGAGCTCCGCGAGCTCGAGCAGGTGACTCGATTCCGCTGCGCCCGGCTCCGGGTACAGCGTCTCGCGTGCGCTGCGCAGGATATCGAGGTGCGAATGGCTGACCGGGCGAAAGCTGCCGCGCGCTAGCAGGACTGGCCGCTTGTACATCACTTCCGACGGCTGCAGCACTTCACCATGGGCGCCGAACATCGCGGCACCGGAAAGACCCAGCTCGACCAGCTTCATGCTCATCAGGCGATTGTCGACGTGCCGGAACTCGATCCCGGAGAACTCGATCATGTCGATCTCGATGCGATGCGTATCGAGGCCGTCGAGCAGCGACTCGATCAGCTGCTCGGGCTCGTGAAAGTGGAAGAACGCGCCGTAGAGCACGTTGACGCCCAGGATGCCTAGTGCCTCTTGCTGTGACGCGTTGTCGCGATCCAGCATGCGCACGTGAATCAGGATGCGGCTGGCCTGATCGCGGGGGTGAGACTGGAACTTGACGCCCATCCAGCCGTGGCACTCGCGATTGCCGCGGTAGCTCTGGGCCGATACCGTGTCGGCAAAGGCGAAGAAGGCGCTGGTCGAGCCGCGCGATTCACCGAGCCGGGCCAGGTTCAGCTCGAGCTCGTGGTCGAGCATGGCCTCCAGGCGCTCACGGCTCACGTAGCGGGCGGCATGCCCGTAGATGGCGTCGCTCACCGCCATGTCGTAGGCGGAGACGCTCTTGGCGATGGTGCCGGCTGCGCCGCCGACCCGAAAGAACCAGCGCGCCACCTCCTGTCCGGCGCCGATCTCCGCGAAGGTGCCGTAGCGGGCGCGATCGAGGTTGATGCGCAGAGCCTTGTCGTGGGCTTCAGTGATTCGCGGCGTCGTCGAATGCATGCCCTCGAGCAGTGCAACGGGCGTGCCGCGGCCTTGGATATATCCAGGCGTTACGCGTTCGGGATGCGGAGGTGCTCGGTGTGCAGTACTTCCGGCACCGGCGCGTAGGCCATGGCGCGCTCGATCACGTTCCGAAGCTCGCGCACGTTGCCGGGCCAGCCGTGGGCGCGCAGGGCCTGGATCGCATCCGCCGCGAGCTCGGGCGGGAGGTTCGGGTCAGGAGCCAGCCGGCCGATGAACATGCGGGCCAGGGCCACGATGTCTTCCTTGCGGTCGCGCAGCGCCGGCACGAACAGCGGAACCACGTTGAGGCGATAGTAGAGGTCCTCCCGGAAGCGCCCATCGCGCACCAGCCGGTCGAGATCGCGGTGCGTGGCGGCCAGCACCCTTACGTCCACGCGCCGCGGCTTCTGCTCGCCCAGCGCCGTCACCTCCGCGTTTTCGAGGAACCTGAGCAGCTTGGGCTGCATATCGAGCGGAAGCTCTCCGATTTCGTCGAGAAACAACGTGCCGCCGTCGGCCGCCCGGATCACGCCGGGGCTGTCGCTGGTCGCGCCCGTGAACGCTCCCCTGCGGTAGCCGAACAGCTGACTTTCGAAGAGATCGCGCGGCACGCTGGCGCAATTGAAAACGATGTAGGGCTTGTCAGCACGAGCCGACAGGTCGTGTACCGCGCGCGCCACGACCTCCTTACCGGTGCCGGATTCGCCGCCAATCAAGATGGTCGCCGAAGATTTCGAAAGCCGGGAAATCTCCGACTTGAGCTTGCGGGTGGCCGGCGCGGCGGCAATGAAATGCGGCAAAACTTGGTCGAGCTCCTCCGGCTCCGCGGCGACCGCATTGCCGAGCGCCTTGGGGACGAACGCTGCCAGCACCCTCAAGGCTGCCAGCTCTTCGGGGTTCAGCTCGCCGCGCACCCCAAAGCGCAGCACTCCGTCCACCAAATCGGGTACTTGAACGATGCCGGGGTCGCTTTCCGCAATTTCGCTGCCACCGACCCGAGTTTCGCGTCCCGGGAAGAGCTCGCCCAGGATGATGGCGAGACCTCGGCGGTACTGGTCGTGGGACAGCCCGCGCACCGAGAGCCGATCGAGGGCACCGACCAGGCGTTCGGTCATCGTCTCTTCCCGCCATGCCACCTTGGCAACGGGCTGCGAGATGATCTGAGCCCGGCGCAGCAGCTGCGGCGACCAGACGCCCAGCTGTTTCAGCTCCTCCAGTACTTCGGCCAGGATCTTCTCGGCATCGGGCGCGCCGGAGGCTCGCGCCACCATGGCCAGATTGGCCCTGGCAAAACCTGTTTGGACCTTGTCGCCAAGCAGCTTGAAGATCGCCAGAGTGGTTTCTGCCTTCTTGCGCGCCTCCGAAAACTGCCCTGCCGCCAGGAGTAAGAAAGACTCCATGCGGGTGTACACCGCGCTGTGCCAGGCAGACGGGTGCTGCTCGAGGTACTCATGGGCCCGACGCACCGCGGCCTTTCCGCCCTCGACATCCTGCTGCAGCAGCCGGCTCAGCGTGTACTCGAAGTGCGCGTGGTGCCGCAGGTAGTCGATGCCGGTGGTCGTCTCGGGGGCATTGCAGACCTGGGACAATAGCTCGCTGGCCCGTTCCAATTCGCCCGCGAAGGTCGCCACCATGCCGCGCACCGCCAGCGCGTGCACGCCAGCGAGCGGACGGCCGCTACCGGCCGTTTCGGCCTCGAGTGACTCGGCCCAGGGCTCGAGCCGCTCGTTGCGATTGGTGAAGATGTACAGTCGGGCGACCGGTATCGCGAGCGCGTAACGAACGATACCGCCCCGTTTGGCCAGCTGGTTGGCCTCCTCGACGACCGCGTCCGCTTCGCTGAAGCGCGCCAGGCGCGTCAAGGCTTCGATTTCGCAAGCCAGGATACGCAGCATCGGTTCCGCGGGCGCGAGCGCCATCTCTTTCGCGCGCTGCCGAGCCATCTGCGTGATTTCGAGCACCTTTTCAGGTGTTGCTGAGCCATTCACCGAGCGCCAGGCCCAGTCCGCGAAGAGCACAATCAGCACCGGCCAGAGCGCGAGCCGTTCCCCAATGGCCAGCGCCTCCTCCCCTTCGCGCCGATTGGTCGCTTCGTCACCGCGATAGAACGCCTTCAGCGCGTGCAGACCATGGGCGAAAAAGCGCGGCAGGCTGGATTGCGCGCGCTCCAGGCTCGGCAAATCAGCCTGGTAGGCGCGCAGCACCACGCTCGGGCCCAGGAACCGCGCCGCCGAAATGCGCGCGGTCGCCAGCAGCACTCGCAAGTCGTCCTCGTTCTTGTCGAGCAGCCCGTCGGCTCGGGCCGCGTGCGCATTCACGCGACCTGCGTCGAAAAGGCGGGAATCTGGCGCGCCGAAAAGAAGCGCCGCCATCAGGTGCGCGCGCGCCGCAACGATTCTGCTGGCGCTGCCGCGCTCCACCTCGTCCAGGATAGGCGCGAGCGCCATCAAAGCGCCCCGCGCGTCGAGCCGCGCGATGATCTGCACCTGGATCAGCCCGAGCGTCGCCAGCGTGCGCCCCTCGGGCGTCTGCAGCCGATTGCTCGAGAGAAGCTGCATCAGGTCGTCTTCGGCCCCTGGCCAGGTTTCGCCCATCAATCGCTCGAGCAGCGGCAGCACCAGCAGCTCGTCGGGCGTGGCGTCGGCGCCCGGCGGCGGCACGCTGCGCACCGTCATGGGCGCGTCGATCGGCTCGGACGCGTCCTCGTCTTCCTCGTCTTCGGGCTCGGTGACAGCCCCGCCGTTCGCCCCTGTTCCGACACCTTCGGTAGCGAGCCTGCGCAGGGCCTCGACCATGCGGGCGCGGGGGCGCCGCGCCTCTTTGTTGTCGTCGGGCAGCTCCCAGCGCAACACCGTGAGTGAAGTGACCCCGAGCAGGCGCGCGAAGGCCGCTCGACTGAGCGAGCCGCGAATCGCCCGAATCTCCCGGTCGTCCATGAAAGCGGAGGCAGCGTACACCGACTACCGAGCCCCCGGCAGCACCAGCTCCACCAGCGTCAGCCGCTCGGCGAGGTCCAGGCGAAAATGGCCTTGCTCGACGCGGGTGAGCAACCTCTGCTCGGCCGACGCGACCACGCGTGCCTGACGATCCTGGTCGAGGAAACGCAGGAACCGCGGCTGGACCAGGAGCGGCAGCTCGTCGATGCTGGCCACGTAGAGCGTGCCGTCACCGGCTCGATGGATGGCACCGCCGGGTGAGGGCACGTACATGGGCCCGCCGAAAAGGTCGAGCTCGACGCTATCCGAATCGAGCCCCCTGCAGTCGACCACCACGAAGGGCTCCGCGGCACGGGTCGAGCGTTCGTGGAGTGCCCGCGCCACCGCGTTCTTCAGGGGAGCACTGCCCCCGACCAGCAGGACCGTGACCCGGGAGGGGGCTAGTCGGTAGAGCTCGGCCTCGAAAGCCGGTTGAAAAGGGAGGTTTGGAAGCTCCGGCTCGGCGTTTGGATACTTCCGTTCGCCGTTTGGATACTGGTCTGGAGGGCTCGACATATCCGTTTGCTCCTGATCTGGCCTGGGGTGAGGCGCTGGCAGGGTCACAAGCAACAACCAAGCCGTTGGCATCACTTTCGCAGAGGGGCTGGGCAACACGGAGGTCTCGGGATGACCAATATCCACGTCGCGGTGGCAATTGCCGCTTTGTTCTCAATCAGCCTGTCACTCGGTTGCTCGACTCATCAGGAGAGCGCCCCTTCCAAGAGCCCGATTCCGGTCAAGGTCAAGCCGGTCACTGCTACGGGCGACGTCGCGCTCGCGCGTTACTCGGGCTCGCTCGAGCCGGCCGCGCGCGTCGACATGGCGTTTCGGGTCGGCGGCTACGTCGAGATGCTCGGCCAGCTGCCGGGCGAAGCTGGCAAGCCGCGCGCCTTCGAAGAAGGCGACTTCGTCAAGCAAGGCACGGTGCTCGCGCGCATCCGTTCCGCCGACTACGCGCAGAAGGTAGCCACGGCCCGGGCCGGCATCGGTCAGGCCCGCTCCGAAGCGACGCTCGCCGAAACCGAGCTGGGCCGCGCGCAGAAGCTGTTCGACAGCAACGTCATCAGCAAGGCGGAGCTCGACGCCAAGATCGCGCGCGCCGAGTACGCCCGCGCCAACGTGGCAGCAGCCTCGGCCCGCGCCGGTGAGGCCGGCGTCGCGCTGGAGGACACGGTGCTGAAGGCGCCCATGGACGGCGTGATCCTCAGCCGGGACATCGAGGTCGGCACGCTGGTTGCTCCGGGCCGTACCGTGCTCACGGTCGCCGATATCAGCAGGGTCAAAGCGCAGTTCGCGGTGCCGCAAGCCCTGGTCGAGAAGCTCTCGCTCGGTAGCCCGCTCACCGTGCACCTCGGCGCCGAGCGCGACTCCAAGGCACCGCAGACCACGTTCGATGCCCAGGTCACGCGCATCGCCCCGGCCGCGGATTCGAAGGGCCGGGTGTTCTCGGTAGAAGCCGAGTTGCCCAACCCGAACGCGAGCCTGCGCCCCGGTTCGGTGATCTCGGTCCGAGTTCCCGAAGCGACGCTGACGTCCGCCTCGCTCAGCGTCCCGCTCTCGGCGGTCGTGCGCTCCCCCAAGGATCCGCGCGGCTTCTCGGTGTTCGTGATCGACGGCGAGGGCCTGCGCGGCAAGGCACGGATCCAGCAAGTCGAGCTCGGCGACGTGCTGGGCAACGCGGTCACGGTCGAAAGCGGCCTGCAGATTGGTCAGCGGGTCATCACGGTCGGTTCCACCTTGATCCACGACGGCAGTGACGCAGTCGTCATCCCTTGAGCCGAGCACACGCAAGGCCTTCAGACGAAAGCAACAGTCATGGCTCACATCAGCGACCAGGAAATGATCAAGAAGACGCGCAACACCGCGCGCTTCTTCACCGAAAACCCGCACATCTCGTGGGTCTTGCTCGTGTTCACGATCCTGTGGGGTGTCTTCAGCTACCTGACGATGCCCAAGCGCAAGGATCCCGAGATCCCGGTGCGCGTCGCGGCGGCAGTGCTGAGCTGGCCGGGCGCCAACGCGGAGAACGTGGAGGAGCGCTTCACCCGCGTGGTCGAGCGCAAACTGGCCGAAAACTCCAAGATCGAGCGCATCGAGTCGACCACCCGCTCGGGCGTCGCGGTCGTGACCATGATGCTCGACCAGAACGTCAAGGACACCGGCAAGGAGCTCGACGACATCTGGCTGAAGCTCTCCAGCCTCAACAACCTGCCCGAGGGCGCCAGCATGGAGTTCATGAAGGACTTCGGCGATACCGCAGCGCTGATGCTGACGGTGGCGAGCCCGCGCGCGAGCAGCATCGAGATCCAGCTGCGAGCGCAGGAAGTGGAGCAAGCCATCCGCGACACGCGCGCCCAAAGCGTTGATAGCGGTTCCGACGCCCGCGCCACGCTGGTGGGCTGCTTTCCGTATACGCTCGACGATCGCGAGCTATCGGTCGTGGGCAAGGCGCTCGGCGAGTGGGCCACGTCCCAGGGCGCACAGGACGTGCGGCTGCTGTCGGGCCCCGGCTTTCTGGGCATCGACTCGCGCACCGTGGCCAGCGACGAAAAGATCCTGGTGAACGCGCGCGACTTCGTGCGCGATAGGCTGCGCGTCTCCGAGCTGCATCCAGACGTCTGGCAGCCCGTGGTGGTCCGCAACCCGGCCGAGACCGAAGCCAAGCTTTCGGCGGTCGCGGGTGAGAAGTACAGCTACCGCGATCTCGATCAGTACTCCGAGACGCTCGAGAAGGCCCTGCGGCGCGTGCCGAACGTGGCGGGCGTTTCGCGCGCCGGTGTGGTCGGCGACGTGATCTACCTGGATTACTCGCAGGAGAAGCTCGCCAGCTACGGCGTCGGCCCGACGCAGATCAAGGACGCGCTCTCGGCGCGCAACATCACCGCACGCGGCGGCGCGGTCGAGGTGCAGGGCAAGACGATCCTGATCGCACCGGACGGCGAGCTGCGCGGCGAAGACGAGATCGGCGGCATCGTGATCACCAAGAGCCAGAGCGGCGCGCCCGTCTACCTGCGCGACCTGGTGACCATCAGCCGCGCCTACGACAACGTGCGCTACGCCTCCTACGCCAGCTGGAAGGATACCAGCGGCAAATGGCAGCGCACGCGTGCCATCACGCTGGCTGTCACGATGAAGGCGGGACAACAGATCGCCGACTTCGGCGCCGCGGTCGAAGCCAAGATCGCCGAGACCAAGCCGCTCTTGCCCGAGGATCTGGTGGTCAACCGCGTCAGCGATCAGCCGCTGCAGGTCGCCGAGAACGTCGACCTGTTCATGTCGAGCCTGTACGAAGCCATCATTCTGGTGGTGCTGGTCGCGTTGATCGGCTTCTGGGAGTGGCGCTCGGCGCTGCTCATGGCGCTGTGCATCCCGATCACGCTGGCCATGACCTTCGGGCTGATGCGCCTCGTGGGCTGGGATATCCAGCAGATCTCGATCGGCTCGCTGATCATCGCGCTCGGCCTCTTGATCGACGATCCGGTCGTCGCGGGTGACGCGATCAAGCGCGATATGGCGCGCGGCGTACCGGCCAAGATCGCGGCCTGGCTCGCGCCGACCCGGCTGGCCAATGCCATTCTGTTCGCCACCATCACCAACATCGTCGCCTACCTGCCGTTCGCGACGCTCACTGGTGACACGGGGCGTTTCATCATCTCGCTGCCGGTCGTGCTGACCGCATCGCTGGTGGCTTCGCGGCTGGTCTCGATGACGTTCGTGCCGCTGCTCGGCATGTTCCTGCTCAAGGCGCCGAAGGTGCCAGAGGCTCCAGTTCAGGAGCGCCGCCAGCACGGCTTCCCGAGGCTGTACGCCAAGTTGGTGCAGGGCGCGGTCCGACATCGCTGGGCAGCACTCGCGGCGGCGGTCGCGCTGTTCTTCGTGGCCGCGCTCGGGGTGCATGGGCTGAAGCAGAACTTCTTCCCCAAGGATCTGAACTACCTGGCCTACGTCGATGTTTGGCTGGCAGAGGATGCCCCGGTGTCGGCGACTCGCGAGAAGGCAGACGAGGTGGAGAGACTGATCCGCGAAACGGCTGGCGACAAGCTGATGAGCGTGACGACCTTCGTCGGAGGCGGCGGACCGCGTTTCTGGTTCAGCATCAGCCCCGAGCAACGCCAGGCAAATTACGCACAGCTCATCATCCGCTTCAGCGACAAGCACGACACTGCTCGGGCCGTAGGATCACTACAACGCTCGCTCAGCTCTCGCGTGGCTGGCGCGCGCATCGACGTGCAGGAAATCGAGGGCGGCCCCGCCGTCGGCATGCCGGTCGCGATCCGCGTGTCGGGCGACGATATCACCGTGCTGCGTCAGCAGGCCGAGAAGCTGAAGGACATTCTGCGCAAGCAGCCCAACGCCGAACGCTTGCGCGACAACTGGGGCACCGACAACTTCACGGTGAAGCTCGACGTCGACCCTGATCGCGCCAGCGCCGCGGGCGTCACCAATCAGGACGTGGCAGCCTCGACCGGCACGGCCCTGATCGGCTCGCGCGTGGGCACGCTGCAGGAAGGCGACCACCAGCTCCCCATCGCCCTGCGCCTGCGCGCCAGCGAGCGGCAGCGTCTCAGTGACGTGGACAACCTGTACGTGTATTCGAGCCGGGATCCGGGCACCAAGGTGCCACTGCGCCAGATCTCGGAGCTGGATGTCAGCGGCGCGACTGCCAAGATTCTACGCCGCAACCACGTGCGCACCATCACGGTGGGCGCCTACCCGAGCGCGGGCTCGCTGCCGAGTGAGCTCCTGGCGCAGATCCAGCCGGACCTCGCCAAGCTGAAAGCCGAGCTGCCGCCCGGCTACACCATGGAAATCGGCGGCGAGCAGGCCGAATCGACCAAGTCCTTCAAAGAGCTGGTCGTGGTGCTGGTCATCTCGGTGCTCTCGATCTTCCTGGCGCTGGTATTCCAGTTCAAGAGCACGACCAAGCCGCTGGTGGTGTTCGCCGCGATTCCGTTCGGGGCCGTGGCGGCGCTGCTCAGCCTGCGCATCATGGGCGCGGCCTTCGGCTTCATGGCCTTCCTGGGCATCATCAGCTTGATAGGCGTCATCGTGAGCCACGTGATCGTGCTCTTCGACTACATCGAAGAGGAGCACGAGCGCGGCGCGCCGCTCGAAGAGGCGCTGATCGACGCCGGCATCATGCGCATGCGCCCGGTGCTGGTGACGGTCGGCGCGACGGTGCTGGGCCTGGTGCCGCTGGCCATGCACGGCGGTCCGCTCTGGGAACCGCTGTGCTGGGTTCAGATCGGCGGTCTGAGCTTTGCCACCATCGTGACCCTGGTCATCGTCCCGATTCTCTACGCCATCTTCGTGCTCGACCTGAAGCTCATCAAGTGGGGCCCGGCGCACGAGGAGCACGCGCCCGGCGCTCCGACCGACCCGGGTCCCGAACGGAGCTGGGGCAGCAGCCCCAGCGACCCACGAGACCGCCTCACCCCCGTTCCCGCCGAATAGCTCGGCCAACCAGAAACAAAACAGGAGTCTGTCATGTCCCGATCCATCACGGTTCGCCAGTTGAAGTGCGCCTTCGTTCTGGCTCTGCTCTCGGTCCTCGCGCTCGAAACCACGGCTCAGGCCGCCGAGCTCGACCCCACCGCCGCCCTCACGGGCAAACCGGGCGGGCTCACCGCGGAGCAGGTCGCCAAGCAGGCAACCGCCACCAGCTTCGCGACCGAGCAGAAGCGGCAAGAGGTGCAAGTCGCGGCCGCCAACCTGGACAAGGCGGTCTATGACTTCATCCCGCGCCTCTCGGGGTCCGCCAGCTACTTCCGTCTGTCCAAGGTAGAGTCGAGCTCGCTCGGCAACCTGGTCGTCGCGCCCGGCGCGGCGCCGGGTCCGATCGGTCCCGGCCAAACGCTGGCCGCCGCTCCGATCGCATTCGACAGCCTGCAAAACTCGACGACCTTCTCGACCTCGCTGAGCGTCCCGCTGTCCGACTACGTGTTCAAGCTGTTCCAGCAGCATGCGGGCGCCAAGGCACAGCTGCAGGGCAGCCAGTACTCGCTCGAAGCCACACGACGCAAGACCGCCTACGACGCGCGCGCGCTGTACTACGATTGGGTGCGCGCCGAGCTCGACGCTGCGGTGGCACAGCAGAACTTGGAGCTCAGTAGCGAGCACCTGAGCAGACTGCAGGCCCTGCAGGCGGCTGATTCGGCGTCACCCGCTGATGTCGCGAGGGTCGAGGCAACCGTCGCGTCATCGGAGCGCGTGCTGGTCCAGGCCAAGAACCTGGCGGTGCTGCAGCGGGAGCGTGTCGCTATCGCGATGCACGACAGCGGCGCTCACGACTACCAGATCGGCGAGGATCTGCGTTCGCCCCCCGCCGAGCGCTCGGACGTCGACGACATCGCAGAGCTGACCCGCATCGCCGAGCGTAACCGGCCGGAGCTGAAGGCAGCCACCTTCCAAGCGGTCGCCTACGAGAAGCAAGCGGACGTGGCCCACTCGCGCATCCTGCCCCGCCTCGATGTGTCGGCGCAAAACACCATGGCAAACCCCAATCAGCGCTACTTCCCGCAAAAGGACGAGCTCAACAACTCCTGGCAGGTGGGCGTGCAGCTCAGCTTCTCGGCGAGTGACTCACTCATGGCAAAGACGCAGGTCGCTGCCAGCCTGGCACAGGCCAGGGGCGCGCTCGCTCAACGCGCCCAGCTGCTCGACGCCGTCCGAACCGAAGTCACCGATGCGGTCCTGTCGCATCGCAGCGCGCAGGCCAGCCTCAAGTCAACTGCGCGGCGCCTGGCGGCCGCCGAAACATCCTATCGAGCACGGCGTGAGCGCTTTCAGGTCGGTCAAGCTACGACCATCGAGCTCACCGAAGCGCAGACCGAGCTTGTAAGCGCCAAGCTCGAAGCGATTCAAGCGCAGGTCTCCGTACGAGTAGCACGGGCCCGCATCGCTTACGTCACCGGGCGCGACCGATGAGCTCGGTCGACACGCCCTCGTCCCCGGCACGCGCGGCGCTGGTTTCGCCCGGCGCCGCGCTGGTACCCCTCGATTCAGAGGCTCGCGCCGATTACCTGCAGGAGCGCATCGGCCTTTTGGCCCAGCTGTTCTGCGTGCTCGGCACGTTCCTTCTGATCGCAGGCATCACGCACCGCCACGTCTTCGTCGAGCCGCTAGCGCTGAGTCAGCTCGTCACCGAGCCGGCGCTGCTCACCCACCTGGGCTTGCTGCTGTTCCAGGGCCTGATCTGGACGACGACGCGGCGCCAGCTGTGGAGCGAGCGCATGCTACCGCTGCTGGATGCAGGCCTGGTCCTGTGCACGCTGGCCGCGCGGGCGTATCAGTCGCTCCACGTGAGCTTGGGAGTGGCCCATCACGCCCACCTGGTGATGGTCCTGACCACCTTCGTAGTGCTCATGTGCAGGGCGGTCACGGTACCGAGCAAGCCAACCACCACGCTGGTGGTGAGCGCGCTGGGTGTGACCCCCGCCCTGCTGGTCGCGGTCTACGATGGCGCGGCGCGCGGAGTGCTGGCTGAGCTGACCAGCATGACCAGCATCTGGTGCGTGGCCGCGATCGCGCTACCGACCTTCGCGTCCAAAGTGATCTACGGGCTACGCGAAAGCGTCGCGATGGCTCAGCAGCTCGGTCAGTACGTGATCGAACGCAAGCTGGGTGAAGGTGGCATGGGCGAGGTGTACCTGGCCCGCCACACGCTGCTCAGGCGTCACACCGCACTGAAGCTGCTGCCGCCCGAGCGCGCGGGTGCCAAGACTGTCGCGCGCTTCGAGCGCGAGGTGCGCGCCACCAGCCGCCTCTCCCACCCCAATACCGTCGCGATCTACGACTACGGCCGCACGCGCGAGGGCATCTTCTACTACGCGATGGAATACCTCGACGGCGTGGATCTACAGCGCCTCGTCCAAGAGCAAGGTCCGCTCGAACCGAGCCGAGTCGTGCATATCCTGGCGCAGATCGCGAGCGCCCTGGGCGAAGCGCACGACGGCGGGCTCATCCATCGTGACCTCAAACCGGCCAACGTGTTCCTGTGCGAGCGCGGAGGCCTCCCCGACACCGTCAAGGTGCTCGATTTCGGCTTGGTCAAGGAGACCGGCGGCCAGAGTAGTCTCAGCGGTCCCGTCATTGCCCAGACCGACGTCAACGCGCTGGTCGGCACACCAGCGTACCTGCCACCCGAATCGATCCATTCGCCCGCCTCGGTCGACGGGCGCAGCGATCTCTACGCCGTGGGTGCGATCGGCTACTTCCTGCTCACCGGCACGGAGGTATTCCAAGGCAGCTCGCTAGTGGCGCTGTGCATCGCGCACCTCCACGAGCAGCCGCAGCGCCCTTCCGAGCGACTACGACGTGCGATTCCGAGCGATCTCGAACAGCTCATCCTGAGCTGCCTGGAAAAGGACCCGGCGCACCGTCCCAGCTCCGCCGCTGCCCTACGCCAAGCTTTGCTAGCCTGCGACGTGCCTCCACACGGCCCCGAACAGCGCACGCCCACCCGCCCGCGTATCTCGGGCACCGTGACGCTCGGTTCAGGTGCCACTACGACGATCCGCTGTCAACCCGACGAGCACGCGTGGAGCTTGGCGCCATCGTAAGCATGCTCCGGTCGCGGCAGCGCCTCCGCTGAAGGCCGCCATAAAACGCGGCGCACTTCGTGTCTTGTATCCAGCGAACGCGCCCGCTCACTGATGCGCATGCAGCGGGGCTTCACGTCGTGAGGTTTGACTGGCTGCGGGACGGCTTGTCTCGTGAGGCGCTCGTGCTCAGACTACACGCGCAGGCAGGCTGGCACCCGGTTCGCCGGCACGTGCCCCCGGCGCAAAAGCGTGCTCTTGTCTGAAGCGCAGCAGCACTACCGACGTCGCGAAGGCTGCCGCGCTGATCCACGAAATTTTGCCCCTCACACGCCATCGATGTCTGTGCGGGTATGGACACCCCGGCACGGGAGTCTCCCGCCCGGACTTGGAGACCGTGACGACCACAGACTGGCCGCGCCGACAGGTTGAGTCAGCTGCTGGTATGCTACCCCGCGATACCCCCCGAGGGTAAACACGACGCGCGGCTCCCGATGACAGGTTTTTCGCCACAGTTCACCATCACCAACCGCATCGCCGGTGCGCTCACGATCATCGAGCGCGCTCGCGGTTTCCTGGAAGCTGCCACGCTCTCGGAGGACTGGGTGCGTCGCATGAGCCAGCGCGCGCAACTCCTCGAAGCGCACCACACAACGCACATCGAGGGGACCCAACTCAGCATCGAACAAGCCGAGGAGATCTGGGCAGGACGCGACGTGAGCGGGGCCGATGCCGACGATGTTCGGGAGTTGCTCAACTACCGAAAGGCGTTCGAGCTGGTCGGCGAGCACCTCACAAGCGGGGCGCCCATGAGCGAGGGCCTCATTCGTGAAGTCCACAAACGCTTGGTTGAAGGAGTTCGAGGCGGTCGAGCGATGCCAGGCGAGTGGCGGACCGTGCAGAACTACGTTGCCAACAGCGCGACCGGCGCAATCATCTACACGCCGCCTCACGCAGCCGAGGTGCCGGCGCTGATGCGCGAATTGGTGGAGTGGCTTCGAAACGAAGAGGCAGTCCATCCGGTGCTGGCCGCAGGTATCGCCCAGTTCCGGCTCGTGCACATCCATCCATTTGTCGATGGCAACGGACGCACGTCACGCTTACTCTCGACGCTTTGCCTCTATCGGGCCGGCTACGACTTCAAACGCTTGTTTACCATCAGCGAGTACTACGACCGCGATCGGGCTGCGTTCTACGCGGCGCTGCAAGGCGTGCGCCTTGCCGACATGGATCTTACGGGCTGGCTCGAGTTTTTCGTGACCGGGCTCTCGACGCAGCTCCAAGAGGTGAAGGCGAAAGGCGAGTGGGCGATCCGAGCCGACGTCGTCGCGGCCAGGAAGAAGCTGAACGCTCGCCAGGCAAGCCTCGTTGCGGCGTTTCTTGAGCGGAGGCAACTGGCCCTCGCCGACTGTGAGAATCTGTTCCCAGACGTCATTCGCCGAACGTTGCAGCGCGACCTCAAACAGCTGGTGGACGCTGGGCTCGTCAGCGAGGTCGGGCAGGGGCCGACGGACCCGACGCGCCACTACCTTTGGCGGGGCAGCGAGCTGTGACAAGCTGTGACACGGAGCTGTGACAACCCGCCAGCCCCTCCCCCACCGTTCGAATCCTCCCCCCCTTGTCGAAACGCGGGGAATGCTCAGGGAACGCTTCGACGGGCCTGATTGTTATTGTTTCACGGACTTAGTAACGGCGGGAAACGGCTAGAAACGGCTCAAAGCCACCTTGCCAAGGTGGACGTCGAGGGTTCAAATCCCTTCTCCCGCTCCAGGATTGCTGAGTTGAATCAACCGGTTAGGTCACAAGGCCTGGCCGGTTTTTTCTTGGGGAGCACCACTTGGCGCGGGTTGGAGCACCACCGGGAGCACCACTCCGGACGCGGTGCGTGCAACTTCCAGCGATCGCTCGCGATCGCGTCTCCAACGGTTCCGCTGGGTCGAAGCGGTCGCGCTCGACGAAAAAGTGGATTCGATCTGGCGCAGGGTTCGACTCCCTCGTTCGTGCCTCGGTGAGCACGCAAAACCGGCCAGTTGTGAGCGGCTGAAAAGCGGCCAGTTGTAGGGAGGGCCAGGACGTTTGACGCGAGCGGAAGGGACGTGTTCCCAGCCGCCCGCGAGATGAGCAACGTCTTGAGCGAAGAA
>DATEDZ010000061.1:0-4710 GCA_035281385.1 Polyangiaceae bacterium
CGCGGTCGGCCCCACTTTCATCTACACGCCCGGCACCGCCGAGCGCCTCGATCGCCCCGACTACCGCGCCAACGTGCTGCGCCAGATCCCGGCCAACAAAATCGGCGACATCTCCGACGTCGCCGGCGCCGTGATCTACCTCGCATCAGACGCCGCCAAACTGGTCAGCGGCACCTGTCTCTTGGTAGACGGCGGCTGGACCGCTCAATAATTGAGTTTGTTTGCAGCGCGGTGCCCAGGTGCCCTGCGTCCTTCGCAGGTTTCACCACGGATTTTGCGCCCGGCCATTGGTTTCGCTTCTGGGAACGGAGAATCTCCTACGCGCCCCATCCCGTCGCCGGGTGGAGCAACTTGTGGTACCTCAAAGAAGCGCGGACCAGTCTTCCTGACGGGGGCGCCTACCACCATCATCGGAATCAGCCGCTGACGGCCTATCGGCTCTCATGGCGTACCAGGCTGGCCCGCGCGTCTCCAACCGGCACCGTTTTCACAGCCTTTTGGTGAGCGAAACGTCGAGCGTCAGCGGGCGGGCGCTTAGTTAGATCGCGGCGAAAAACTCGGACGCACGCGGAAGGCAAGTGCCAAAGGCCGCTTAGCCAAAGGAATTCGCGACGGCTCGACGCGGCGTGATGCTCGGACGGAAGCTGAATCGGAGTGGGCTGCCACCGCGCAGCTCGAATTGCAGCTGTCTGCCGTGGCGTCGATCGGTACCGCTGTATCGCGTGCGCTCGAAAGAGTGCCGTGGTTGCCTGCTCCAGAGCAGGCGAATGGGCGCGGGCTTGGCTCGAGCCCGCGCTCGACGGTGGAGCCCATGGTGGCGAATAAGCGCGGGCGTGGCTCGAGCCGCGGTGGGGCCCGCGCTCGACGATGGAGCCCATGGTCCGAGCCGAAGCATGCCGGGCTGACAGCTGAACCGCACGACTCGCACGACGTAGCGCGCTCCTGGCGCCGGCGATGGCGTGGCTGCCTGCTTTTTGGGCCTTCGGAGAGATGGGATGAAGCGGGCCAAGAGCCTGCCACGTCAATGCTGACCCTGACAGGCAAGGGCTTGAGAAGACTTGAGGAGCCCGCTGTTTCCGTTCTTCCGCCTCGGGCGCCTGCGTAGCGTCTGAAACGCACGAAAGTGCATCGCGCGGACGATTTTTGTAGACAGATGTAACCGGCCAATGAGGCCTTCGGCGACCGTGCCTACAGCGACGGTTACTGTTCGCGGAGCGGGTTGCAGGCAAGCGGCGTAGTTGGCCGTGGGTCGTTGCGCGTTCGAAGATCGTCTGTCACCGCCAATAGAAAGAGCCCGGAGTCGCCAAAACTCCGGGCCCTGGGCCGTCGCGGGTGGACGCGTTCGACGCTGTGGTTGTCGCACGGTTCGCCGGCGAGGGTCGAGTTTCCGGCAGTGGCGCGCGCCGGTGGACGATCTTCGCCAAGTTCGTTGCGTAGTGGATGGCTGCCGCCGTCACTTCTTCCTCTGTCGGTACTGCGATCGGGGGCAGGTGTACTGCCCTGATGATCGGCATCGCAGCGAGCGTGCGGCACGCCGGCGCCGGAGCAAACAGCAGTACTGGCGGAGCCGTCGGGGAAGACGAAAGACCTCAGCGCGCTTACGTAGGTGGCGAGCCGCACCACGCAAAATAGAAACGGACACGGGTAGCCCAGAAGTTGCCCCAAGCCCGATGGTCTCTGTCGCGGAGCGCTCCGTCGTCAATGAGATGGCCGAGCCGCTCCGCGCGGAGAAAGACCATGGAATCGATCTGGATGGGTGTGGCGCCCCGGGCGGCGGCGACGCGGATACTGGCGATGCACGGCCCGAGCGAGACGCTCTTGAAAGCCGTACTGAGGGGCGAGCCGTCGCACCCGAGAGCGCTGGGGACGCTGCTCGAGGCGCTGGCGCTGTGGCAGGGAGCTCAGGTCCGCGCTGTGCTCTGTGCGGACGACCAGGTGCCTATGTGCGACTCGACACTCTGGCGCGCAGCCTGGGAGGACGGCGGGCCCCTGTACAGCGTGACCTGGGTACCAGGGGTCGATCGCCCCCGCCGCCAGCGAGCCATCCCTGGAGTGGGTGACTTCCGCGACCTCGAGCGCGTTCTGGTCTGGGAAGCGGCGAGATGACCAGCGACAGCCGCACCAAGCTCTGCGTCGTCATCAGTGACAGGCGCTTTACGCTGCTCGACGACGGGCGCCCCTTGCTAGAAGCCAATCAATTCCTCGACGCTGTCCGCGTGCGAGGCCTCTCGTCGCGCACGGTGCGTGCCTACGCGTTCGATCTGCTCCACTTTTATCGCTGGCTGACTGCCGCGAAACGACAGCTGCAGGACCTGGTCTCGGCCGACTTGATCGACTTCATTGCCGAGCAACAACGTGCTGGCTCGGCACCGCGCTCGATCAATCGTCGTTTGACGACCCTGCGCCTGCTGTTTCAGTTTTGCACCGGACGCGCGCTCGACCAGGGCCCAGGCATTCTCCGTCCAGCGCCGCACTACAAGGGACCAGGACGGGATCGGGAGCTCGGCTTGCACCGCCTGCTGCGACGGACGTCTAAGGTCCGAGTCAAGGAGCCTCGCCTGCTGATCGAGCCACTCGGGCCCGACCAAGTCCGTACCTTCCTGCGTAGCCTCAGACGTTACCGAGACCTCGCGATCGTGCACTTGATGCTCCTGTGCGGTCTGCGCTCAAGAGAAGTCCTCGAGCTGCATCTCGATGACGTGGTCTGGAGCGAGCGACGCCTTCATGTTCGCGGCAAAGGCCAGCGCGATCGTGTCCTCCCGCTCGCCGATGCGCTGGGACACGTGCTTCGAGACTACATCGAGCTTGAGCGACCAACGCGGGATGCTGAGCGTTGCTTGTTTCTCATCTTGCAAGGACCCCGCCGCGGCCAACCCATGACGCCCGCCGGTCTTCGCAGTCTGTTTCGTCAGCGACGCCGCCGGCCAACACTGGCGCTCGCCAACGCCCATCGTTTCCGGCACACGTTCGGGACCGACATGGCGCGCGCCGGCGTCCGCTTGCCCATCCTGCAGCGCATGATGGGCCACGCCGACATGAAGACCACGCTCCAGTACATCGAGCTGTCTCTCGTCGATGTCGCCGATGAGTACCGCCGCGCCCTCGAGATCATCGAAGGCCGCTACAAGCCGCGCGCCTAGGCAAAACACGTGACTCGCCGCGATCCCAATGCGGGCCTCCCGCCGTTCGCACTCGAGTACCTTCGCGAAGTGCGCTCGTCGCGACCAGTGCTGCGCGGCTTTCACGCTTGGTTGCGTCGCACCGGTAGACCGATCTTGCAGCTCGAAGCGGCGGAGATCGAAAGTTTCTTGACCCCCTTTCTCGCTGCGCAAAAATCTCATGCCCGGACACGCTGCCGGCGGGATCTCTTCCGTTACTTCGATTGGCTCCACGCCCGTCAGCTGCTCTCCTTCAATCCGCGGCGCGTTTGGCCCGACTTCAGCAACGGGCGGTCACTGTTCGAGTTGCCCGACCAGGCTCTTCGATTCACCAAGACGCTCGAGCCCACGCACAAGCCCTCCACCATCTCCGCCTACCGCGCGAGCCTCCGTCAGTTTCACATGTGGCTCGATGCGCAAGGTCTCTCTGCCCACGCCCTCGATCGCACTCATGTCGCTGCCTGGCTCCAGTCGTTGCACGCTCGCAAGCTCAGCGCTGGCCATCGAGTGCAGGTCATCCTCGCTGTTCGCGCGTACTTCCTGTGGCTCGAGGAACAACCCGATTACGCCGGCTCCGCTGCTGACGATCTCTTCCGTCGCGGCGACTTACCAAAACGGCCCGAGTACCTGCCAAGGCCCATCCCGGCTGACCTCGATCGCCTCCTGCAACACCGTCTTCGCAAGTCGGGCTCAACCGTTCAACTCGGACTCCTTCTGATGCGGCGCACCGGGCTGCGCTTGGGCGAGTTGCGGGCGCTTCCGTACCACTGCGCCAACACCGATCAGCTCGGCAACACCTTCTTGAAAGTGCCTCTTGGTAAGCTCAACAGCGAGCGGCTCGTCCCGCTCGATCGAGCCACCATCCGCGTCCTCAAGAAGCTCCGAGCTCTTGGCTCCACCGGCCGGCGCGGCAAGCGACGCATCTTCCTGCTCCAAGCCAAAACAGGAAAGCCCATCGCCTTCGCCGACTACCGACTCGCCCTCAAGAAAGCCTGCCGCGGCCTCGTGTTCGCCGAGCCCATGACGTCGCACCGTCTGCGCCACACCTACGCCACCTCGATGCTCGCCGCAGGCGTGAGTCTGCCCGTCTTGATGAAGCTCCTCGGTCATCGCCACTATCAGATGACTCTGCGATACGCTGCCATCACTCCCGAGACCGTCGCCAACGAGTATGCGGATGCCGCGCAAGCCATCGAGCAGCGTTACAACCTCGCCTCCAAGTCGGACACGGCTGAACCACGCCAAGCCCTCACTGACTTCGCTCGCTACGTCCTGAAACACGTCGAGGACAACGCCCTCGACAAGGCGCAGGCCCGCGTTCTCGTCCGTCGTCTCCATCGCTTGAATGCCGCCATCCAACGGCTTTTTCGCCGTCACCCGCCGCGTGGCACGCGGTAACTTTGGCCGGTTAAGACAGGGTTGCGGAGCAAGGTCGCTGCTCGAAGCTCGCTCGCGTAGACATGACGGCTTGCCGCATCTCAGCCGCGCTGTGACCCGCGATCAGGAGCATGGATGACTTCGAACGCGTTCTGGCTCGCGAAACGCGCTCCTG
>DATEDZ010000062.1:0-8783 GCA_035281385.1 Polyangiaceae bacterium
ACCCCAAGCTGCCGCGCCTACCCTGGCCCAAACGGCCGCTGTTGGTGTTGGCCGTGCTCGGTGTTTGCTTTGCCCTGGTGCTACCGCTGCTCGAGATGGAAGTGAAGCAGTTCATCTACTTCCAGTTTTGAACCGTTTGGAGGCGCCGCGGTATTGTCGCTCGGTCAACATAGCTTGCAGCGCCTCACGACCTCGAGGCCTCTCAATCCCAGCGCGGTGCACTATCAGCTCACGTGAGCTGCTGGCTACCGTTTCAGTTTCAACTGATGCCGTCCCACCGCCGTGCCCGCCTTCGAACACCGTCAGCTGCAACCAAGTCGACGATGTCCAATGCAGTCCATGATACCTGCACGGAAATCCAGACAAACATTTGACCTCAGAGCGGCTAACGTGTGACAAGAACGTGCTGGCCTGTTGCTCAGCTCCTCGGGGTGTAGCATCGAGTCACACTCGTCAACGAGGTTGTGGCCGAACCACTCCGATAGAGCGTATCGGTGGTAACCAGACCATGCTAGGTGATACGCAGGTCATGGAGGGAACCTCGCTAATCACGGTGCAGGAGGAGTCGGCACAGGGCCTTTCGCGTTGCGAGCTGGTGCTGAAGTGGGTTTGGCCGCGCTATCGACTCGATCGGCTCAAAGGTGCCCGGCTCGCCATTGGTCGAGACGAGAACGCCACGATTCAGCTGGACGGCGCAGCTGTCTCTCGACACCACGCCGAGCTGTATCGACAAGGGCCCCTGTACGTGCTGCGCGATCTCGGCAGTACGAACGGCACCTGGCTCGGCGGAACGAGCATCGAGCACGCGCCAATCGCCCCGCGCGATGTGCTTCGGGTCGGTGACTGGGTCGGCGTGTTCGTGGAGCTCGGGAGCGAAGACGGCGAGCTTCGTGAGCTGGCGCCCGGCGTCTTCGGTGGTCCCGAAGTCGCTCGCCTGTTCGAGCCGCTGCGCCGCGCCGCAGGGTCCAAAGTACCGGTGCTGCTAGTAGGCGAAACCGGCACCGGCAAGGAGCGCCTGGCCCGCGCGGTGCACCATTTCAGTGGCCGCAGCGGCCCGTTTCTGGCACTGAACTGCGCGTCAATGCCCGAGCAGCTCGCTGAAGGCGAGCTGTTCGGGTACCGCCGCGGCGCGTTCACCGGCGCCGAACGCGCCCATCCCGGCCACTTCCGAGCTGCCCACGGTGGCACGCTGTTTCTCGACGAAATGCCCGACCTCTCGCCGGCGCTGCAAGCCAAACTGCTGCGCATCGTGGAAGACGGCGAAGTCCTTGCCCTCGGTGAGTCGTCCAGCATCCCGGTAGACGTGCGCATCGTGAGCGCCAGCCAACGACCGCTAAAGGAGCTGGTCGCCGCAAAGCGGCTACGCGAGGATCTCGCCGCAAGACTCACGGGCCTCGAGCTACTCCTTCCGACCCTCACCGAGCGCCGCTCCGATGTGGCACCGCTATTTGCTCGATTCCTGGAGCAGCAGACGGGTGGGCGCCGTCCAGACGTGGAAGCCCGCCTGGTCGAGGCGCTGTGCCTGCACGATTGGCCACAAAACGTGCGCGAACTAGAGTTATTGACTCGCACGCTGCTAGCGGTGCACGGCCACGAGCCGCGGCTCTTGCGTCAGCACCTTCCGCCGGCCATCGCCGCCCTGTGCCGAGAACGTCGGAGCACCGGTGGAGTTTCGGCCCCGCCGCGCGCTCGCAACGACTACGACCTCGCACGTCTGGAGGGAGAGCTCACCCGCAATGGCGGCAACATCAAAGCCGCTGCCCAATCGCTAGGCATTTCGCGACAGCGCATCTACCGCTTGCTCGACGCGAAAAACACGGTGTCTAGCCCAGCCAAAGGCGGCATCGAGGGCAGTCGCAATGATCTCGGCAGCTAGTGATCACTGCGCGCTCGAGCCCCGCAAGCTCGAACAGGCCAGCGATGCGCAGTCGCGAATTGGTCAGGTCGTGGCCGGGACCTACTGCATCGTGCGCCACCTCGGCTCTGGCGGTAGCAGCCACGTCTACGAGGCCGAGCACCTTCGACTAGCCAAGTCCTTTGCGCTCAAGGTCCTTCGGCCGGAGCTGCGGATCGATGACAAGACAGCGCAACGCTTTCGCCGCGAAGCCAGGGCCATGGGACGGGTACGGAGCGAGCACGTCGTAAGCGTCGTCGACTTCGGTGAGCTCGATGATCAGACGCCCTACTTGGTGATGGAGCTGCTGCAGGGCGAAGATCTGCGCAGCCTGTTGCGACGGGAATGCCAGTTGCCACTTCGCCGCGCCCTTCACATCGCGCTCGATGCTTGCCGCGGCCTGGTGGCGGTGCACGAGGCTGGCCTCGTCCATCGCGACCTCAAGCCCGAGAATCTGTTCATTACCCGTCACTTTACCGGTGAAGAGTGGTGCAAGGTGTTGGACTTCGGTGTCGTGAAGATGGACGCGAGCCCCTCTACCGCGCAAGGCGCGATCATCGGCACCGTCCGCTACATGGCGCCCGAGCAACTGGCTGACGGCGCGGCCGTCGGCCCAGTTGCGGACGTCTACGCCATGGGCGCAATCCTGCATGAGTGTCTGGCCGGCTCGCCGCTCGTGGAGGGCGCCTCGGTGCAAGAGGTGATGTACCAGGTCATAAACGTCGAGGCGCGGCCACTCAGAGTCGTGCGACCCGAGCTACCGCTCGCGGTCTCGCAGTTGATCGAGAGGTGCGTGACCAAAGCCGCATCCAAACGTCCTACCAGCTCAGCTGAGCTCGAGCAGGCCATTCAAGGCCTCCTCACCCCGGAGTCCTGTGCGCCAACCGAGCGCACGCTTTCCGAAAGTAGCCACACCTCGACTCGCGCACCGCCAATTCGGCGCCTTCGCATCCCGGGGTTGGCGCTCGCGCCGGCAGCACTCTTGCTCGCGGGCGTCACGGGCTGGCTTTTGCGCGGCCCCACCACAGCCGCTCGCACGGTGGCCCTTCACGGCAGCGGTGAGCCTCGGCTCGAGCTCGACCACGGCCAAGAAGCGGTCGAGGCGCGCGGCGCTCAGAGCTGGACACCGCGGCTTGCCGATGCCTGGTCCGTGACGCCGCCACCCGTTCTGCCAAGCACTGCACCCGCGACGCCGCTTGCGTCGTCCACCGACACTCGTCCGATGGCGAGACTAGCTGCGCCCAAGCGACATCAGACGGAGCTCAAGCCGATGGCCGCGAGTTCCGCGACCGTGGCGGCGCGCCCTGCCTTGCGGCACTTTGATGCCTCCAACCCCTACGAATGACCATCCGCATTCGCACGTTGCTCCTGGTGCTCGTACTGACGTCTGCTCAGGCGCAAGCGCAAAGTCAGAAAGCAGGCGCAAGCTCTCCTGCGCGCGGGCATTTCGAAGAAGGCATCACCCACGCCCAGCGCGGCGAGCTCGAGGCCGCGCTGAAGGCGTTTCAGGCTGCGTATCAAGCACAACCCCATCATTCGGTGCTGTACAACATCGGCCAAGCCGAGGCAGGGCTGGGCCGGCCCGTCGAAGCAGTGACGGCTTTCGAGCGCTACCTCAATGAAGGCGCAGACCAGATCAGCCTCGAGCGGCGCCAGAGCGTGCTCGACATGATCGTGGGGCTTCGAGCGGGCATCGGCCGCCTCCGCTTGCTCGTGCCAGCGACCGAGCAGAGTCGAGTCTGGCTGGACGGCGTCGAGCTGGATGCTTCGAAGTTGAACGGACCTATTTCGCTCGAGGTCGGCGAGCACACGCTGCTCCACTCCTCGGGTATTGGGTATCCCGTTTCTCGTCGCGTTACGATCACCGCAGGAGCGGAGGTCGAGGTCCAGCTGGAGGTGCCGGCCGAGCCGGCGCTGACCGTAGGGCAGCTCGCGGTCACCTGTGACGTTCCGGGAGTAACCGTCGAGATATCCGATACTCACCGGCTCGTCACTCCCATCGCGGCGCCGGTACTTCTGGCCGCCGGATCCATCCGCGTGCGCTTTGCGCGCCCTGGCTACAGGCCCACCGAGCAGGCCGCCCGGATTGCACGTGGTCGCCTTTCCAAGCTCGACTGCGCCCAGCGTCCCCTATCCGAGCTTCCGGCCGAACTGCGCGCCGAGCTCGTCGTGCAGCCAACGCCCGCAGACGCGCGAACGTTCGTTGATGGCCAACGCTTCCAAAACGCGGCGCTGCCAGCAGGGCTACACGAGGTCTTGGTCGAGCGCGAAGGTTTCGTCTCGCTTCGGACGACCCTCGATCTCACGGCCAGGGCGACGCGAACTTACACCCCGACCCTCAAGCGCACGCCCGCTAGCCTGGACGCGCAGTCGCGCGAGCGCGCCGAGCGGCGTACCTTGGCCTATCTGCTCGGCGGCGTCAGCGCGGCGCTCCTCGCTGCGAGCGGTAGCCTCTTCCTCTGGAACCACAACCGCTACGAGAAGTTCACGCAGAAACGAGCGACTTCTAGCGATCGTCGCAATCTCGAGTTTGCGACCTCTATCCAAAGAGTCGACGACCTGACGTTCGGACTACTCGTCGGTGGTGTCGTCGGTGGAACAGCGGGGGTTTGGACGTACACCACGGCGACTAGCTACAGATGAGGGCCAACCGTGAATTGGGATAAATGGACGACGTGTTTCGTACTGCTGGGGTTCAGCTGCATTCATCGATTCGACGATGACGATTCCGACGCGTCGGCAGGGGCAGGCCACTACAGCGGGCGCAGCGCCGCGAGCGAGGCTGGCACGACGGTCGGCGGCAGCGCTGCAAGTCCCGCCGGCTTCGGGGGTGGCGGCGCCCCAGGGGGCGCTGGGCCTGCAGGCGGCGCTGGTGCTCCGCTTCTGGACCCCGTGCCGCTGGCTAGCCTGTTCGACGCCTGTGAGCAGGAAGACGCCGTCGCTTGCGCTGACCGCGCTGGAAAAGGCCGATTGGTTTGCAGAGGCGGCGTGTGGCAGCACGCGGAACCTTGCCGTCCAGGCACCAACTGCGATGCGTCCGTAGGCGCTACGGTCGGAATGTGCCTAGCCATTGCCAATGGCTGCTCCGGCGTCGAGCCCGGCACGGCAACGTGTCAAGACAACTCCCGAATTGTCTGTGGACCGGACTTGGTCAGCTCAGTCGTCGAGCTTTGCGCGAACAGCGCTTGCGTCAACGGAGCTTGCCAAGGCGGTTGCGTGCCGCGCGCCAGGCGCTGCGCCGGAAACGAGGTCCTAGTCTGCGACGAGAATGGCGCATGGCTGGCCGCTGTCCCGTGTGATGCGGCCACCCCGCTCTGCAGCGGCGACGGCGTTTGTGGCGCTCCGCCAAGTTGCGAGGGCCCGTCGAGTCAGTGCGGCATCGATGGCACGTCGTGCTGTACGGCACCTCTGATCCCCGGTGGAACATACTTTCGAGCCAACGACCCTACGTATCCCGCGACCGTCAGCGATTTTAGGATGGATGCCTACGAGGTGACGGTCGCGCGATTTCGTCGCTTCGTGGAAAATTTGGCCGCGGGTTTGCTACCAGAGGGCGACGGACGTAATCCAAACGACCCGAACAGTATCGGCTGGGACATAAAGGCGAACATTCGCCTGCTTTCAGGCGCTTTTGGATGTCACGAGAAGTACCAAACTTGGACGCTAACACCGGGAGCCAATGAACTGAAACCGATGACTTGTATCGATTGGTTCGAGGCGAATGCCTTCTGTACGTGGGACGGTGGGCGTCTACCGACCGAAGCCGAGTGGAACTATGCCGCGGCCGGGGGCAACGAACAACGAACCTTCCCTTGGGGTGAAGACACTGTCGGACCTTCGAGCAACCACGCCATCTATGGCTGCTACTTCGAGGGAGATGGGCTACCTTGCGAGGGGCTTCAGAACTTGGCGCCAGTCGGCCTGCGCAGCGCCGGAGAGTCGCGCTGGGGACAATATGATTTGGCTGGCAACGTCTGGGAGTGGATGCAAGACGCCTACGTCGTCCCGTTTGCCCAGATCGAATGCCTCGATTGCGCCAATCTCACCGAGCAAGACAGCCGCGTCGTTCGAGGTGGGAGCTTCCTTGCCGGGGCCGAGTTTCTGTCGAACGCCGTCCGTAACGAGAACAGTGCACGCCGCTTTTCGGTCGGCGTGCGTTGCGTGCGTGCGCCGTAATCTCGATTCCGGTCGTGGCATCGCGGGTTGAAGGCTCCTCCGTTCGGTAACGGCCTCGGTCCCCATCGAGCGCGCTGGACGCGCTGCTGGGCATCAGGGCGGTGTTCGGTGTCCGCTAGCAGCGCCCTTGCCATCGGGCAGTCGCTCAGTCTCGTCTCGGACGCGAACACGCGCCGATGCGACTGTCCAGTCCATCGAGTCGTTCATGGCCAACACCGCAGAAGCGGGCGCGATCCGGCGTCTGGGGCCCCGGCATGCAAGTTGCTCGGGCACCGACCACTTGCGCGCAACACCAACCTTCGCGCGAGACGAAAGGACGCTCATCATGAAAACTCGTTTCAGCAAGTACGTCGCTACCTCGTTCCTGGCTGCGCTCACGTTGACGGCGGGGGTCGCTCTGGCCGCACCCAGCAACATCACGGGGGCGAAGATCTTGTCGCTCCGAGCCGACCCATTCAATGGTCAGGGCATCATCAACATCGATCTGAACGACCCTTCTCGTCCGGCCTGCGCAACGTACAACTCCGGCAAGTCGTTTACCATCAACTTCAGCAGCGACGCCGGGCGCGAGACGTACAGGCTCGCGATGGCGGCATTCCTAGCCGGTAGGACGGTCGACATTACCGGTACCGGAGCGTGCACGCAGCAATCCAACAAGGAAGCGATCGACGTTCTGACCGTGAATTGAGCGGCACGCCATCCAACTAGGGATCACGATGGAACCACTCGACCAAGGAAGGCTGATTCTCGGATCAGCAGGCCCGCCAAAGCAGGGCTTATGCCTGCTCTTGGCGGCGTCGTTACTCTTCGCGGGATGCGAAAATCTCGACGAAGGAGTCGCATCGACTCATACGGACGACCTGTATGTGCTCAGCACGACAACCTGGGAACCCGGCTCGGTCATCGACGTGTGCTTCGACTCGAACGTCGCAGGCAGCGACCGCACGGCTGCATTGGTGGGCGCACGCGTCTGGGAGTCGCTCGCCAACATTTCGTTCGCGGACGTAGGAACGTGCCCCGGCTCAGGGTTCTCTGGCATCTGGATCACCGGCGGGGACGAAATGGTCGTGCGCGGGGGGCTCGGAGAACAAGCCGACGGCATCAGCGACATGGAAATCGACACCAGATCCGGTGTCGAAGGGCTGTACGGCGTTTGCACCGTCGATAGCCTTTCCAGAGCAGACTGCATCGCAAGGATCTGCGTGCATGAGTTCGGCCACAGCCTTGCGTTCGCGCATGAACAGAACCGGCCAGACAATTTCGGCCAATGCAGCATCGGAGTTGGCTCCGGTTCGCATGGCGACACGACCTATGGTGAGTTCGACGTCGATTCAGTCATGAGCTATTGCTCGAATCTGCGCGAGCTAACCTGGGCCGATCGGCGCGGTGCGGTGGCCGTCTACGGCATTGCCCCGAGCTTGATGACCAGCATGTTGTGAGCTGGCCTCGAGACAACGAGTCCCACACGCAACAGGGGAATGAGGAATCAGGCGATTGTTCAACCTGACTCCGACCCTTGGCTACGATTCCCCGAGCTGGGCCAGTTGACGCCGCAGCCGACGACGAGGCGCCAGACCTTCGACGTCGAGCTGCGGCGTTTTCGCCAAGATCGCTCTATCGCTCTGAAGATGACGACTGGCATGAGACCCACGGGTGTGAACCAGCCAGTCGAGACTGGTCGCGCCGACCGAAGAGAGAGAGCCAACATGAAAATGTCCAAACGACTTGGTACAACGGTAAGTCGTGCGCTGCTGCCATGCGTGGCCTGCATGAGCTTCGCGTGCGGCGCCAATTATTCAGATGCCGACGACGATGAAGCGGTGGGCGTTGTGAGGCAAGAAACCCAATGCGACGATAGTTGGGATGCCCCAGACGTCGAACTGTATGATGGCAGCGTCGCAGGCTTCCCTATCTCGTATGTGACTCGCTGGCAGGGTGCTTTTGGGCGTCACTGCTCGGGTAGTTTGATCGGCCCGAACCTCTTTTTGACCGTGAACCACAGTGGTTGCAACGTTCAGCCGTCGGAGGTCGTCGGATTCAATTGTCAACTTAGCGCAAGCGATCCGAATCCACCCGATCCTGATGCGGCCGCGCAGGCGCGCTGCCAATGGTTCCAGGCTACGAGTGTGGTCCAATACGCAGAAGCGGACGTGTCCATATCCGTGCTCGCAGGAAATCCCGGGGGACAGTACGGTTGGGTTTTTCCCAGTCCCAGGGTCGTCGCCGTTGATGAGCCCATCGCGGTCTTTCAGCATCCACTTGGTCGGGGCCGCCGAAAGGTGGTCGGGTTTGGCTCGGTCGAAAGTGTGGATGAGAGCCGCGTCCACTATCGCATCGATACGACCGGCGGCTCATCAGGAGCCGGCGTGCTGGATCGCCAGGGCCTGCTCGTGGGGATTCACAAAGCGGGCGGTTGTGGCACTGAAGGGACTGGCACGAACTCAGCCATTCCAATGGCCACGATCTTTGCTGCCGTTCTTGAGATCCGGGGTCCTGTCGTTGCCGCCTGGTCGTCAGCTGTCCTTTGACTCGGAAGACCTTGCAGGAAGACCTTGCAGAGAGGGACGAACGCCCAGCCATGATTGGTGATCGGGCCGGGTTCGGGCTCGGGAGCGGCTGATCGGGAGCGGGAGTGGGGTCGGAATGGGGCTCGGGTTCGGCCGAGCGCAAATTCGCAAACGCCGGGAGCGGGAGCGTTGTTCGGTCGAGCGGG